>CALKRF010000001.1 GCA_937990665.1 uncultured Atopobium sp.
TTTTCTCGCCATGTCTGAGTAATTTGCCGGAAAAGTACGCCAAGTCTGAGCTATTTGCCGGTTTTTCTCGTCATGTCTGAGCTGTTTTACACAGACTTCATGCATTTTTCAGGCTCGCAATTCCAAGCCTCCCTGATAGAGCTCACGAATCACCGCAGAAACCATGTGTTATCTGCACCAAGTCAAGCTAGAGCCGCAAAACCGTATATACTCGAATGCAGCGTTATCTGCCGAGAAGCCCCGTGGACCCGTCGCTCGTCGTGGACCCGTCGCTCGTCACGGACTCGACGCCCGCCGCGGGCGCGCCGCCGTTGCCACCTACGATCAGAAAGGAATCCTGTTGGAGACATTTGAATTCGTGCTCATCGTTTTGACCTGCGTCGCAGCTTCCTCGGTCATCGACAAATTTGTCAACGTCTCCATCCCGGTTATCCAGGTGATTATCGGCCTGTTAGTTGCGCTCATTTTGCCCAGCGTCCAAGAGATTCACCTAGAGTCCGAGCTCTTTATGCTGCTCTTCATTGCTCCACTCCTCTTCAACGAGACGAGAGAAACCAACATTCGTGCACTTATCCTTAACCTGAACAGCATTTTGTCGCTGGCGATTGCGCTGGTGGTTGTCAGCGTTCTTTCGGTCGGCTACGCTCTCCATCTGATGGTCCCCTCAATCCCTCTAGCTGCGGCGTTTGCGCTGGCCTCAGCGCTGGGACCAACTGATGCAGCCACAGTTACCGCACTCAAGTCCAACATCCACCTGACCCATCGCCAGCAAACGCTTCTCTCGGGAGAGTCCCTGATTAACGACGCATCCGGCGTCGTTGCATTCCAGTTCTCCGTAGCTGCGGCCGTAACGGGTGCGTTCTCGCTGATAGATGCAGCAGGATCCTTCACGGTGCTCTTTGTAGGCGGCGTGGCAATGGGAATTGTCACCGGCTTTGCCTTCTCTGCCATCAACGCAATGCTTGGTAGGTTGGGTTACGAGGACACCGTCGCAAACGTCCTCTACGAAGTACTGACGCCGTTTCTTGTCTATCTTCTTGCCGAAACCTTCCACGTTTCTGGCGTACTTGCTGTTGTAGCGGCAGGCTTGGTGATTGCGCTCCCTCGAGGGCAGAGCAATAAAACGCTGCTTGCAAGGCAAAAATTAGTCTCGGATTCTACCTGGAAAGTCATCAGCTTCCTCATCAACGGTACCATCTTTGTCTTCCTGGGGATCCAGCTCCCCCTTGCCGTGCTTCCTGGCACCAACGGAGGCCTTAATATCCTGCAGATTCTGGGAATTGTTGTCGCGATTACCCTGTTCATGCACGGTGTCCGCTTTGCGTGGCTCTACGCGCTGGAAACTTACAAGCTCCACAAGGGCGGCCATCTTTGCACCGGAAAAGACTCTGTCGACAGCGAGAATGACCTCGCAGGTAGCAGCTCCGACGCAGGTAGCAGCTCCGACGGCGAGAAACCCGACCAGCCGCTCGCTGAACTGGGCTCAGAGCAAACCTCGGAGCAGATCGCTGAGCAGCCCAAACCCACGTGCGCTATAAAGCCCATCTCAATCACGTCGGCCGAGCTCATCAAAAACGTGCTGGTTACCACTATTGCAGGTGCAAAAGGTGCGGTAACGTTGTCGATCATCCTCACCTTGCCGCTGGTAACTCAGTCTGGAGCAGCGTTTCCGCAGAGGGATCTGCTGATTACCATCGCTGCCGGTGTTATTCTCGCCACATTGCTTTTGGCGGACAACCTGTTGCCCGTGCTATCAAAGTCCCCTGAAGCAGACTCTGACCTGCCCGAACGCCTCCACAAGGGAGAGATAGCCGTTCTTGAGGCAACTCTTGCCGAGCTTAGGAGTATGCTGCAGTCGGAAAATGCTACGTCAAAGTATCTACCTGCACTTCGTTTAAATATCACACGCTATACCAACCGACTATTTGCCGCTCGCATCACCGCTCCTGGCTCGGGCGAACTGGTCAAAAAGCTGGTCCTTCACGAGACTGAAATACAGCAGAAATGCCTCGAGGAGCTCCGAGAGCGCCACATTAAAACGCACAACCCTATTCCCTGGGATCAAATTGTTGATGACATTACTTCAATCCGCAGGTCAGTTGGATATTACGGACCAATTGCAAACATAGCTGCAAAAACAAATCTCCGCTCGCGCATTACCGTTGGTCTTCACGAGCTTAAACTGGCAGCTCAGCACATTATCGATGGCGGAATTAGGCACCTTGAGGACGCGGATCAGTCCTACTACCAGGCGTGTTTATACGCACTTGAGATGGAATACGCTGAGCTTGATGACCTGGAGCGCATTGCTAACGGCGATG
>CALKRF010000002.1 GCA_937990665.1 uncultured Atopobium sp.
GCAGAAGAGAAGAAAGACGATAGTAAGAACGCATCTTCCGAGACTAAAAGTGATGCCTCTACCAAAGAGGACAAGCCAGCTCCCGTTGTTGAGACTACAACCGACAAGGTTCTTAACAACTCAGACGGCTTTGTAATGAGTGAGGACACACACGCAGGACTTTCTGAAGAGGAAAAGGGAAATGTAGGAACGTCAGGTGGCGTTAAGGTCACAGACCCAGAAGGAACTGAGATTGTACCTGCTGCACCAGCTCCAAAGCCAGATGATGCAACTGAGCCAGAAAAGACAGCTTCCTCTGAGACAACAGAATCTCCTAGTTCCTCAAGCTCGTCTTCATCCTCTAGTTCTTCAAGCACTTCTAGCTCTTCTTCTACCCCATCCCGTGAGCGTAAACCTATCTATCGCACAGAACAAGTTTGGGTAGTTGATCAAGAAGCTTGGACTGAGCAGGTCTTGGATCACTCTGAGATTGTTTTTACTGACGGCACAGTATTTACTGATAGTGGTGCTGCTTGGCAATACCAGAAAAAAACGAAACTTTCTTACTCTACTCGTGAGGTATATAAGAATATATACCATGAAGAAGTTGGCCATTGGGAGTCACGTCAAGTCCTTGACCACTACGAATAAAAATTGCGCAACTTTAAGTTTTGACAAGAAGAACTAAGCACCATCTTTTACATTTAGGAAGGCTACGTTATGTGGCCTTCTTTTTGCGCAAAATGTATGGAAATTGACCAAGAGGGCTTGTGTCTGAATAAGTAAAAAGTCCAGCGTAGGATATACAATCCTCGCCTATACAAACGAGGATTGTACTAGACGGTCTTCTCGCCAAGAACGCGCGCAAGCGGCGCCTTACTCGCTCCTCAACGCCTGAACTGGGTCGGACTTAGCCGCTCTACCTGCAGGGATAAGACCTGCAAGAAGCGTCAGAACAACGCTAATCAGAATCAAAATAAGTGCTCCGTTTATCGGCAAGATCACCAAATTATCCACGTTAAACATGGCTTTGACCACAGCATTTGCGGGCAAAATAAGCAGTTGTG
>CALKRF010000003.1 GCA_937990665.1 uncultured Atopobium sp.
TGTCTGTTTTTGGAAACACATTTGATACTCTTAAATGTCTTTTTTAGCCTCTACTTGAGTTTCAACCGTATCAATTTCTGCAGGCTGTTCATTTTGTACTGTGCTTGTGTAGTAGGTGCCCAACAGTCGATCAAACAAGAAGCGCCTGTTCATAAGCATCAGTACGACAGTAATGATAAAGAAAAGAATTAAAGAAACAAACAAAATAGGGATTAGCTCCAGGAAGAGCAATGAGTCTGGAGTCTTATTAAACTCATTAGTCAAAAACAGCAGGCCGTTAGGAATCAGGTAGAAATAGATTGTGATGAGCAGACCTCTTAGCATGGTGCGAGAAACTCTTTGCTTCTTGTATGAGAGTTTAAAACGTAATAAGGCGCTTCCAAGTGTTTTGCCATTAAAGAGTGGAACTATGGCAAAGTAGAGAGCAATAAAGAGCGAAAAAGGAAGTGTGGTGTTTGAGAGGTTATAAGGGATGGACACAATAAATGTATCAATGAGCAGTGATAGGCCAACACGAATTTGTGTAACCTGCGAACCAGCCTCAAGCGCTTCCTTGTCAATTTTATCCCTTGAAGGTAACAACCACATTGCTAATGCTCCGAGAGCGTAACCAATGCAGCCACCTGTGGTGTTTTGAATAATATCGTCAATATCGGCAAGGCGATACGGTCCTGGATATAGGAAATAAAGGCCAGACAGTTGAGTTAATTCAAAGAACAAGCTAAGAAGTACAGTAAGCAAAAGTGTCTTTTTGAAACTACATTTGAAGTAATAACGAAGATACATGCCAAAAGGTATGAGCATCAAAACGTTAAAAGCAGGAACGTAAAACGTTGGATCCTTTACTGACAAAATCCACGTAGCAGGCTTAGAAATTTCAAAAGGACTTTCTTTTAAGAAATCCAAAACAAAGGAAAAGGGAACCAGGTTAAGCATCTGCGTGTAGGTGGTATGAATCGTATCAGGATTTGGCAGCGGCAGAATTACCAGGAAGTACATGGTAAGTAAATACAGGATAAAGGAGTACAAAATCAAGGTTCTAAGTTTATTGACAGAACCGTATTTCCGGTAGTTGATAATCATGTAGGGCAAGGTAATCAAAAATGCCAAAAAAGGGAAGACGAGCATGGCAATTTTGATGGAATTTATATATCCCATTGGACCTCCGAACTTATACCCGTTTAAGCAGGCAAACGTTTTCCACATGGAAGGTCTGTGGGAATAGGTCTACTGGTGTGATGCTCACAGGTTTGTATGAGCCAATCTCAACAAAGCGCTTAAGGTCGCGCGCAAGTGTTGCGGGGTCACAAGAAACATATGCAATAGCACGTGCAGGCTGCTTAGAAAGCTGCTGAATTACTTCAGGAGCAAGTCCCGCACGAGGAGGGTCAACAATAATTACGTCAGCATCTGTATCGGGGAATTCTCTGCCTGCGTCTCCGCCTACTGCGTCAACGTTATCAAGCTTGGCTAGTTCAAGGTTACGGCGTAGATCTCTTACCGCTGGACCATAAGCTTCAACAGCAGAAACAAATCCTGCACGCTTTGCCAGAGGAAGCGTAAAAGTTCCCGCTCCACAATAGAGGTCCATAGCCTCGTCATCTGGCTGAACATCCAAACCAGAAAGTACAAGCTCAACGAGTTTCTCGGCACCTTTAGTGTTGACCTGGAAAAACGAAGGTGCAGAAAGCTGCATCTTCTGACCATCGATAAGCTCGCTCCATGAGCCGGAGCCGCTTAGACGCTCAACTCCTACAACACGGCGTGCCTTACTTGGACCTTTGGTCATAACGCGGACAACACTTGTTGCTTTTACTGCGTCACCCAAAACGCGGGCTATTTGTGTGCGTGGGAAGCCGCTCGGAGCGGTCCAGAGCGCCACTTCAAGCTCTTTAGTGCGTCTAG
>CALKRF010000004.1 GCA_937990665.1 uncultured Atopobium sp.
TTGATATCAACCTGGATGACGCTAAGTTCCCAACATTTGATCCAAATGACGTGGTCAAGGCTTTCTCTGCTTTGGGCTTTACCGGCATGACCTCAAGGCTTGCTCGCATGGCCGGTGGCTCTGCCGCTGGTGCCTCCGTGCAAACTGCTTCTACTTCGCCTGCACTCCCTATTCCATCAGAGTTTTTGCAGGCAGGAGACGCATCTGCTGCACTCACTGCTGCAATTGAGAACCAGGAGTGGATTGGCGTTGCTGAGGATTCAGCCGCGGACGCTGGAGCCCTCTTTAGCCTTTCTCGCACGCTTTGGGTGTCTGCAGAAAAGGCGCTTCTCAAATTTGAGGGAGAAAACGCAACCGCAGCGCTCTTGCGTATTTTGCGAGAAGCCCGTGTTGCCGCAGATGATGTTAAGGCACTGCTTCATGAGGTAAGCCCTGTTGATTCGTCTGAGCCACAGAAACTGGATATTGAGACCATTGATTCTGATCGACTTTTTGATACGGGTGTTGCCGCGTATCTGCTTGAGTCTGATCGTTCAAGCTTTGATATCAACGGCTTGGTTGAGCTGTACTTTGGCTCCGAGCTTCCTGAGCCAACGGACGAGATTCCTGCTGCAGCACTAAGAGCTGTAGCTGCTAGGGCTCTTGTGCCTGTGCTCACTAAAAAGCTTGAAGATGATGGTTCCTTGGAGCTCTTTACTTCTCTAGAGATGCAGCTACTGCCTGTACTTGCAGCGATGGAGCGTCGTGGTCTCTACGTTGACCCTCAAGAGCTTGCTAAGCAGTCTTCGGAGCTGGGTGAAGATATTGCACAGCGTGTGGCAAGTATTCACCAGACAGCAGGCGAGGATTTTAACTTGGATTCTCCAAGCCAGCTTTCACACATCCTGTTTGACGTGCTCAAGCTTCCAACCTATGGCCTCAAAAAGACACGTTCTGGTTTCTACTCCACCAACGCAAAGGTGCTTGGAGACCTGGCGCAGGAGTACCAGATTGTTGCTGACGTTCTTGAGTACCGTGAGCGTGCCAAGATTA
>CALKRF010000005.1 GCA_937990665.1 uncultured Atopobium sp.
ATCAGCCATTGAAACAGAGCGTTTATTTGAGCTAGAACTATGCGAGCGAGTCACGTATTCCTCCGATTATCTGCTTGTTTACGTACTCATACTAACAGGCAGATTGACATAACGCGATAAAATTGCATATTTATCAGCAAATTAAACGCTCACGGTAAAAAAAGAGCCGTTCGGCGAGAAGGACTTTTGACCTGCGCTCTAACCGTTTGCCCCCGCAAAAATACCACTGACTGAAAACTTAATAATTTCCTGTTAGTTCGTTATGAGTACGTTAACATAGTAAGGGTAATGCACTATGAGTGGTATCTCGGAGGTATCCGATGATTGATGTTCGACCTTTTGATAGTTTTGTTAACTCCCCTGCTGCGCTTACCTATACTATTCGCGGCACTCATTCAGCAGTTAAATTGAGTAATTTTGGTGCAACCATTCTTGGTATTTCTGTACCAGATATCTATGGCACGCAAGCAGATGTCGTTCTTGGCTATGGCTTGTTTGACTTGTATTTAGATAACCCAGCTTGTTTTGGCGCTTCCATTGGACCTTCTGCTAATCGAGCAGATAAAGCAGAAATTCCGCTTAATGGAGTTGTCTATCACCTTCCTAAAAACAACGGTCCAGACAATCAAAATAACCTGCACACTGATCTTGTTGCTGGTATCCATAAGCGCATTTGGCAGGTAGAAATCGATGAAGCGCATAATACGGTAACCTTTAGCATTGACCTGGTAGATGGAGAATATGGACTGCCAGGAAACCGTCATATTACTGCGGCCTATACGCTTGTTGAAGAAGCCGCGCAGTCAACGCTTAATCTTACGTATACCTGCACAACTGATGCTGCAACTTTTGTAAACATGACCAATCACGCGTACTTCAACCTCAATGGTCATGATTCTGGTGATGTTCTAGGCCACCAGCTTACAATCCAGGCAGATTCGTATCTGCCTCTACGAGAAGACTCGGTTTCCGCAGGAACCATCGATGCTGTTGCAGGAACTCCCTTTGATTTCCGCACACCTAAGACCATTGGCAAAGATCTTGACGCAGATAATGAGCAGCTCAAAATTGCTCGTGGTTATGATCACTGCTTTGCCATTAATAACTATGAAAATGGCCAGCTACGCCCCGCTCTTCTCGCCACATCAGAAAGCGGACGCTCACTAGAAATTCAAATTACCGCTCCTGGCGCCCATCTGTATACCGGCAACTGGATTGATGAGGCTCGCGCAAAAGACGGCGCTATTTACAAGCCTCACGCTGGTTTTGCATTTGAGAGCGAGTTTTATCCAGATTGTGCTCACCATGCAGAGTGGCCTCAGCCTACCTGCACGCCTGAGCAGCCTTACAGCTCGCAAATTGTTTATCGATTCTTTTAAGGTACCTGTAGCTTCACAGCACTAAAGGGAAAGGAACACCATGGCTCACACGTTTGACGAGAAAACCACAGCTCAGCTCAATCGCGCAAAAGAGCACTTTGAGCAAATGTTTGGAAAAGCTGACCGCTATCTTGCGGTACACGCGCCTGGTCGCTCCGAGATTGCAGGAAACCACACAGATCACGAGGGCGGTCATGTCATCGCTGGTGCCCTGGATGTTGCTATTGATGCAATTTGCGCCCCTAACAGCCTGGGCGTTATTCGTGTAGCCAGCGTGGGATATGATCCTTTTGAGGTTGACTACACAAATCTAGAGCCCACCGAAGCTGAGTATCTGAGCACTAAGGCTATTGTTCGCGGTATGGCAGCAAACCTGGTCAAACTTGGTTTTGAGCCATCCGGCTTTGACATGGCAGTAGTTAGCAATGTCCCTGGTGGTGGCGGACTTTCTTCCTCTGCTGCGTTTGAGGCTGCAGCCGGCCGTGCAATGGAAGCTCTCTGGGAAGGTGGCAGCGAGATTTCTGCTGTTAAACTTGCCCAAATGAGCCAGAACACAGAAAACGTTTACTTTGGCAAGCCGTGCGGCCTTATGGATCAGCTGGCTGTTTGCCTTGGCGGCCTTGCCTTCATGAACTTTGAAGATCCCGCAGAGCCCAAGGCAGAAAAGCTGGACCTCAACTTTGAGGATTACGGCTACGCTCTCTGCCTTGTTGATGTTGGCTGCGATCACGTTGCCTTCACCGACGAGTATGCCGCTGTACCTGTTGAGATGCAGAAAGTTGCCGCGGCTTTTGGCAAGACTCGCCTCTCTGAGGTTCCCGTTGAAGACTTCCAAGCTCGCGTCAATGAGCTGCGAGAAGATCTTGGAGACCGCGCTCTTCTCCGCGCTATTCACTACTGGTACGAGAATGACCTGGTAGACAAGAGATGGGCAGATCTTCAAAACTCTGATATTGAGTCTTTTATTGCACTCACCAACGCTTCCGGCGCAAGTTCTGGCATGTACCTGCAGAACGTTTCTACTTCTGGCTCGTATCAGCCGGCCATGCTTGCCCTTGGCTTAGCTGAGAGCATCTTGAAAGGTTCTGGCGCCGTTCGCATTCACGGCGGCGGTTTTGGCGGCTCTATCCAGTGCTTTGTCCCTCTCGCCCTTGTCGAGACCTTTATCGCACAAATGAACCAGTGGTTTGGCGAAGGCGCTTGCCGCCACTACGCTATCTCTGACCAGGGAGCTTGTGCACAATGGCTGTAGCAGATAACGAAAGCGCACTGTGCATTCAGCAGCTTGTTGCGTATGCATGCGAGCGCGGACTTATTCAAACTGAGGATCTGACCTGGTGTTATAACGCTCTGCTGGATATGCTCTCGTACGAGGGTCCAGCTCCCGTTAAGTCTTGGGAGAAGATTGACCTGACGGCGTTTAATCTTGATCAGACGCTGGCCGAGCTTGCTCGTCTAGCTGTTTCTCATGGACTTGTCGAGAACACCCAGAGTGGCGAGGACTCTTTTGCCATGCGTGTTATGGGCCTTCTGCTGCCAAAGCCTTCCGAGGTCGCACGCCATTTCAACGAGTTGTACGCTTCTGAGGGACCTCGCGCTGCAACTGACTGGTTCTACACACTCTGCTGTGATGCTGGCTACGTCAGAAGAAGCGCCATTGCCAGAAACATTACCTGGACTACGCCAACTACCTGGGGAGACCTTGAGATCACCATCAACCTCTCCAAGCCAGAAAAAGACCCTCGTGAGATTGCAGCAGCTAAAACAGCTCAAAACACTTCTGGCGAGAAGTACCCCGCATGCCAACTCTGCCTGGATAACGAGGGCTACTCCGGACGCGGCGCTTCGTCTGGCGCGGGTGCTCATCCTGCTAGGCAAAACCTGCGCATCATCCCCATTGAACTCAATCAGCATCGTTGGGGATTCCAGTACAGTCCATACGCGTACTTCAATGAGCATTGCATTGCTATGAACTCGGATCACATTCCTATGCACATTGATCACGAGGCGCTCGTCAATCTCTTTGACTTTGTGGATAGATTCCCCCACTACTTTATTGGCTCTAATGCCGACCTGCCTATTGTGGGTGGATCGATCCTCTCGCACGATCACTACCAGGGCGGATGTTACGAGTTCCCTATGATGCGCGCGGAAGTTGCGGAAGAGTTTGAACTCAGGCAGTTCCCCGAGGTAGCGGGCGCGATCCTCAAGTGGCCGCTCTCTGTTCTCCGCCTCTCCTCCACCAGTCGAGAAGAAGCGCTCAAAGCAGCGGAATTTATCATCACTGCATGGCGCTCCTATACCGACGAGTCCGTCTCTGTTTATGCAGAAACTAACGGCGAGCCCCACAACACGGTTACCCCTGTTGTTCGCAAGCTGGAAGATGACATCTACGAGGTCTTTCTTGCATTGCGCTGCAACATTACCAGCGAAAAGCATCCGCTTGGCATCTTCCATCCTCATGCCGAGTATCACCACATCAAGAAAGAGAATATCGGCCTCATCGAGGTTATGGGCCTTGCTGTACTTCCTCCTCGCCTTGTGCCAGAACTCAACAAAGTTCAGTCAGTTATGGAGCAGTGCCTGGCAAATGACAAGAAAGCCAATGCCGTCTACGGTCAGCTGACCACGGACTCTACCACCATCTCCCACGCCGACTGGGCGCGCCAGATTTACGCTAAGTTGCTTGAACAGGGTGACGGATCCAGCAAGGGCAACGCTTCCCTCTCGTCCGAACAGCTCAAAAAGTATATCTATGACGAGGTTGGTATTGTCTTCTCGCACGTCCTTGAAGACGCCGGTGTATTCAAATGGGACGAAGAAGGACGAGCCGCGCAACATCGCTTCCTTGAGAGTCTGTAGTTACTGCTATCCGAAGGTTCACACGCAGCTTACAACGAACCGCACGTCACAATCGCATAAATCACCCAGCAAGAGGGCCGAGAAGATCGGTCCTCTTGTTTTTTACCGCCAAACCAGCAGCCTGCGACAGTTAAAAAACGTATAAACACCGTAGAGACGGATATTCTGTTGGATGTGGAATCTGGTTAACTCTTCTAGCACACCTATGTCGGATAATCTGTCGGAAATAGCTCCGTTCAATGCTCTGACCACACCCATAACTGATAATCTGCATGTATCGAGAAACCCAAGCACACCAAAGTCAAATAATCTGTCGATAGTTAACATATTTTCTGACATAGGTGTGTTATTTCTCTCAAAATCTGCAGAATATCAGCCTTAGGTGTGCTTTTCTCGCCAATTTTTGCAGATTATCTGTCATAGGTGTGGTGCGAAAATCATAAAAGGACATATGTCCGAAGAGATACCTTAGTTTACCAGCTGCTTTGTAATTTCCCCGTAAAGCCACTTTTCATTAACGTGCAGGCACCGTTTTTTTCCGAAAAAAGAGGCGTCTACGTAAGTAGACGCCTCGAAACTTGCACGTAGTAGCGCGCTTTTCCGCTCGGCGCGCGTTTCCGCACTTGCGGGCGTTGCGGTCCGCGGCGTGGAGCGCGCGGCGCGGAAGCGCCAGCTACTTCTTCTGGACGTACTTCAAGCAGTCAAGGGTGACGGCTGTCAGAATAATGACGCCCGAGAAGACAAACTGAAGGTTGGTGTCGATACCAAGAATGGTCAGTGCGTAAGTCAGTGCAGTGAAGATAAGAACACCCACGGTAACACCGGAGATCTTACCAATACCACCGGTGAACGAGACGCCACCAACAACGCAGGCTGCAATTGCGTCCATGTCCCAACCCTGGCCGTAAGCTGCGGAACCAGAGCCGACCATACGCATGCACTCGAGCCATGAACCAAATCCGTAGAGGATACCAGCCATAACAAAAGCGCCAACCATAACTCTAAAGACTGAAATACCAGAAACAGCTGCTGCCTCAGGGTTTCCACCTACTGCATAGAGGTTCTTACCAAAGGTGGTCTTGTTCCAGATGAACCAAACAATAGCGATAGCTGCGATTGCCCACAAAATAATTGATGGGAATTTACCAATTCGTGGAATGACCATGTCTGGAATAGATGGCTCGATAGCACCAAACGAAACACCCTTTGTTGCATAGGTAACAATACCAAAGATAATCAGCATGTTAGCCATGGTCGAGATGAATGGGTGCATCTTAAACTTAGCAGTAAAGAAGCCAGCAATACTGGTAAAGCAGGTGCAGAGAACAATACAGGTAACCAAAGCCATGATGATTCTGACAGGAATTGGAATACCAGTGAGGTCAAACGTGATGCCAAAGACCTGACCAGTATTAATACCCTGGTGCATGATGATGGTTGAAGCGGTCATGCCCATACCAACCATACGACCAATGGAAAGATCAGTACCAGTAAGCAGAATCAATCCAGCTACACCAAGTGCCAGGAACATTCGAGGTGATGCCTGCTGAAGAATGTTGATGACGTTGGAGTAGGTCAAAAGCTGAGTGCCCTTGACTGCTGGGGTAATGATACAAAGGGCAATAAATACCAGGAGAATAACAATGTACAGACCGTTCTGCAGCAGGAATGAACGGGTGTTAAAGGTGTACTTGTAGTTCTCCCACTTCTGAGCCTGAGACTCCAGTGGAGTGAACTTAGACATCCTGAGAAGGTCGATGAGGTGATACTCATGACTGAACGCATTATGAGCGCGGTCTTTGATGCGCTGAAGATCCTTCTGATAGTTGACCTTAGCATCAAACTGACGGTTCTTATAGACGTACTTCTCGTCCTTGATTTCCTGAGCATCAGAAGTCTTGCTGACAGCCTCTTCGTGCTCCTTCTTGAGGCGCTCAAGAGCAGCAGCGTAATTTTGCTTAGCCTGCTCCTTCTCTACGACACAGCTTGCCTTAACTGGATCAAGATACTCGCTCTTGTAGTGCTCCTTGAGATAAGCCTCGGCCTCTGCAATAAGCTTGGAGACCTGAGCGCTATTCTCGGACTCAACCTTCTTTGCAAGCTCCAGCTCAGCCTTGTAGCCCTCAATAAGCGTGTTGCGCTCTTCAGCAGAGATAGACTTATCGCGCTTTGTTGACTCAATAGCGCTCAGTGTTGAAATTACTTTGTTGGTACCATTTGCGCGAAGCTCATCAATCTGAGCCTGAATGGAACCAATCTTCTGATCAATAGGCTTTAGCAGCTCTTTTTCCTGCTCGGCCGTCAGAACAGATCCACCTGTTTTTGGCATTTGTATCATCCTCTCCTACAGGTACTTTGCGCTGAGGCGCAGGAGTTCTTCTTGATTTGTCTCGTTGGTATTTACGATGCCCGAGAGTCTGCCGTTGGACATAACGCCAATACGGTTGGTAATTCCCAAAATCTCTGGCATCTCCGAAGAGACTACGATAATAGTGGTACCGCTCTTAGCCATATCAATAATGAGCTGGTAGATCTCATATTTAGCACCAACATCAATACCACGAGTAGGCTCGTCCATCAGGAAAACCTGAGGATAGCGCTCGAGCCACTTACCAAAAATGACCTTCTGCTGATTGCCACCAGAAAGACTTGAAATCAAGTCTGATGGACCTTGAGCCTTGGTATTCATAACCTTGAGCTCGTTGACGGTAGCCTTAGTCATCTTAGGATCAGAAAGGATTGGACCAGACTTGTACTGGTTCAAGTTTGCAATGGTTGTGTTAAACGTCAGGTCACCCTTAAGGAACAGGCCGTTTGCTTTGCGCTCCTCGGTAATCATGGCAAAACCGTGATCCATTGCCTCTGCAGCTGTCGAGAAGTTCATAAGGTGCTCGTTGACGTAGACACGACCGGCAGCTCTGGTTCTTACACCAAAAATTGTTTCCAGAAGCTCTGTTCTACCAGCGCCGACAAGACCATACAGACCAAAGATCTCACCCTTCTTTACATCAAAGGTGACGTCCTGAAGGTATGGCTCATATTTAGTTGAAAGGTGCTGAATAGAAAGATACGTCTTACCAGGTGTGTTAGTAACATCTGGGAAGCGATTCTCAAGTGAGCGACCGACCATTGCAGAGATAAGCTCATTCATGTTGGTCTCATTTGAGCGCTTGGTCATAACAAGCTTACCGTCACGAAGAACTGAAATGTCATCGCAAATCTCAAAGATCTCATCCATCTTGTGAGAGATGTAGACCAAAGAAATTCCCTGCTCTTTGAGCATGTGAATCATCTCAAAGAGTTTCTCGACCTCTTGGGTCATAAGTGAAGAAGTAGGCTCATCCAGAACAATAATCTTAGCGTTGTAGGAAATTGCCTTGGCAATCTCGACCATCTGACGCTGAGATACAGACATGTTCTTCATAGGCTGAGTTAGATCAACCGTCATGCCCAGACGCCTAAAGAGCTCGTTTGCTTCTTTTTTCATGCGTCCCTCGTCGACAACACCCATTGCATTAACGGGATAGCGACCAAGGAACAAGTTATCTACAACATTTCTATCAAGGCACTGGTTAAGCTCCTGGTGAACCATTGCGACGCCATTCTCAAGTGCGTCTTTTGGTCCAGAGAAATTAACCTCTTTGCCGTCAAGAAATATCTTGCCTTCATCTTTTTGATACGTACCAAACAGGCACTTCATCATGGTAGATTTGCCTGCGCCGTTCTCTCCCATAAGACCCATAACGGTTCCACGGCGTACGTTCATTGAAATGTGATCCAGAACGCGGTTACGTCCAAAGGACTTGCTCATTCCATCAATTGTTAGAACGATATCGTTTTCTGTATCTGCCATGTATTCACCCCTTATCTCGCTAAGTTATTGCGCTTATTCGCGAGAACACCGGAGGAGAGCAGGTGTCTCCCCTCCGGTATTGTTTCGTGCTATCGACTACTTAATTACTTAAGCAGCTGGGTATAGGAAGAACCGTTGTCGGTCTTAACCATGTTGAATGCAAATGCATCGTACTCGTCAGGGTTGCCAAGACGGTTGGTAATGTTGGACTCAGTCTGGCCGTCGCCTGCGATGAACTCAACGTTGAGGTTGAGCAGTGGAGCATACTTCTTGAGCAGTGGTACATAGGTTGAACCAAGGAAGTTGTCGCCAGAGTTGTAGGTGTTGAGCCAAACCTTCTTCTCTGGGTGCTTGTCTGCGCTCAGCTGCTTAGAAGCCTCTGGATAAGTAGTGGTTGCGTCAAGGTTGTCCTTGTAGTTCTCAGCGGTAACTGCAAGGTTGAGAGCGTAGTAAGAACGCTGCTCTGCAACATACTTGTAGTCCTTGGAGTCAATCTTGTTGCCAGCATCGTCTGCGGACTCAATGCCGGTGTTGATATCAGCGCCGTCAAGAGCGTTGCGGAGCAGACGGAGAGTCAGGTAAGCCTGAACATCTGGGTGCTGGGAAATGGTGCCTGCATAGCCGTCAGCAATAGCTGCAACAGCGTCAGAGTTAGCGTCGTAACCAAAGGTTGGGACCTTCTGAGCCTTTGACCATGCGTTGAAGATGGACATGCCCATACCGTCGTTGTTAGAAACAACAACATCAATCTGATCACCGAAGGAAGAAGACCAAGCAGCAATTGCGTTACCAGCGGTTGCAGCATCCCATGTTGCACCAGCGGTATTCTTCATCTCCTGAGAAGCAAGCTCACGGATGGTGTAGGACTTGCCGCCTACCTCAAGCTTGCCGTCCTGAACAACAGAAGCGGAGCCATCGGTGTTGGTGCCTACTGGATCGGAAATAATCTTGCCGTCCTTCTCGATGCCAGTACCAAGTGCCTTACGGACACCACGAGTACGAGCGATAGAGTCGTTGTGACCAATGTCACCAATTGCAAGAACGTAACCAATGATGCCATCCTTGTTGCGATCAAGCTCAGCTGCGTGAGCCTTGATGTAATCAAGAACCATCTGGCCCTGGAGCTCTGCACCCTGAACTGCATCAAAGCCAACGTAATAGGTGTCTTTGTTGAAGTTAAGAGTGTTTGTATCAAGCTCACCGGTTGAGCTGTTAGAAGGCTGACGGTTGAAGAAGACAACAGGCTTATCCTTGTTCTCTACCTTTGCACCTTTAGCGCCTTCCTCTTTTTTCTCGCTAGGAGCGCAAGCTGCAAGAACGCTAGATCCACCAACGCTAAGAACGCCTAGACCACAGAACTTTAGAAAACTGCGACGAGACACATCCATAGTAGTGACCTTTCTCATTTGTTATGCCTTTTGCATAACACTGACCTTAATGAGTACGTTAACAAATCTCATCACAGCTCTTTGTGAGATGTCGCTCAACGGTTGTAGAAATACCGTAAGCGTTATGTTTTGTACCTTTTACGGTATCAATTTTGAAGTTTTTGAGGATAAATAAAGAAAAAGCGGTCAAATGACCAAATTGTCGAGAAGAGCGTCCTCTTCAAATCTGTGAATAAAAATATGCTGGTAATGCGAGAAAACCAGAACGGTTCTTTAAACAAAAAAGACCAGGCATTGCCTGGTCTTGAAAATTCTGGCTCCCCGAGCAGGATTTGAACCTGCGACACGCTGATTAACAGTCAGCTGCGCTACCGCTGCGCCATCGGGGAATATGTGTGCTTCTCAGCGGTGTTTAAGTATAGAGAGACATTCCAAACCATGCAAGCATTATTTAGAAAAAATTTATTCAAATTCCTCTTACACAATCTCTCACACCTAAACCAAGAAGCTACTCCTCCATGTAGTCCTTAAGACGACCAGACCTAGAAGGATGACGAAGCTTTGCCAAGGTCTTGGACTCAATCTGACGAATACGCTCACGCGTAACGCCAAACTCCTTGCCTACCTCTTCAAGGGTACGAGGATGACCGTCCTCAAGACCAAAGCGGAACTTAATAACCTTACGCTCACGATCAGCAAGGCCGTCAAGAACCTGCTCAAGCTGCTCACGAAGCATTGAATCAGAAGCTGCATCTGGTGGAGCAACAGCTGAAGAGTCCTCAATAAAGTCTCCAAGCTGGGAATCTTCTTCTTCACCAATAGGCGTCTCAAGAGAGACGGGCTCCTGGCTAATCTTCTGAATCTCGCGGACGCGATCAGGAGACATACCCATTTCTGCGCCAATCTCTTCTGGGGTAGGATCTCTACCAAGATCTTGCAGAAGCTGACGCTGAACACGGATAAGCTTATTGATTGTCTCTACCATGTGAACAGGAATACGAATGGTACGAGCCTGGTCCGCAATAGCACGGGTAATTGCCTGACGAATCCACCATGTAGCATATGTTGAGAACTTAAAGCCCTTGGTGTAGTCGAACTTCTCGACAGCACGAATAAGGCCCAGGTTACCTTCCTGGATAAGATCGAGGAACAGCATGCCACGGCCAACATAGCGCTTAGCAATTGAGACGACAAGACGAAGGTTTGCAGAGATAAGCTGCTGCTTAGCGTCAAGTCCTACGGACTCAATACGCATAAGGCGGCGCTGCTCTGCACGGTTGAGCTCGATGAGACCATCCTCAAAGTCCTCCAGCTTCTGGGAGGCTGCAGTACCTGCCTCAATCTTCATAGCAAGGTGAACCTCTTCTGATGCAGTAAGCAGGTCAACCTTACCAATCTCTTTAAGATACATGCGGACAGGATCGCCGGTAAGCATAACCGTGGTGGTATCTGAGCGACGAGCACGAGCGCGAGAAGAACGTTTTGGCTTAGAGACTTTTGCCTTAGAAACAGAGCGGAGAGCCTCTTTGACCTCACGTGCCTCATTTACGGCATCAAAATCTTCATCATCTTCATCTTCAAAATCAGATGAGTCATCCATGTCATCATCGGATGAAAAATCATCCTCTACGGCGTCATCTTCAATGGCGAAAGAAACGGTTGCTTCAGATGCGGTAGTAATCTCTACACCTTTAACGCGCAGCGAATCGTACAGATCAGAAAGCTCATCATCGTTAACGTCAACGTCACGAATGGCAACCTGAATATCGTCTTCGCTGATACTACCGTTAGACTTTGAAGAACTTACCAGATCATCAACAATTTTAGTAAGCTCATCTGAGAGTTTGACCTCGTCATTTGCCTTTTTTGCAGCCACAAATATCCTTTCGATAGATTAGCGCAAATCTTTATACCCAAAAGTTTCTCTACCTAATCAAACTACTCATTTTAATTTATAAAAAATTGGATGAGTAGCATCCTCATAAAATGAGTATTTTTATTGCCCTGAAGTAAGCCTCTTACCTAACTCCAACGCTCGTGTCTGAAGTGCTTGTGCGGCGGCAAGCTGCTCTTCTGCCAGAGTTCCGTCAGAAGACTCCCCTGCATAAGAACTGGAACGCAAATTAGAACGAATTTCTCGCAATTTACGCTGCACTGAGTAGTAGTCAACAGTGTCCACAATAAACTCAAGTGAGCGACGCGTATCAGAGTTGCCCTCAGATATCACGCGACCAGACGAAAGAATAGCTGCCGCATTTGGCTCAACAGCTGCAGCTGCAGCAACTACCTGCGCTGGTGTAGCGCCCTCTGGAGTAGCAAGCATGGCCCATGCCATGGTTTGATGACGAGCATCGGCCCAGACAAAGTCTGCAATACGATCTTGATACTCTCGCACTAAAGACAAGTTTGTTGCCATAGCACTTAAGAGCTCAAGCTCTGAGTTAACCTGCCTGCGATCTTCTGCGGAGAGACCCTGTGAGCCTCGTGGCTCATACGTATCAGCAGAAACACTATACGCTGAAGGATCATCATATGGTGGCACCTCGTTATACGGTGGAACATCATCGTATGAGGGACCCTCGGCATAAGCTGGAGTTTTAGGAGCTGAGTTATACGAAGAGGTGTGGACATTCTTCTGAGGCTGTTTGCGCGCCATCTTTGAAGTGCGCGAATCTGCCGCGTCATCTTGAATAGGCGCGGCCTTAATTGCGCGCTTTGCTTCCTCGACATCAATATGAAGCAAATCGGACACGCGAAGTGCATACTCGCTCAGCAGCACCGATGTTTTAAGCGGGGCCAACAGAGACGCTAAAGCCTCAAGCGCTTTGACTCGACCACCGGGTACAGATAAGTCAAACTGAGCTGTGGTGGCATCAAAGACAAAGTCCATGAGTGGACGAGCAGAGTCTAAGATAGGACGCAGTTTTTCTGCACCAGATTCGGCGAGAAACTCCATGGGGTCCTGATTATTGGGCAAAACAACGCAAAGAAACGCAGCGGTTGTTTTATCGATAAATTTAATGGCACGAGCAGCAGCGTGTTGACCTGCAGCATCACCGTCAAACATGCAAATAATTTTGCGTGCACGCTGACGATCGATGAGTTTGACGTGCTCAGACGTAAATGCAGTGCCTAGAGCCGCCACAGTGTTGGTAAAACCAGCCTCATGCATGGCAATAACATCAGTGTAGCCCTCGCAAATAATGGCCTCGGACTGGGCAGCAATAGTCTCT
>CALKRF010000006.1 GCA_937990665.1 uncultured Atopobium sp.
CCCGATACCTGCACAAACCACGTGCGCGACCCGAAGGTTTGGGAGCAAGACGGGGTTCTGCGCATGCTGTTAGGTGCTCGCGAGAGGGACACTGCGGCTGGTCCCGCGAAATCCGCAGATGAACGCTGCGATTCGGGAGCGGTGTTGATTTACGACTCCAGTGATTGTGGCGAGTCGTGGACGCTCCACTCGGTTATACGCGGGGCTAACGACCTGGGTCATCGTGAGGCGTTTGGCTACATGTGGGAATGCCCTTTTTTGGTGCAGCTAGATGACCAGGAGTTTCTATCTGTGTGTCCGCAAGGGCTAAGTGAAGGCGCTAGTACGGAGCCAAGCGCTGGTACGGAGTCAAACGCCGATGCGGAACCAAGTGCTGGTACGGAACCAAGCGCCGATGCGTCCAAGGGATCGCGCTTGAGCGATTCCGCTAACTTGCAAGAGAATACTTCAAGCGAGCCTCTCGACAAGTGGCAAAACATCTGGCAGTCGGGCTATTTTCCGCTTCCAGAGGGCCAAAAGCTTATCAATGTTGAAACTGTTTCCACCGATAGCTTTGTGCTCTGGGATCATGGTTTTGACTTCTACGCACCTCAAACGTTCGTCGATGATTCTGGCCGAACCATTTTGATTGGATGGATGGGCATCATCGATCCGACTTACCATAGTTATCCTGAAGGCATTGAATTCTGCCACAACCTTACTCTGCCTCGAGAACTTTCGTTGTCTGGTGATGGTGTTATCCTGCAACATCCAGTTAAAGAGCTTGATGCTAAGCGACGAGAATGTGTGGAATTTGTCGCCGACGCTGTCGTCAAAATAGATCAACTATCTGAAGATATTGAGATTACGGACATATCCGGAGACGGAACTCTTACTCTCAACGACGCGCTTGTGCTTTCTTACTCCAAGGGCACTTTTACCCTGAAATTCATTGACGAGGACATCGCTGCAGGCAGAACTCAACGCTGTATTAGGCTAAAGGAGCTTTTTGACCTGCGCGTTATTGTTGATGGGTCTACCGTGGAGATTTATCTGAACGATGGACGTGCGGTTTTCTCGACACGCTGGTTCCCTGCATCTGAGCGGCTAACGTTGAGCAGCACTTTTGTTGCTGCTAGCTCACGAGAATACAGCCTAATCGAGTAACTTAGTAAGACTACCGGCGACAGTTTGATTCCGTCACCATAGAAGCGCCGGCTATTTGTCGTTGATTTACTGGTTATGCACAAAATTGCATATTTCATGCATTTTATACGCAAAATTTTCACAGGACTCGGAAAATTGCCGTTTTTGAGAGCTCCAGCGGTAAAAAATGCGTTTAGTTGGGGATGTACGAATTTAGTTCAACTTTTTATATTCGTGTTTGCCCAGGATAAGCGAAAAAGTTTTAACTATTTCTTTTACTAATAACGCCAAAACTGCTCATTTTTAAAATGAATACACCAACTAAACGCATTTTTTACCTTTTTGGGACCAAATTCGCCAAAAATGAGCCCCAAACCAAAGTTTGGGGCTCATTAACGTGCAATCTCAGTGGTCGTTGCAAGCAAGCGAACCTTCATGGCCGCTCGCGCATGGTCGTTCACGCTGGTCGCGCGCTCACGGTAGTTCGCGCTACTCGGAGAGGTACTTGGAGAACGCGGCGACCATACCTTCTGCAGTAGTCTGGCCAAAGACGTCGGCAGACTTTGACTCGTCCATGAAGATGCCCATCAGGCTCTGGAGCATCTCTACCTGACCGCCGTCACGCATAATACCCAGGTTAATGACGAGTTTTGCTGGAACAGTGTCGCCGTCGCCGCCCATTGGCTCAAAGTTGATTGGGCTGGATGGCTTTACGATTGCAATGTAAGGCTTCTCAAGGTTAACCGGATCGGTGTGTGGAATTGCAATCTCACCTGCAGGAAAAGCGAGTCCGGTTGGATAGTTTTTCTCGCGAGTTGAAATAGCCTCTTTCCAGGTGTTCTTGATGTAGCCGAGGTTGCTCAGGCGGATTTCGAGCTGGTCAAACAGCTCAAAGGCGTCCTTTGCCTCAATGTCAAAGAAAACGAGCTCGGGCTTTAGGAGCTCAGCGTCGGTTGTAGCCATTGCTACTCCCCTTTCTGTTGCTGGCGGCGCGCTCGCACGCGCAGTCCGTCGGGATCTAGTTTTGCCTCGAGGTCGAGCAGCAGCTTGTAGACCTCTCGGGCGTCGTTGCCCTGCGCGTCGGTCATGTCGCCGCAGGTCAGATAGAAGCGACCCTGCAGCGGCGTGGCCTTGTTGATGCGCACGTACGAGCGCAGTCCTTGCGGAGCCTCTCGCACGCGAATCTGCGTAATCTGGGACAACTTGTAGGTTGATTTGTGTTTACCCGTTACAAATGTGATTGAGTCTGGGGCGAGAATAACCTGCTCAGGATAGGCATGCGCGAGAAACGCGTTGAGAATCGAGTACAGGCAAACCACAACAAGAAAGAGCATTAACCAGCGGATAAACCCCAGCGCAAAAAGCACGACTGCCGCGATAAGCACGATTATCGAGACGTAGTTGGGTAGCAGCACGTCGATGACGTAGCGGCGACGGTCGTACGTGTACGTGACCGGCTTGGCCGCAGCGTCGGTGCGGGCTGCGGCGCGGTCGTCGGCCGACGGGCGTTTGCTGGTTGAAGAGGACTTTGGAGTGGACATGGTTTCTCGCCTTTGGAATCAAGCGGTAAACAGAGAGGCTCGCCAAGTGGAACCTGGACGAGCCTCCTTGCGATGTTTTGTAGGCAACGAGGCCTGCTCGGGACGGGACTAAGCCTCCTGAGCCTCGTGCATTGCTGCAGCCTCCTTGAGGATGCGGCTACGGTTCCACACAGCAAGTGCGCAAGCGATTGCGCCGGTTACTACAACGCCAACGATTGGGTTGATGCTGGAGAACAGGACAAACAGGCCGGACAGTGGGCTGCCGCCGTCGGAAAGTACGGTGATCAGGGAAGAACCAGCAACGCCGGTGCTACCAACTGCAGCTGCGATGTCGAAGCCAGCCTGAGTTGCAGACTGTGTGATGAGTGGAGCAAGAGCGGTGGAAATCAGCAGGCCGATGATGACAGAAACAATGCCGATAATCAGGCCGCGGAAGCCGTTACCCTTGCAGACAGGAACTGCGACTGCGAGCATGTAGGTGCCAGCAGCAAGGTCGACGAATGGCAGAGTCTGGTTGCCAACTGGCTGAAGCAGAAGTGCAAACAGAACCATCAGAGGAATGCAGATAAGAGCCAGGGACAGGGTTACTGGGTGACCAACTGCAACTGCGGAGTCGAGGCCGATCCAGATGTTGCCGCGGTTCTTAACGCGCTGCTGGATAAAGTTAGAAGCTGCCTCGGAGATTGGCAGGAGGCCTTCCATCAGGAGAGCTGCCATACGAGGGATGAGGATCAGAACGGAGCCAAGGGTGACGCCGATAGTCAGGATCTTGGTGATGGAGCCTGCGATGTCAGCAGCGTCGAAGTATGCAACGCAGCCGATGATGAGGCCGATGACGGTACCGATGAACAGTGGCTCACCGAAGACGCCAAAGCGCTTCTGCATGGACTCAACGTCGATATCAATGTCGCGAACGCCAGGGATCTTATCAATCAGCCAGTTCAGACCCATAGCAACTGGTGCGTAAGCAAGCGAGAAGCCCTGGGAGATAGAAACGCCTGGCATGTTGAGTGCCTTCTGGACGTCCTTTGCGGTTGCGTCAGCAAGAACAAGCAGGATGACCTCGTCGATGATTGCTGCAGCGAAGCCAAGCATGATGTTGTTGGTAACGTTTGCAACAAGGGAGCCGACGAATGCGTAGTGCCAGTAGTTCCAGATGTCGACGTTGACAGTCTGAGTGAAGTTAACCAGGACAAGAAGCAGGTTAACGATGAGTGCCAAAGGAATGATAACCAGACCAATGGTGGTGCCGAGTGCAATTGCTGCACCTGCTGGCCAACCGACGTCGATGACGTTGAGGGTTAGGCCAAAGCGGTGAATCATCTCCTGAACTGCAGGTCCAATTGCGGTACCAAACAGCTGGTTGATGACGAGGTTAAGGCCGATAAAGCCAACGCCGACCATAAGGCCAGCCTTGAGGCTCTTACCAAAGCCTGCTCCTAGAGCGCAACCGATGATGGTCAGGATGATTGGCATCATGACTGCAACACCGAGGCCCTGAAGGAACGAGAAGAATGAAATTACTACTTCCACACTTACCTTCTTTCGAACAAAAAACAAACACCCGCCGCCGTTGGCGGTAAGCCGCAGGCGCGTGGCCTCGCAGACAACCGTTGGCGAGCGGGTGTAAATTACCGAACTACTTACTTGAGGATGTCAAGAATCTGCTGCTCAGCAGCTGCCTTACCAATGGTGGTGAGAAAAGGAACGCCGCTGACATATGGGCAGGTAATGCTTGCAGGTGCCTCAGTAGTTGCAATGAGGATGTCTGCGTCTGCACACTGGCCAACTGCCTCGCCAATGGAGCATTTAACAATGTTGTAAGTTCCAGCAAGACCGTTGGAATCGAGAAGATCCTTGACCTTTGCCTCAACAGCAGTAGAGGTTGCGATACCGGAACCACAAGCTACGACTACCTTTTTCATGTCTTCTCCTTCGAGACAGGACGGGGTTTCTCGTCCTAATATGTGGTTGATGCGCAAGCAGTTTCGCGGGACTGCGTGCGGGGCGCGCGATTGCCGTGCTGGCGCGTGCTGCAAGCGGCTGCCGTGCTCGCGGTTTCGCTGGCTCATCAACCGATGTGCCGATGTTACCTGTTTATTGCCCGGGTTTCTCGGCTTCTAAACACTTAACGTTGGTATTGTAAACAAATTAAACAAGATTGTCTATGTTGTTTTATCTATACAATTTTTATATAGTTGATGTATTAGTTTTATGGAGTACTTGCAGGTAAAACGTTTTTAACGTATTAGTTGAATTGTTTATTTTGACGTTTGAGGGGGACGCCATGACAAGGGTAAGCATCCGAGATGTAGCTGCAGAAACAGGCTACTCTCCTGCAACCGTCTCAAATGTCCTCAACGAAAAAGGCAACGTCGGAGCCAAGGCAACCCACATCATTCTGGAGGCCATTGCGCGCCTTGGATACAGCCGCTCGGCTCAGATTTCTCGCATCATTTTTGCGATTGCGCGTGTTAACGGCCGCATCGTCGACGAAAGTACCTTTCAAGCAGGTGTTTATACCGGCATCGAACGAGCTGCTCGCAGGCTTGGGCTGCCGTCGGCGATGGTGACCTTGGACCTCCCCGACCCCGTTACTAGCAGGAAAAACATTGCAGAGCTGGAACAAAACGAGGGAGCTGGCGTCGTTCTTCTCGCCACCGAGATTGTCTCCGACGATCAGTTTTCCTTGCTGGAAGAGTTCAGCCTGCCGCTGGTGATTGTGGACAGTTGGAGCGACAAGCTGCCGTTTGACTGCGTGGTTACCGCCAACGAAACCGCAGCGTATCGCGCGTGTACCCTGCTGGTTGAGCACGGCCACGAGGCCATCGGGTACGTCGGCCACGTGGAGCGCTGCAAGAACTATCCCCTGCGTGAGCACGGCATGCGTCGCGTGCTGGACGACATGCGATTCCCGTTTGACGAGGAAAATCGCCTGCTTGTGGACTCAACGCCCGAGGAGGCCTATCGCCAACTGGTCGATTGGCTGGAACAGAGGCGCGACTCGCTGCCTACCGCGTTTTTCTGCGAGAGCGATAGTCTAGCAGCCACCGTTGTCCGCGCCCTACGTGAGCTGGGCATTGACGTCCCGGGCGATGTCTCGGTTGTGGGTTTTGACGACGACCGCATCTGCAAGCTGATCCAGCCTTCGCTTACCTCCGTGCACGTTCCCAAGCATGAAATGGGAGAAATCGCAGTTAAACGCCTCATTGACCAGACGACTGACGCCCATTACGCACCGTGCATTTCGCAGCTCCACACCACCGTAGTTTCGCGAAAGAGCGTCAAGCAGCTGTAGCGCGTGAAGCAAAGGTTGATGGCTTACTGTGGGCGCGACATGACCGCGACCTAGTGGGAGTATAC
>CALKRF010000007.1 GCA_937990665.1 uncultured Atopobium sp.
CCAGCAACACCAGCAACACCAGCAACACCAGCAACACCAGCAACACCAACTACTCCTACAGACCCATCAACTCCTGCAGATTCCGAGACTCAAGGACAGAATGCACAGGAGCAATCAAATGGCGCTGTGCAGGAGCAGGCTTCTTCTGGACGTCGTTCAAAAAAATCTGTACTTCCAGAAACTGGTGATGCTGTATCAGCTACCGGTCTTTTAGCAAGCGCAGGATCTATTCTCGCTGCTGCAGGTTTTATCCGCAGGCGTAAGCACGAATAGAATTTCTTCTATAGAGCGCTAATGACCCTTTTGAGTCATGTCAGAGGAGTCATTTTTATCTTTAACTATTTAGTAGTAACAAGAGGTATTTTTGAGTTTGATACAGCCTCCATTTCTTGAGCGCCAAGAAATGGAGGCTTGCTTTTTGATAGGACAAATTCGAAGAGTTGCTCAAAGCAAAAATACCCTTAGTGTCCACTTTGTTGGACATGTGAAATTTCGGAAGCATCTAGATTTGTTGCAACAGAGAAAGGAGTTGTAATGGGCCTTGATGCTTTTGTTCGTTGCAGGTGCTTTGAAGAGGGAAAACTTAAACCCGGTCCAATACCTTTTGAAGACCTTTACATTGATGATGAAGACTACATCAGCTCAAAGTTTTTAGATCAAAAGCGTAAAGAGCTTAGCTCTGAACAGTTTAGGGAACGCTATGGAGACCTAGAGAGTGATTTTCTCAATTGGATAGATAGTGCCTGTGAGCATGAATATGGAGAAATCTGTTCCGAAAGAGTTGGTAATTTTTGCGGCTTATTAAGTATCGGCGCTGTTTTAAGCTCAGATGAGGGTGAATCAAAGTATCCGTTATTAAATAACATGCTTCCTGATGGCAATGGTGGTCTCTATCCTGTTGAAAAAGCACAGCCTACCCTTGATGAACTTGATAGATTTATAGAAGAGCATGCAAAGATTCCGGGATATCAGCTCATTGATGAGGAAACGCATAAAGTCCTTTTTTCTTGCGCGGTAGATGACGGTTTTTGTCTTTACAGTGACAAATATATTGATTATGGATTTACAGAAGACACAATGTATTTCCATCAGCTTAAGCCTTCACGTATATTTTACGCTGACCATTTTTGCCAGATTCCAGCTGATGATTTTGAGCAGACGCATAAGGTGGTTGTTTTTTGCGATGAACCAAATAACAGTGCGTCAAACTTTAAAATGACTTTACCAGGTCCGATTGATAGTGAATTAGACAATTCTGTTTTAAGAAGCTTTTCTGTTCAAAAGGCAACTTTAGACTTCAAAGAAACCGGTCATTTTTGGAGGCTAAATAAAATTAGGAACCTCCTTGTAGCATCTATAGAAACAAAACATCCTATTTGTTGGTGTTAAAACATATGGGCTGTGCTAGCTGATTGTGGTCTGACATCATGCTGTCAAAAAAAGAGGGCCACCACCAGGTAGCCCTCTTTGTGCTTGCGCCGGCGAGAAGAACGCTGCGCTTGAACGTTTTTCTCGTCAAGCGCTGGTTTTCTCGCTAGATATTGATCTTAGTAGGTAGGGTTCTCTACCTCAACCTTGTCGACCTCCTGGAAAGGAGCAAGGGTTGAGACCATGACGATTGGCTCGTCGTAAGGGTTGTTGACGTAGTGGACCTCGCCGGGCTCAATGTGGATGAAGTCGCCAGCCGAGAGGGTGTGGACCTCGCCGTCAACCACAATGTCAATCTTACCCTGGAGGATGTGGAAGTTCTCCTCCATGATGTTGTGGTAGTGGGCCTGGAAATCCTGGCCTGGCTGGAACTGGACCATGGCATAGTTCATGCGAGGGCCCTTCATCAGGTACTTAGGACCGTGATCTCCGCACCTATACTCAAAATCGTTCTCGTTGACAATAAACATCTTACTTTCCTTTCAGGCGCAACTTGTGATGCGACCAAACGTTCTTCTTGCGCGCCACGCGTATCTGCGGCGCAGCGGAGTCCCGGCACTTACAGACCAGGTGCTCTCCACATGCTCTTGACCTTGCCCTTTTCTGCAAGCTCAAGCTGACTCTTGTAAACATCCTTCCACTGGACATACAGCTGGTCGTAAACAGCCTTGTTGTCGGGGTTAGGGGAGAATGTCTTATCCCATTTAACAACGCGCTTTGCGCCCTCGGCGATACTTGGGTAGATGCCTACGCCGTAGCCCGCAAGAACAGCGGCGCCCAGAGCAGTTGCCTCTTTGACCTCTGGAATGCGAACGTTCTTACCGGTAACGTCGGCAACAATCTGTGCCCAAAGAGGGCTCTTGGAAGCGCCGCCTGCAAAGATGAGCTCGTCTGGCTCATTGCCGGTAGCCTCTTTGACCAGGTCAATGTGGCCACGGACGAGAAGGGCGGTGTTCTCCAAAATTGCGCGATAGAAGGTGTACTTATTGAAACGCTCTGGATCAAGCTCAAAGTTGGTGAACGTTGGGCTTGCGTGGGTCCAGTGGATGTAGTTCATAACGTCACTGAAGCAGCAGAGCATACCGTGGCTACCTGCAGGAATCTCTGCAGCGTGCTCGTTCATGACGTCGTACACATCAATGCCGCGTTCTTTTGCCTCGGCCTTTTCTGCCTGGCAGAAGCCGTCACGATACCAACGCATAACCAGACCAGGCTTGAATGCCAGAGCCTCGTACTGCCAAATCTGTGGAATAGCGTGGCAGTTTACACGGACGCGATAATCTGGGTCTGGAGTGCTCTTATCGGTGTTGAACTCGTACTGCCAGAAGCTGCCGCCAAAAACGCCAGCCTGACCAGGCTCGCAAGCGCCAACGCCAATCATGCCCAGCTGGCAATCGCCACCGCCGACAACAACAGGTGTACCTTCAGCAAGGCCCGTCTCTGCTGCAGCGTCTGCAGTTACAGCGCCAAGAACTTCTCCGCACTCGATAACCTGGCCAAACAGGTCATCACGTAGACCGCACTCCTTAGCAATCTCTGGATCCCAGGCACGCTCCTCCAGGCTCATGATGCCGGTGGTGCTGCCGTTTGATGGCTCAACTGCCAGAATACCGGTGAGCTTGTAAGCAAGCCAGTCGTTGAACATGCCAATCTTGGCTGCCTTGTTGTAGATTTCTGGCATCTTGTTCTTAACCCAAAGAAGACGAGGTAGAGCGCCTAGTGCATAGGTTTGACCACTCTTCTGGTAAATCTTCTTCTCAAGCTCTGGGTCCATATCAATGAGCTGCTTGACCTCATCAACGCTTCGAGCGTCAACGTTAGCGCACGCCCAAATCTCGTTGCCGTCCTGGTCATACAGGAGGATGCCCTCGCGCATGCAGGTGGTGGAAATACCAGCGATTTCTTTAGGATCAATGGAGGTCTTTGCCAGAACCTCTTTGATGCAGTCCAGAGCAAGCTGCCAGTCAGCAACCCAATCAAAGTCCATGCTGCCAGGCCAACGAGGGTCCTCATGGTGCTCCCACTCGCGCTGAGCAACCCCAACCTGCTCACCGTCAACACTAAAGAGAACGGCGCGAATACTTCCTGTTCCCGCGTCTAGTGCAAGAAGATACTTGCTCATCAGATCCTCCTTGTTTACGAAAGAAGCAGCTCAGCAGCGGTGTCTGAATCCGTGATGAGCACGTTCAGATAACCGCCGTTAAGTACTGCTTTAATTGCCGTAACTTTATCTTTGCCACCAGCAACGCCAACAACGTTCTTGAGCTGGCGAAGCTTGTCCAGATCGGTACTAATGACGCGATCTTCAATTTCTGTCTGAATAAGATTGCCGTCTTTATCCATAAAGTGATTCAGGACGTCGCCGACGGCACCCTGCATCTTAAGTACGGTCAGCTCGCCTTCGTTAAGGATGCCGTTGCGCAAAACGGTTGCGCCCTCAACTGCGGCGCCGATGCCGACCACACTCATGTCTGCATATTCCGTCATAGTGGACACGTCTTGCAGGCTTTTCTCGTCAAGAAGTGCATCGCGCACTTGGCGAGAAGACACAACAAGTGGAGACGGTGTCAGGAACAGGTGCATGGAGTAGGCGGTGGTGCCAACGGTTGGCAGGTAGTAGCTCACGCCGCCCGTAAGGCTTACAACGTTGAGCGACTCCTCGCGGTTCTTGGCAAGAACTCCCAGCATACGGCTGACGGTGTCGCCGTAGCCAATGTTGAGGTAGCCGTCCTCGCGCAGGTGATCGGAGACGTAGTGAGCTGCGCCCTGGGCAATGGATTGATTAATGGCAGAGCTGTCCAGGGGAGTTGGGACCACAAAAGCGTCCTTGAGGCCAAAGCGGTCAATAAGGAGCTGTTCTGCGGAAACGCGCTGGCTATCGTTCTTTCTGAAGCTGAACTGAACAATGCCCTGCGCGCGAGCCTCTTCAAGTAGACGGATAACTTTTGCACGAGAAACGCCCATGACCTCAGCAATCTGAGCCTGGGTGTTATCTTCCATGTAGTAATACCATGCAGCCTTAGTAGCTAGTGCATAAGTTTGTTCGTCCATGCATCCTCCTGTTGATACTTTTGTTTAATGATAAAACATTTGTATCTAACATACTAGACTTCATTATAGTAATTATTCTCCCTATTAACAGGAAGATATACTACAAATACCATAATTGCGTATAGAGGTATTGCGGACTATTGTTCATGATACAATCAAAAATACCATTCACGGCAGTAATAATACCGTTTGCCGTGACGGTGCTTTGAAGAATGCTTATTTATATATATCTTCAAAGTGTGAGATTTTGTACGGCCGTTTGTTATTTTTTGGTAGGAGGTACTATGGGTGAAACTTTTGACATCGATATCGATGCCACTGACCCAAAGTCGCCTGAAGGAAAAGATGCGTGTGAGCAGTGCGACACACTTCTTTCCGTCCGCGGAATCAAGAAGTCATTTGGTTCCAACGAGGTATTAAAAGGCATTAACTTAGATTTGGCGCCAGGAGAGGTCATCTCTCTTATTGGTGGCAACGGTTCCGGTAAATCTACCCTCATGAAGATCATCATGGGTATTTACTCTGCCGATGAGGGAGAAATTTCTATCGATCGTCAAAAGGTTGATATCTCCAACCCTAAGGCCGCACTTGCACACAGCATTTATATGGTTCCTCAGGAGCCAATGCTGTTCCCTAATATGACTGTTAGAGAGAACATCACCATTGGTTTTGAGGCTCCAAAAGCTGAGCTCAATAAGATGCTCGAAGACACTATGAAAGAGATTGGCTGGGAGCTTGATCTGGACCGCAAGGCAATGACGCTTTCCATTGCTGAGCAGGGCATGGTTGAGATTCTCCGCGGTCTTATGCGTCACTCTGAGATTCTTATTCTGGACGAGCCAACTTCTGCACTTACCTTTGACGAGGTACAGAGCCTCTTCAAGGTAGTCCAGGAGCTCAAGCAGAAAAACATTGGCATTATCTACATCACCCACCGCCTGGCAGAGGTCTTTGAGATTTCTACCAGCATTGGTATTCTGCGCGACGGCGTTATGGCTATGCGCGGCAAGGTAGAGGACTTTACGCGAGAAGATCTTGTTCGCGGACTTCTTCCACCAGACGCAGCAGAGATTAAGAAAGAAATTGCCGAGAGCGCAAACATTGATTACGACGCAGAGCCTATTTTTGAACTTGCTGAGTTCACCGGCTATGGCTTTGCTGACGTAAACCTCAACATTTATCCAGGCGAGATTGTTGGTCTTGCAGGTATCGTTGGTGCAGGTAGATCAGAGATGGCTACCACCATTTACGGTATGGATAAGGTTTTGGGCGGCAAGGTATTTGTTGACGGCAAAGACATTACCGGCAAGTCCACCAAGGACGTCATTGCTGCAGGTCTGAGCTATGTCCCAGAGGACCGCTTTAACGACGGTCTGTTTAGAATTCGTGACGTTGCCGAGAACACCACAAGCTCTCTGCTTGCTAACTCTTCTCTTGGTAAGTTGCTGCTTAACCGCAAAGAAGAAGATAGGGTTTCTCAGAACTACGTTGATAACTTCCGTACCAAGGTTACTGGCCTTGATCAGGAGGTAGGCGGCCTCTCTGGTGGTAACCAGCAGAAGATTGTTATTGGCCGTGCATTCTCGGTTGCTCCAAAGGTTGTTATTTTGGACGAGCCAACTCGTGGTATTGACGCTGCTGCTCGTGGCGATGTATACGCTGTTCTGCAGGAGCTCCGTAAGCAAGGTGTTTCTATTCTTCTGATTTCTTCTGACATGGAAGAGATTATTGAGCTTGCTGACCGCGCGTTCACCATGTACCAGGGACGCATTAATCACGAGTTCAAAAAAGAAGAAATTACGCAGGACAACCTCATGTCCGCTGCATTTGGATTGTAGGAGGTGACGTATGGATCTTGTAAAGCGCCTTCTCAAGGCTAGGGGACTGAGCAGCCTCGCATTTCTGATTGCTCTCTTTATTATTGTTGGTGCAATGAATCCCGCATTCTTGACGCCAGCAACAATTGCTGCCTGCTTTAACACGTCCGTTGTCTACACATTGGTCGCTGTTGGTGTGGCTTTCACTCTGTTCATTGGTGAGATTGACGTTTCTGTTGGTTCCAACCTGGGTCTTGTTGCTGTGGTAGTTGGCAGCATGCTGAGAGATGGAACTCCACTTCCTGTTGCTTGCCTGGTAGGTATTCTTATTGGTGTAGCAATTGGCCTGGTCAACGCCTGGGGCGTTGCCGTTATGAAGGCTCCATCGCTCATCTTTACCCTGGGTACCAACGGTGTTCTGCGCGGTATCGTTTACGTGTACACCAATGGTCAGTGGGTTGAGAACCTCCCTAAGGAGTTCAAGGACTTCTCGGCAGTAACTGGTATTGGCGACTTCACCGTTTACTATTGCGCAGTTATTGCGCTGGTTATCTTGATTCACTTTGCACTAACCCAGACCCGTCGTGGTCGCTGGTTTGCAGCAGTTGGCGATAACGCTAACGGTGCAACCCTGGTTGGTATTCCAGCTCTTCAGACCAAGATTCTGGCATACGTCATCTGCGGCGTTATGGCAGCTATCGGCGGCATCATCTTCTGCAGCCGTATTGGCTTTGTTACCCCAATGAGCGGTAACGGCTACGAGATGAAGGCTATTGCAGCCTGCGTTCTTGGTGGCGTTAGCCTGCTTGGCGGCGTTGGCTCCGTCCTTGGTGCAGCTGTCGGTTCCGTCATCATGGCATCCATCAGCTACCTGTTGGTCTTCATGGGCTTCTCGTCAAATTACGACAACGCAATTACTGGCGTTATCCTGATCGTGATCGTCGTTGTGGACGCCCTGCTTCAGCACCGCTCCATTGTTCAGAACAGGCATGCTCGTCTGAACGCACGTGTTTCTCCAAAGGCAACTTCTGAGGTTCTTGCAGAGCAGATTGCAGACTTTGGTGAGGCAGCTATGAGCCCTTTGGGTAAGAAGGGCGGTGTTCGCTAATGATGAAGACACTTAAGGGATTCTTGTCCAAGGGTCAGACAAGCTGGAACATGATCCTCATCGGTCTGCTTGTGCTTGAGTTTGTGATTTTTGGTGCTGCAAACGGCAAGTTCTTGCGTCCAGCATTGCTATTTACCAGCATTAACGATAATCTGCCAGTCTTTATGATCTCGCTTTTTGTAACGCTTGTTATGGTTACTGGCGGCATTGACATTCAGGTCGCATCTTTGGTTGGTCTAACGTCCATCACTATTGGCGTTGGCTGGCAGGACTTTGGTCTTCCTATCTGGGGTGCTGTAGGCGTTGCCTTTGTCCTGGTTGTTGCTTGTGGTGCGCTTTCGGGCTTCTTGATTGCGTACTGCCGAGTACAAGCAATGGTTGTTACCCTGGGTGGCAGCTTCCTATACTCCGGTCTGGCTCTGCTCATCTCCACGCTCTCCAAGACCGAGAGCTACCAGGGAATTGGCGGTTTCCCCGAGGACTTCAAGTTTGTATCTAACTTCCAGCTTTTTGGCGTCATTCCATTCCAGCTGCTGATCTACATTTTGATGCTGGTGATTGCATTCATTCTGCTGCACAAGACCAAGTATGGCCGTCGCGTTACCCTGGTTGGTGTTAATCAGAGTGCAGCTGAGTTCTCTGGTATCAACAGCCGAGCAGTCATCATGTCCACCTACATGCTCACTGCAGTCTCCGCAGTTATTGCAGGTGTTGTCCTGACCGCTTACCTGGGCACCGCTAAGTCCGATCTTGGCGCTGACCTTACCATGGACATCATCACCGCAGTTGTTTTGGGCGGCACGCTTTCCACTGGTGGTAAGGGCTCCATCGTTGGTACCGCACTCGCTTCGTTTGTCATTGCATTCCTGCGCTTCGGCTTGCCACTGTGCTTCAAGGTAAGCCCACAGTACCTGGATATTCCTGTTGGTGTCCTGCTGGTTGTTGTCATCGTTGCTCGATCGGCAGCAAGCGGAACAAATATTGGTACGTTTTTGAAATCGCTGCTTTCTAGCAGCAGTAAAGCCAAGGCATAAGCTTTGGGGAAATTGTGCCTTAGGCACAGACAAGGGAGGTTACCTATGCAAGAGATTACTCGTCGTGGTTTTATTGGTGCCGCTGGTATCACCGCAGTTAGCGCTGGCCTCGCTCTGGCAGGCTGCAATAATGGTGGTGGCGAGAAGAAAGAAGAGACCAAGAAGTCCGAGGGTGGCAAAGACGTCAAGGGTAAGACCGTAGCATTTATTCCTAAGGTCACCGGCAACGCATTCTTCGAGTCCGCAAACAAGGGCGCACAGGACAAGTCCAAGGAGTGGGGCTTCACCGTTGACTACATCGGCGACGCAACCGCTTCCGTTTCCGCTCAGGTTTCCGTCATCAACCAGGCAGTTGCTAACGGCGTAGACGCAATCAGCATCTCCACCGTTGACGCAAAGGGCGTTTCCGACGCACTGAAGAAGGCAACTGCTGCTGGTATCGTAGTTACCACTTGGGACTCCGACGCTAACCCAGAGGATCGTACCCTCATGGTTTCTCAGGGCACCCCAGAGATCCTTGGTCAGATGCTTGTTGACATGGGCGTTTCCGGCCTCAAGGAGCGCGGCAAGGACCCAGAGAAAGACGAGATCACCTATGTCTGGCACTACTCCCAGGCAACCGTTACCGACCAGAACTCCTGGCAGGTAGCTGCACAGAAGATCATCAAGGAGAAGTATCCTAAGTGGAAGAACGTCCACGAGAACTACTACTCCAACCAGGACGCTGAGCAGGCAATCACCATTGGTGAGGCAATCCTTGACGCTTACCCAGAGATTGATCTGATCATCTGCAACGACTCCACCGCTCTTCCTGGCCAGCTCCAGGCTGCAGAGAACAAGGGCTACGACGCAAAGAAGATCACCATCACCGGTTTTGCTTCTCCACAGTCCATCAAGTCCTACTGCGAGCACGGCACCATCTACAACTGGGGCCTTTGGGACTGCGCAGTTCAGGGCGCTATGGGTTGCTACGTCGCAGCATTCCTTGCAGCTGGTAACGAGGTCAAGGTTGGCGACACCATCTCCATCCCAAGCATTGGCGATGTCAAGGTTGAGGCTAACGACTCCATCTCCGAGGGGGCAAAGACTGGCGACAAGAACAACGGCGTTGTCCTGCTTCCTGAGCGCCTTGTCTTCACCAAGGAGAACATGAACAACTACTCCTTCTAATCAAGGCGTAAGTTCACGGCTGGCGAGAAGACCGATCTTCTCGCCAGCTTATGAGGTAATTCAGCCGCAGAGGAGGGTGGTCCTCCTAGGGTGGTTCTCCTAGAGGGGGCCGCCGAAGAATCACACTTTCTCTGCGAGCTTTAAGGTTTTATTGAAAGGATTTTCATGGCAGATCTGGACGGATTGAAAGTAGCTAAGGATTATCACGTAGACACTCCTTTTGCTAACAATCAGGGATTTTATGTAAAGGGTGCAAACAACCTCGACTGGGGTATGCAGAAGCACCTCTCCAACATCTTTGATCCAAAGAGCGGCAACACTGTAATGTTCGCATTTGACCACGGCTACTTCATGGGTTCAACCGCTGGTCTTGAGCGTCTTGACCTGCTGCTTCCACAGCTTGCTCCTTACGTTGACTGCTTCATGGGTACCCGTGGCGCAATCAGGACCTGCGTTTCTCCTGAGGTTTCTAAGGGCATCGCTCTTCGCGTTTCTTCTGGTTCTTCTATGCTGCAGTCCGACCTCTCTCACGAGGTTGTTGCTGTTGACATCGAGGACGCTATCCGCATGAACGCAGACTGCATGGCTGTTCAGACCTTCATCGGCGCTGATGGCCAGCTTTCCAGCATTGACAACCTGAGCCAGGTCATTAACGCTGGTTTCCGCTACAGCATTCCTACCCTTGGTGTTTGCGCTGTTGGTAAGGACATGGAGCGAACCGGTCGCTTCTTCAAGCTTGCAACCCGTATCATTGCTGAGATGGGCTGCCAGATTGTTAAGACCTACGACTGCGAGGACTTCGAGGAAGTCGTTGCAGCATGCCCAGTTCCAATTGTTGTTGCAGGCGGCAAGAAGCTTGCTGAGCGCGACGCTTTGCACCTTGCATACGACGTCATCCGCAAGGGCGCACGCGGCGTTGACATGGGCCGCAACATCTTCCAGAGCACCCATCCTCTGCAGATGGCTGAGGCTGTCCGCATGATCGTTCACGAGGGTGCAACCGACGCTCAGGCATGGGAGTTCTTCGAGGACGCAACCCACTAAGAGCGTAACGAGCACAGCGTCGCCGCAGATACAACGGGCGCGAGCCCGCGCGGCCTCCGAGCACGAAAGCGCAGCTCACACGCTGCTTTCTCATGTGACGAGAAACACACTGACCTTGAGCTGGTAATCCGCAAGGATTACCAGCTTTTTTGTGGCGTGTTAGCGTCGGCTTTTAGACCTGGCGCGCAAAATAGCGCAGCTTTGGTAGGTTCTGCCGAAGAATCGACATGTTTCTAATCAAGATATCAGGCAGCTAGGCGGTCACACTACCCGATATGCATCTCTATGCATAAACTTCATCTAATATGCTATAAAATGAATAGCGTCATATAAAAGATTTAACTATAGGTAAATTCCGCACCTAAGGAACACACTTAAGTAAGATATTCTGCTCAATTGCGGGCATATTACACTTCTAAGTTAGATATTCTGCATGTTTTAGCTATTTTCGGCGTAATGTATACGTCTTTTTAACAGATTATCCGACTTTGGTGTGTTTCCCAAATCCGAAATTTGCCTCGCGAGCCGATGGCGATAAGACCAGATTTTCTTGCGTGCCGTATACCTGCGGTTTTATGTGATTGCATATTTTATAAGTTCGGATATTTATATAAAAAGTCTCAGGGCATCTTTTGGGCCGCACTTGAGCCACATTCAAGATGTATTTAAGGGTCATTGTCATTGCCATTGGCATTGCCATGATATTCGTAGAAATTCAAAAGATATTTGAGCGGCTATTTGTAACCCTTCCTGGAAAATTTAAATCAGCTTAACAGGGATTTAACACCCCTTCTGTTGTACTAGAGCCAGGAGAAGGGAGTATCTATGAAATCAAAGCAAGCTTGTGGTTGGAGCTGCCGCCTACGTGTCCTGCCTATTCTATTTTTGCTATTAGGATGTGCATTTGTAGTCTATGGCGCTTCTCGCGGAGAGGTTCAGACCGTATTGGGAAAAGCGGTACGAATCTGCCTTGAGTGTGTAGGTATTGGTTAGGTGACCTGCGGTGAAAGTGCTCTCAGGGATAAAATTTCTTGGAAAGAAAGTGCGAGAATTTATCACTAAAAGAGGTTTCGTGCAGGCATGCGCAACCTTTCTAACCAACCCTCACCTAACAAATTTTGCTAAGGGAACTATCTATACTGGTCCTGCAAAGTCAGTTTGTGTCCCTGGACTTAACTGCTATTCTTGCCCAGCAGCTACAGGCGCTTGCCCCATTGGAGCATTTCAGGCGGTAGTTGGATCTTCTAAATTCAGCTTCTCGTATTACATTACGGGTATTTTGATTCTCATTGGAACTTTGCTAGGTAGGTTTGTCTGCGGATTTCTTTGTCCATTTGGCTGGGTACAAGATCTTCTCCACAAGATCCCATTCCCAAAAAAATTTAGCACTAAAAAGCTCAAAGCCTTGCGCTATTTGAAGTACGTCATATTAATTGTACTGGTCTGGGCTCTACCAGCTTTGATTCAAAATGCCGTAGGAATGGGAGAGCCTTATTTCTGTAAGTATGTTTGTCCACAGGGAATTCTTGAGGGAGCAATTCCGCTTTCTTTAGCAGATGTCAGCATTAGGGCCGCTCTGGGCACACTTTTTACGATGAAGTTCAGCATTCTGGCAACTGTCGTGCTGTTGAGCATCATGTTTTATCGTCCTTTTTGCAAATGGATTTGCCCGCTCGGAGCTTTTTATTCTCTGTTTAATCGCATTTCGATTTTGCAATATCGAGTTGACGAGAAAACCTGTGTAAGCTGCGGAAAATGTGCGCGTACATGCAAGATGGATGTAGATATTACGAAGAATAATGCAGCTCTCGAGTGCATTCGCTGTGGAGAGTGCATAAAGGTCTGTCCTGTTCATGCGATTGATGCAAAGCTCCTGTTAATCAACAAGAAAATCGAACAGTCGGAAAAGGTTGCTACAGCAAAGCGCCTGGAAAATCAGCAAACAGCATGCTCGGCAAAGTAAGCATCATAAAACGTGTATAGCTACGTTTCGTACGTAGAAAAGGTAGAAAGGAACAAAAATGAAAAAATTTGTAACAAAATCCCTGACGTATGTCGCTGGCCTACTAATGGCAGTTGCGCTTGTTGGATGCAGCGTTGGTGGTACTGGCAACACAAGCACAACAAACGCTCCAACTGCCGAGCAGCAGAATTCTGCTGCAGTTCCACCTGAGGCAGCATCAAAACTGCACCTCAAAGACGGCGATACCTTCCCAGATTTTAAGGCAACAGATATCACTACTGGCGCTACCTATGACAACACCGTCTTTGGGCAGAATAAGGTCACTGTTCTGACCTTCTGGTTCAATGGCTGTACTGGCTGCATTCAGGAGATGCCAATGCTTCAAGAACTTGCTGATACCTATAAGGACAAAGGTGTCAATGTCTTGGGTGTTAACGCCGAAGCCGCATACACAGACGACGCTAAGAAGGAGGCTGTGAATATTCTCCAGAAGCAGGGTGTTACCTACGGAAACGTCGCTCTTGATCCTCACAGCGATGGCGGTCACGTTATTGAAGGCCTAACAGCGTTCCCAACCACTATGGTTATTGACCAGAACGGTAGACTTGTAGGTGATCCAATTACCGGTGGCTCCAGCCAGCTTCAAGGCAGCGAACTGCAAAAGCGCGTTGACCAGGCTCTTGCTCAGTCAAAGTAATTCTGGGAGCCTTCAGCGCCGCTCACGGCACACGGCGAGAAGAACTTCTCGCCGTAGGGTTCAATCGGTTAGCATTTGAAGTGTTGTATGAAGTACGCCTGGACTGAGTCATTTGAGCTTGGTCCAGGCGCACTCTAATGCTTGCAAATAGCATCAAGCTGCATTTGAAAGGGAAGAATTGAAAATCCTTGTAGTGGAAGATGAAAAAGAGCTTCTTGCCTCTATTGGAGAGGGTCTTGAGCTTGATGGCTATTACGTTGATCTTGTCGACAACGGCACTCAGGCTCTAGAAATGGCTCAGCTTGAGCAATATGACCTGATTCTACTTGACCTTAACCTTCCTGGTATCGATGGACTTGATTTGCTGCGTACGCTACGAGCGGAGCACTCAGAGACCAAGGTGCTGATTCTTTCTGCGCGTTCATCGGTGTCTGATCGCATTGTTGGATTAGATGCGGGTGCAGATGACTACCTTATAAAACCCTTTGCGTTTGGTGAGCTCGAGGCCCGTATGAGGACACTCTTGCGCCGCGAATATACGCATGGAGAAGCGTCTTTGACGTTGGGAGAACTTCGGTTTAACACTACGGCCCGACAAGTTTTTGTTGGGGATTCTCAGGTTAATTTCACCAAGAAAGAACTTGCAATTCTAGAGTATCTGATGCGACATGCTGGAGCGGTTGTGAGCAGTGAAGAGCTAATGACTCATGCATGGGATAGCAACGTGGACTTATTCAGCAATTCTGTGCGCGTTCACATTTTTTCGGTACGAAAAAAGTTACGAGAAGCTCTTGGATATGACCCAATTTCTAACAAAGTGGGAGAGGGTTATTGCTTTAAGAGGGACAGCGATGACTAAGATAAGTGAAGTAATCCCAAAGCCAATGCGCTCGATACGTGCCCAACTCACTCTTCTTATGGTGGGCTTATTGGTGTGCTGTTGCGTTGTTTTGACCTGGCTTGTGTATCGCTCGACTTCTGAGCTGCTGGAACTAGCGGCAGCCAACGCTATCAACCAGGGAGCTCTTTCTATCGTTTTGGATGTAGATGCTATCGAACGCTCTATTTTGTTTGACGCGCTGGGTATCTTGCTTGTTGTGATTGTTGCAGGAAGCTGTGTCGCTTATTTTTTAATAGGCCACTATACCAAGCCAGTTCAACAACTCTCTGCTCACATGAAAGAAATTAGTCCAAATACATTGTCTGATTCCATTGAAATTGAGGGCGGTGGAGAAGAGATTCAAGAGCTGGTTAAGTCATTTAATCAGATGACTGAGCAACTAGATGAAGCATTTGCAATGCAGAGGCGTTTCTCGGCAAGCGCAGCTCACGAGCTTAGAACGCCAATTGCGGTGCTGCGGACCAAGCTGGATGTTTTTAAGAAAAAGAAACGCGAGCAGCGTGAATATGACGAGCTTGTAACTACGATGGAGACATACATTGACCGCCTATCTTCTATCATCACTGACCTTTTGGAATTTGCAGAGACGTCTGAGCTAGGAGAGGTTGAGGACGTTTCTCTTGATTCAGTAGTTAAAACGGTCGTGGATGATCTTGAATCGGTTGCTCAAAATAATATGGTAAACGTGCAGGTTAACACGCAGATTGATACACATTCTGATACACAATCTGAGGAACAGACCTTTATCGTTAAAGGAAATACCAATCTGCTATATCGAGCTCTTTACAACCTGGTTGAAAATGCCATTCGTTATAACAATGAAGAAGGATCAGTCAACATTACTCTAGAAACCAGGGGTCAAGAAGGCGTGATTATAATCGCCGATACAGGAGTGGGCATTGCGCCTGCGCAAAGAGAACTTGTATTTGAGCCGTTCTACAGGGTGAATAAGTCACGATTCAGAGAGTTTGGCGGCGCAGGCATTGGTCTTTCACTGGTCAAGACCATCTTGAAGCGGCATGGAGCTTCCATAACAGTCTCTGAAAACAACCCTCAGGGTTCTGTATTTACAATCAGAATTCCACTGGTTGATGCTATAGACCCTGAGTAGCGCTTAATACTTCATATACACTGCCGCTCATAGATAAGATGAATGGCAGCTCATGGCGAGAAGACCAACGGCTAAAATAGTTCTTAGCACATAGAGCCCTAGCGATGAAGGGGAGCCAAGCATGGAGTTTATTCTAGACACAGCTGATCTTGAGGCAGTTAAGCAGCTTGATGAGCTTTTGACTATTGATGGAGTTACCACCAATCCTGCAATCATCACTAGAAGTGGTAAGCAACCCGAACAGGTAATTAAGGAGTTCATGGAGTACCTGTTGCCTGAGCAAAAGTTCTTCGTGCAGGTTGTTTCAACTGACTATCAGAAGATGTTGGAAGAGGCTCGTTATATCTGTGGCCTTCGTTCCGAGAATACCTATGTGAAGATTCCTGTTACCCACAACGGATACAAAGCAATTAAACAGCTCAAGTCCGAGGGCCTTGGCGTTCTTGCAACTGCTATTTATTCTGCTGACGAAGCATTCCTTGCAGCAATGAACGGTGCAGATTACTTGGCTCCTTACGTTAATCGCATGTGCAACTACGGCGACGGTATTGGTCAGGTTTTTGACCTTATGCAGATGCTTGAGACTCATGGACTAAATTCCAAGATTCTTGCTGCATCATTTAAGAATACTGAGCAGGTTCATGCGCTTATTGCTGCAGGTATCGATGCAGTTACTCTTCCACCTGATATTGTCTACACTATGATGGATCATCCTGGAACAAAGATTGCTGTTGAGGAGTTCTCCGTCGCATGGCGCGAGGTCTACGGTAGAGATACCCTGCTGGGATAGGTTTAAAGAAAAATAAAGATTTATTTAAATAAGGACCTAGACAAAATGTTTTGTCTAGGTCCTTATTTTGTAGATTTTAGTAGTGCTGCCAATACTCCTTCTATTGATTCAGTTCCACTACTCTTAACAAGACCTGTATCTGCGACTTCAAATAGAGCTCTAAAAATAATTGGCTTTTCAGCATCTATCGAGTCTGATCCATCTTTGAAAATGAGAGCTTGGTAGAAGCGGGTAAGAGCAGCGCGTTCTGTACAAACAATTTGTAAATGTCTACATGACTGAATTTGTTTGATTAAGACTCGAATAATATAAATAACAAACGTTATAGATGTTAAAAGAATTGCAGCTGGTGATAAAATTGAATAGTCATGCGGAGCTTTAAGTACTTCTGGAATAACGACTCCAAGAGTAATGATAAATATGACACTGACAAAAAGAGTTAAAAAAATAAGTAATTTCGTCTCTTCATTATATTTTTCAGCTTGTTCATTCCATAAACTTTCTGGAGCTTCGAGCTTTAGTTTTTCTTTGTATGCAGATTCCAAGCTATTTAGAGATTCTCGCTTACGTTCAATTAGCTCTTCAACTTCTTGTATTGAGTTTTTATTTGCGAAGATTTCACCTTGAATTGTTTCTAAACTCGATTCTAAAATAAGTTTATGAGAGTGGACAGTTTCTTCAGAAATCTTGTCCCAGCTAATTTCGGTGTCAAGAATTAGATCACGAAGACAATATAGGGATGCAATATGCTGATATGCATACCCTGAATTAAGGTAATTAAAAATATCTTGCGGATTATTAATAAGTCGAATGTAGAATTTGAGAGAAGCGTCAAGTTGAGACGTTTCGCCTAACTTACTTAGATACCTATAAGAATATTGAATAAAGTCTTTTATTTGCTCTATATTGTTATCTTGAATGTTCGGTGTATAGACTTCTAAAGATCTTGAAATTATCTTCGTATTATCTTCAACTTCTTCTGTTTCAATTGAGGATAAAGTGCCTAATGCAAGTTCAGATAATATGTCGTTTAGTTGTTCTATCTTGTCTTTTCTTCGATGCTTTGAAGCTTTTTCGAAGCCAGATCCTATTTGCTTTTTTATATTTTTCCAGAATAAAGAAAAATCAATAAGACCATATTTTGAATCAAGCTGAGACCAAAAAACTATATTTTGATCTACAAATTCTTCAAATTCAGCAAAATTGCAATTGATTTCGTTATTTTCAAGTGAATAGTCACTCGAGAAATAAAGAGTGATGTTGATCTTTTTTCTGAATAAGTTATTAAGAGTGTTTTCACTTAGTGACATCCTTCTCCTTTCGTTGATATTCTTGGTCAGAATAACTTTTAGTCAGGAATATATGAATTGGATATCCACCAGCGGCTACAAAACGTCGGTGAAAAAATCTACTACAAACTGACTTAGATTATGTATATAAGTCAGACATAGGGGTATAAGCAAAACCGTAAAGCAGAAACACAGTATGTGTTCACGGTTAGCTTGTGCCCCTTTTCAGGTCATCTACCTGTGGGGTTTCTCGCCAAACGGAACACGTACATAGGAAAGGATGATTCACAATGGGTAAGATTCTTGGAATTGACCTGGGTACTACAAACTCAGCTATGGCTGTCCTCGAGGGTGGAGAGCCAACTATTATCGTAAACGCAGAGGGAGACCGCACAACTCCTTCCGTCGTCGGCTTCCGTGCTGACGGTGACCGCATTGTTGGTAAGGCAGCAAAGAACCAGGCTGTCACCAACCCTGTAAACACTGTCTTCTCCATCAAGCGTTTCATGGGCCGCAAGTTTGACGAGGTCCAGTCTGAGATCAAGACTGTCCCTTACAAGGTCAAGGCTGGCACCGACGGTCGCGCAGTCGTTGAGATTGACGGCGTTGACTACACTCCAGAGCAGATCAGCGCTATGACCCTTGCAAAGATGAAGGCAGACGCCGAGAAGTACCTTGGTGAGCCTGTAACCGACGCTGTTATTACCGTCCCAGCATACTTCAACGATGCACAGCGTCAGGCAACTAAGGACGCAGGTAAGATTGCTGGTCTCAACGTTCAGCGTATCGTTAACGAGCCAACCGCAGCAGCCCTTGCTTACGGTCTGGACAAGAAGGACCAGGACCACAAGGTTCTTGTCTTCGACCTCGGTGGCGGTACCTTCGACGTCTCCCTGCTTGACCTTGCAGACGGCGTTGTTGAGGTTCTCGCAACTAACGGCGATAACCACCTGGGCGGTGACGACTGGGATCAGCGCGTTATCGATTGGCTTGCAGACAAGTTCAACTCCGATAACGGCATTGACCTCCGCAAGGACCCAATGGCACTTCAGCGCCTCAAGGAGGCTGCAGAGAACGCTAAGAAGGAGCTCTCCAGCGCACAGCAGGCTCAGGTTAACCTGCCATTCATCACCGCAGATGCATCTGGTCCTAAGCACCTTGACTACACCCTGACTCGTGCAGAGTTTGAGCGCATCACCCGCGATCTTCTCGACCGCTGCAAGGCTCCTGTAACCAAGGCACTCCAGGACGCAGGCCTTCAGCTCTCCGATGTCAGTGAGGTCATTCTGGTTGGCGGCTCCACTCGTATGCCAGCTGTTCAGGACCTGGTCAAGAGCATGACCGGCAAGCAGCCTAACATGTCCGTCAACCCAGACGAGGTTGTTGCAGACGGCGCAGCTGTTCAGGGCGGCGTTCTTACCGGCGACGTCTCCGGCATCCTGCTGCTTGACGTAACCCCACTGTCCCTGGGCGTTGAGACCCTTGGCGGTGTTGTTGACAAGGTCATCGACCGTAACACCACCATCCCAACTTCCAGCACAAAGGTTTACTCCACTGCAGCTGATAACCAGACCTCCGTTGAGATTCACGTCCTCCAGGGCGAGCGCGAGATGGCTTCTGACAACAAGAGCCTTGGTAAGTTCAACCTTACTGGCATTCCTGCTGCTCAGCGTGGTATCCCTCAGATTGAGGTTACCTTTGACATCGACGCAAACGGCATCCTGAAGGTCACCGCTAAGGACAAGGCAACTGACAAGTCCCAGGAGATCACCATTTCTGGTTCCACCGCTCTGTCCGACGAGGAAGTTGACCGCATGGTTAAGGACGCAGAGTCCCACGCTGAGGAAGACAAGAAGCGTAAGGACGAGATTGAGGTTCGCAACCAGGTAGACTCCCTGGCATACAGCACCGAGCAGACCGTCAAAGACCTTGGCGATAAGGTCCCTGAGGATCAGAAGAAGGCTGTTGAAGAGGCAGTTGCTGAGGCAAAGACCGCACTTGATGGCTCTGACATTGAGGCAATCAAGAAGGCTGGCGAGAAGCTCACTGAGGTTGGACAGAAGCTCGCAGAGATTGTCTACGCAGACGCTCAGGCTCAGACCGCAGGCAACAACGGCGCAGCAGGCAACCCTTCTGAGCCAGATGTTGTTGATGCAGACTACGAGGTTGTCGACGACGATAAGAACCAGAACTAATCTGAGTTTCTCGGCATATGTGCTTGGGTAACTTGGCGCAGCAGCTGGTAGACAATGTGATATGACTCGGAGGCGGCTGGCGGAAACGTTTGGCCGCCTTCTACACATAGGGAGGTGATGGCAGTGACAACAGCAGATCAGAACAAGGTTGACACTACCTTTGATAACGAGAATAACGGTGATGAAACCGTAGGCGCCGTCGGCGTTGTGGGTGATGGCTCCGCAAGTCAGACGCTTGATGGCAACAAGTCCGCTGCCAACGGCGCAGCAGGCGCGGCTGGCGCAGGCCGTCCGATGACCGAGGAAGAGATGATTGCTGAGGCAATTCGTCGTGGAGAAGAGACGGCAGAGGCAGAGATTGCTGCCGACGCCCAGCGTGCAGCTCAGGAACGTGACCGTTTGCAGAACGAGCTGGACTCGGTCTCTGACCAGATTGAGGCAGCTAAGCAGCAGGCAGCCGAGGCAAATGATCGCTTCTTGCGCCTGCAGGCTGACTGGGATAACTACCGTCGTCGTACCGCTCAGGAGCGTCTTGATGAGCGCCAGCGCGCAACAGAGAAGCTGGTAGTTGATCTTCTCCCTGTCATTGATGACCTGGAGCGCGCAATTGAGCACGCGGACAACTTGACCGACCCTGCAGCCAAGCAGTTTGTTGAGGGCGTCACCGCGGTGTGCAACAAGCTTGTGGGCGTCTTGAACAAAGAGGGTGTTGAGGTAGTTAACCCTGTGGGTGAGGCTTTTGATCCTCTATCTCACCAGGCAGTAAGCCAGATTGAGGATACCCAGGCATATGATGAGACCGTCGCCCAGGTGTACCAAAAGGGCTATCGTATGGGCGGCAAGGATATTCGCACTGCAATGGTTGTTGTTACCCACGGCGGTCCAAAGCGTCCAGCTGAGTCAGAGGCTACTGACAGCACTGAGGCAGACGCCGCAGACGGCACAACTTCGAACGGTGCAGCTGAGTAAGACAGAGTAGTTTAGAGAGGAGGCCGTGCTGAATGGCAGGTAGTAAGACTTTTTATGACGTTCTTGGCGTGAAGCGCGACGCCTCGAAGTCTGATATTCAAAAAGCGTTTAGAAAACTTGCAGCTAAATACCACCCCGACAGAGGTGGCGATGAGGCCAAGTTCAAAGAGATCTCGGAAGCGTACAATACGCTCTCTGACGATAAGAAGCGCCAGGAATATGACCAGATGCTCGCATTTGGCGGTATTCCTGGAGGTGGATTTGGTGGTCGCCAGGGTGGGTTCACCTATACCACCAACGTAAACGGCGCCAACTTTGCCGATTTCTTTAACGGCTTTGGTGGCGGTGCTGGTGCGGGAGCCGGCGGCTTTGACTTTGCCGATATCTTTGGCGGGCGAGCAAACCGTCCAGTTGCAGGCAGTGACCTTACTATGTCCGTAAACGTATCGTTTGACGAGGCGTTTAAGGGAACTTCTCGCAAGGCAACGTATCGCGTGCCTTCAACTGGCGAGGAACAGTCGCTGACCATCAAAGTGCCTGCTGGCGCCTACGATGGCATGAAGCTGCGTTACAAGAAGCACGGCGAGTACGGCGTTAACGGCGGCCCACGAGGTAATCTTGTGGTTACCATCAACGTTGCAGCTCATCCGATCTTCTCGCGAGATGGCGCTGACGTGCGCATGAAGCTGCCAGTGAGCATCTACGAGGCAGCTTTGGGTACTTCGGTTGACGTGCCAACGCCTGACGGAACTACCGTGCGACTCAAGGTTCCCGCAGGTACACAGAGTGGAAAAACGTTCAGGTTCAAGAACTTGGGCGCTCCTCGCGTAAAGGATCCTGCGACTCGCGGCGCGCTGTATGTTTCGGTGGACGTTAAAGTTCCAACAAAACTTTCCAAGAAGGAGCGAGACGCTCTTCAGGCGCTGCTTGACGCCGATGAGCGCAGCTACCGAGAGGAGCGGTAATGGCTCGAAAGAAGGACGACGGTCGTAACAAGCCGCTCTACATGATTAGCGTTGCGGCCGAGCTCACGGGCATGCATCCGCAGACGCTGCGCGTGTACGAGCAGAAGGGCCTGATCAACCCCGGCCGTTCCAGGGGCAACACGCGCCTGTACTCTCGCGCGGACATTGACCGCCTTAATCTTGTCTCCAAGCTGACGGACGAGGGCATCAACCTTGCTGGTGTTGTGCGCATTTTGGACATGCGTGAACGAGCTCTCGAGAAGGACGATCTTATCGATGAGCTGCGCGAACGCATTCGCGTGCTTGAGGATGAGCTGCATGAGTACCACATGCGCGAGCGCATCACCTCGCTTGTTCGTTATAGCGAGACCAGTCCAGAGATGGTAATGCAGCGCCTGCTTGGTATGCCAAGCTCCGCTCCTTCTGACGCTAACGCCGCCGAGGACAATCCGACGCAGCCAAAGGAATCGTAAGACGACGAGGCAAATTTTCTGCAGGGAGAGATTTTTCCTGCGGAGCAATAATTTGAACGATGACCAGCTCTCCGCGAGTAAACGCGAGGAGCTGGTTTTTTGGATTCGGTACCATTTACCGAATACCGAATACCGAATACCGAATACCGAATACCGAATACCGAATACCGAATACC
>CALKRF010000008.1 GCA_937990665.1 uncultured Atopobium sp.
GCAAGCTGCAAACTTAGGAGCTCATCAAAGGCAAGACGGCGACGAGCCTGTTCAGCTGCGTCCAAACTGGAGGGAAAATGAACCTCACGAAGCGCCGATGAGAGCGACATGAGGTGGTGTTTGGTGACAAGCTCTGAAGGCAGCCAATCACACACGCTTCCCGTGTCCGCCAAAGCCGCTGACATAATGCGACGCATCCATGCAGGACTCACACCCTCGGTAGCTGGGTGAACAGGAAGAATTGCCGCTTTTGAAGGCGTCTCTTTGGAGCGTGCTTCATCGTTTGAGTCAGACTTTGCCGTGCTAAGCACCTCGTAGAACGGCGACTTCATCTGACGATAACCGTAGGCAAAAAGCACCTTGCCGCTAAGCGCCACTTCATCGTCAACGTGGATTTGCTCAGCTATCCAAGGCTGCCTAAAAAACGAAGCCGTGAGCACGCCCGTATCATCCACAACCTCAATCTCAACAATGACCATTTTAGGACGTGGACGCTTGGTCTTTACCGAAGCAACGCGGCCCGTAATAGTGGCGTCTTCACCTATCTGTGCAAAAGCAATCTGCACGCGGTGAGAAAAATCGAGGTAGCGGTGAGGAACATTGAGCAAAAGGTCTCGTACACGCAGAATGCCGAGACGCTCAAGCGCCTCGGCACGATTTGCATTGACATACCTTAACCTGGTCACACTATCAACAAGTGAGCAGGTATGTGCTACTCGCTCTGATGCGGGAGCGATGCTTACCTTGGACTCAGACATGTCCTACTCAATAGAGAAGATGACTGGATAGAGTGGCTGCTCGCCGCGCTGAGCGTCAACCTCAAGGTCTGGATAGGCATCCTCAATCTTACTGGCGAGAAGATCGAGCTGCTCGTCAGAGAAGTCTTCACCAGCAAGAATGGTGAGGTTGTCGCCCTCTTCCTCCTCTTGCATCTTGGCAATAAGGTCAAGCGTGACCTTCATGACATCAGAGCCGACAACATCAATGGAGCCGCCCTGGATACCCATGACATCACCATCGTGGATAGGAGTGCCGTCAGCTGCAGAAGAATCGCGGACTGCAGTGGTTACCTCACCGTAGCGAACGCCAGAGATAGCGTCGGTCATCTCTTCTACAAGCTCTTCAAATGGAACGCCATCTGCAACAACAAACATTGCAGCAAATGCCTGAAGAACAGACTTGGTTGGAATGACAGCAACTTTTACATCCTCGCATGCGCTTGCAGCAGCCTCTGCTGCCATACGAATGTTGGAGTTGTTTGGCATAACAATGACCTGATCTGCATTGGCCTCTTCAATTGCAGCAAGAATGTCTGCAGTTGAAGGATTCATGGTCTGACCACCAGAAACAACAACGTCCACGCCAAGAGACTTCAAGATTGATGCAGCGCCAGAACCAGCGGTTACGGCAACAAAGCCAAGCTCCTTTTTAGGTGCTGCGGCAGCCTTCTTATCTTCAGCGATCTTCTCGGTACGCTCCTTAGCCTCAAGGTCCATGTTATGGATGAAGACCTCAAAAATCTGACCGTACTGAAGCATGTACTCAAGAACCTTGTTAGGAGTATTTGAGTGAACGTGAATCTTGTAGTCTGGGTTTGCACCAACAAGAAGCTCGCAATCACCCATAGTTGCCAGGAAGTTCAGAGCTGCATCCTCGTCAAAGTCTGGGCTATCTGCCTTGAAGAGGAACTCGTTGCAGTAGCGATACTCAGAACCCTCCCAGTCATCGTTGAGCTCAATCTCAACTTTTGCACTGGTAGCAGCCTTAGCGTCAGAAACAGAAACGGTTGTCTGGAAATCAGTAGTCTCAGTCTTGCCAGTAACAGCGTTTACAAATCCCTCAAGGAAGGTTGCAAAACCAAACGCACCGGAGTCAACAACGCCATTCTCTTTAAGAACAGGAAGCAGCTCAGGAGTGCGTGCAACAGACTCATATGCCTCAACAACCAGGGCATCCAAAACCTCAACTGGAGTGAGCTGAGACTTCTCAAGGGAGTCTGCCTTAGCAGAAACGTCTTTAAGGACGGTAAGAATAGTGCCCTCAACAGGCTTTCTAACAGCCTTAAAAGCAACCTCTTTACCGCGGCGGAATGCGTGAGCAATATCTTTTGGAGTTACTGCCTCAGGATTTTTAACGTCACACAGACCCTCGGCAATACCACGAAGAATCTGAGACGTAATAACACCAGAGTTACCACGAGCTCCCATCAAAGAGCCGTGAGTAATTGCCTTTGCAATATCCTGCATGCTTGCATCTTGAGGAAGATCTTGAACCTCACGAACAACGGTGCCCAGGGTAAGGGACATGTTAGTGCCGGTGTCTCCATCTGGTACAGGAAAAACGTTGAGCTTGTTGATCTCTTCTGCTTTGTCTGCAACGGCAAGGGCTGCTACAGGGAAGCAGGTACGAATGACATTTGAAATCACGTTAGACCTCAGTTCCTACTCATTTGAAGCAAAAAGCTTAGCGAGAATTACGCATGGCCTCGATATGTACAGTTACATCAACACATGAAAGCTCTGCAATTTGCTTAAGCAAAAACTTTACTGAGCTCTCAAGATTGTCGACAACAGACGCCATGTTAACGCCCTGCTCAACAACAATGTGAAGGTCAACCTGAACTCCCTTAGGAGTTGGGGTCACATCAATACCCTTACGAAGTCGGTAGGTTGGAAGAAGACGAGCAACACCTGCTGCCTCATCAATCTCTGCCATGCCAACAACGCCATAACATTCCATAGCTGCATAGCCCGCCAGGTCAGCAAGGCAATCATTAGAAACTCTTAGTGTTCCGGGAACAGCGGTAGTCATTACATAACTCCTCTCGCAAGAACCAGGGTTAGTCATTGTTATTTAGTATACCGCAGAGCACATTTATTATTAAAGCGGCTTATATATACAAGTTGATAACCTTGCAATTGACAAATCTTTTTCTTGTTATTTAATCTTGGTGTAATAAATGAAAAACATTCAAAAGCTGTCTAAAAGCTATCTAATTGTGAATGTTATATTCATGCTTTGACAACACCATATATTGTGCTATATTTATTCGGCTATTTGGAAATTTTAGGCGCAGAGGGCGCCTATCCTATGGAGGTCTTACTCATGTCGAAGGTCTGTGATTTCTGCGGTAAGCACGCCGTTGCCGGTCGCTCCATCTCCCACTCTCACCGTACTGTGGCCCGCACCTTTAAGCCAAACATCCAGCGTGTTACTGTCGTTGTCGATGGCCAGCGCAAGAAGATGAATGTTTGCTCCCGTTGCCTCAAGTCCGGCAAGATTGCTCGCAACTAAGCAACTTAGCTCGTCTTACCTCAAACTTAAAAAGGTCGCTTCGGTGACCTTTTTTCTTAGCTTGATTATCTGACAGCAACATCTAATACTTCTTGCTGGACTTACAACCGCTCGTTGGGGCTTTGTTTCTCAGACGCAACGCAGACGCGACTCAATAAACGTTTTAGTTCCAAAGCTGCACCAAAAGACAGCCCTTCTCGCACCTTACCCAGGAATTGTCTGATTCAATGATATTTGAAATACCGTCGTCTCCCAGCAAGGTGAACTTCTGGTGATCAAGATTCCACTTCATGCCAGCCTCAGAAACCTCGCACTCCTCTGACAAAGCCACAAGAGAAATCTTTTTACCTGCATTGGTTGCGCTCAGCTGCCAAGAATTAACCTGGTCTGCAGCTAAAAAGCGCATCTCAAAGTCATTTTCAATAACTCGAACACTTGCCTTGCCCATCTTTGCCCATGTAGCAAGAAGACCAAGCACTACAAGCTGGTGATCAAGGTGTCCACCAGATGTGGAGACAACCGTGAGAGAGAGCTTGCTATCCCTGCGGATTGCCTCGTACTCGGCGGACTTTAGAGCAAGAGCCAGGTCGGTATCGTACTTGTCCGCATTAAACTTCATGCAAGGTACCTGCTGCTCTTTGAGCCAAGCCAGAGTTTCTGGTGTAGCCGAGTCAAAGTCTCCAAGCGCAAGTTGTGGAATCACGCCGGCAGCGTGACAGACATCTGCGCCGTGGTCAACCGCTATCAGGTAGTCAGCGCTTTGGGCGCAGGTAGACAGCGTCGTGTGCGAGACCACCTCTGGGGATCCGCCCACAACAAGGACCTCAAGGGGTTTCTCGCCAGAAGGAACGCTGGTCAGAGGGCGCTCGTAGTCCTGAAGGCGCAGAAGCGACAACTCGCCGTAGGTGTGGGCAAAGATGTTAGAGTGCTCGCGCATAAAGACAGGATCGCGGCCATCGTGGTCGTTGTAGAGCGCTACCACAGGAAAGCCTGCATTTTGAGCTGTCTGTGCGCCAAACGGAGCATCCTCGAAGACCCAGGTAGTTGCCTTATCGGTGCCAAGACGGCGAAGGGCCTCAAGGTAAACGTCGGGCTTAACCTTGTCCACTCCCCCAACATCTTCTGTTGAAACCACTGTTTTAAAGAGGTGCTCAATACCTTGAGCTGCCAGAGCTGCACGAACTTCTCGCACGGGAGTTGACGAAGCAACGGCCATGGGAATGCCTGCATCGTAGAGTTCCTGTAAGAACTCATTTGCACCGGGAATAATTGAAACATGATGTTGGTACTGATCAGTTACGTACGCACAGAACTCTTCATACAAGGTCTCTGCAGTAATAGGGAGCCCCAGATGATCCACGCATAATTTGCAACCATCCATAAGCGAAACAGCCTCTACTTGTTCAAAAAAATCTGAGTCAACGGTCTTGCCATATTTAGGAAGAACAGCGCCAAAAACGTTATGCCAAACGCGCATTGAATCAACAAGAGTTCCATCGCAATCAAAAATTGCACCGGTTACCTGCATAATGCCTCCGTAAACAAACTTATTAGTTGCAATCATGAAATATCTACTCTAAGTAGGGTAAAGTATCTCACGTTTATAAATTGTTTTCATGGAGGACGTATGGCACGTTATAGCTATCATTGTACACACTGCGACAATACCTTTGAAATTGAGCGCCCAATGAGCCTGAAGATTGAAGCTCCTCAGTGCCCAAAATGTGGACATGAGACTGAGCGCGTTTACAACACCTCAACCATTGTCTTTAAGGGCAGCGGTTTTTATAACACCGATAGCAAAGGAAAGTAATCCCGCGCTTTAAGACGCTAGACATTTTAAATGCTCCACACGCTCATCAACAGCACATCTGAAGCTCTTGTTGTGATACACAGCAAGAGCTTTTATTTGCGTTTAAGGACCGCCATAAAGTGAGCATCACAATCAGCAGACGCAAAAGCCGTCTGCAAAAATCCCTCTGGTGTAATGCACGTATCGAGAAACTCTTGAGCTTCTGATGTTAAGCATGCACGTGCGGGACACTCAAAAAGACTTTGTACCTCAAAGTGAGAGCCCTCTGAACTTGCAAGGAAATCATCTACAACCTGCTGATTCTCTGAATTTGAGAGCGAACACGTTGCATAGACTAAATAACCACCAATCTCTACACGGCTGCTGCAGCTCTGCAAGAGTTTGGTTTGTAAAGCGGTAAGCTCTCCTCCGTCATACAAACTTTCTGGTAACAGATTCCACGCAATCTCTGGATGGCGACGAAGGGTGCCCAAACCAGAACAGGGAGCGTCAATAAACACCACGTCAAAGCTCTGATTAAGCTCCTCTGGAACCTCTGGTGACACAAACTGTGTAGCGTCAAACGTGAGTGATGTAACCTGATCTGAAAGGCCGGCAGTTTTCAATCTTCTTTTTGAAACGTGAGACTTTCCTTTTACAAGCTCAACAGCAGTTATATGGATATTCTCTTTATCAAGCGCCTCAAAAGCATGAGAGAGCAACAAGGATTTAGTTCCTCTGCCTTGTCCAATCTCAAGCATATCTTGGTCTACATAGGATGCCGCGAGAAATGCCACAAGTTGAGAAGCTAAATCTGCAGGAACAAGCTGAACTTTCCTTACATATGCGTCAACGTTAAGTTGAGCAGGATTTTTTACCTCATACACATCTGGCAGAGCTGTTTGCTGTAGCTCTAAAGAGCTGCTCTGCAATTGCTGCTCTGATACGTTTCTTTGTAAAACATATATAGGAGCAGGGTTCTTAAGATTAAGAATGAGCTTTTGAGCAGCAGATTCTCCAAGAGACTCAGTAATTTCCAGGCAAATCCACTCAGGAATACCAGATACCCACGAAAGCTCTGAAGGTGTTTTGGGATTCTTTGCACGCGTCAGCTGAGTTTCTTTTTCAGAAATTTTTCTAAGCACAGCATTTGCAAGGCCAGAAGAACGCTTTGAGACAGACTTTACCAGCTCAACGCCTTGGCTAATGGCGGCATCACGTCTAGTCTCTAAATATAAAACCTCAAATACAGCAATACGGAGAGCGTCCTGTACCTTTGGCTCTAGATGAATACCTGACTTAAGATGATTCTTTAAAGCTTCATCAAGTTTGCCTTTGGTAAGCGTTGCTCCCAGTGCAAGACGAGTAGCAAAAGCTTTGTCTTGTACAGAGAGCTCAAAGAAATCTTTTGACTCTCGTAAGTAATCACGAATACGTAGGTTGTTACGTCTGCACTCAAAAAATGCCTGATAGGCTACTCTTCGAGCAGGAGTTAAGGTGGCCATTATTGAAGCATCTGCCAGGTCATCTGGGACTTCTGAAGTCCAGCGGCAAATGATTTTGCATCCATAGAGCGCTTGCCATCTGGACGTACCTCAAGAAGCTCAAGAGTTCCTTCAGCACAGCCAAGGAACAACCTATGATCTTGAAAAGCAACCTGACCTTGAGCAACAGAAACTTCACTTGGAGCTAGCTGAGCGGACAAAACGCGAAGAGACCTGCCTCCAACAGACACGCGAGCAGGAGCAGTATCAGAAGAAGCTTGAACCCTCAAAGCATTTACCTGCGCGGCATCCTCTGGGTTAAGCTTCATTTCTTGCTTGGTAACTTTAGGAGCAAACGTTACTTCTCGCTCATCTTGT
>CALKRF010000009.1 GCA_937990665.1 uncultured Atopobium sp.
ACAAGGGGCATTTTTATGTCGAGAGGATCTCACTTTTGTGGGGTCCTCTTTTTTGGTAAAAAAAATATTCGAAAATAGAATAAAAATTTTTACTAAAAATCCATATTTATTACGTATTATATATTTATTGTGTATCACAATATTTACATAAATTTCTTAATTAAATGCCGTTCACGGAAGATAATTTTTACCATTTGATGTTATCTTGTTTTAACATTTGTGCATTTCTGTGTGTATTTTGTTATTAATCTGTCACGAATCTGACCATATTTCACCTACCGTTCACCTAAACCTTCTCACTTTCTGACAAATTTGGCTTGATTATTTATCCCACACCAAATTTTGAGACAAGAAATGTTAGAGCGCATGTAGCGCTTAAGTGTTTGAACAGTAAGGAGAGGTTTTATGGAGTCAGAAAACAGAGAAACTGCTGGAACAGAGTCGCTGCTCGGTGGGTCTTCTCGCCATGTGATGGGTGACTATAGCAGGGTAGTTCCACCTCAGCACTTCCTCAGAACAATGGAAAAGACCAATAGGCCGCTCGCGCTTTGTGCAGAGCCCTGCATGGGTAAGACCATGTTTTTGCGTGAGTTGGCGGATTATGCGCAGTCACACGGATGGACTGTGTACGAAATCTCTCTTTCTAGTTTGTCGGCTAAAGAGGCAACTCAGATCCTTACTAAGAAAAGCACTTCTATCTGCAATGCTAAGAAATCAAAGGCGGTTAAAAGGTTAGTTCTTATTGATGATTTTCCTCCGTCTGACGAGTATTTTGTTGCTCGCCAGGTTAAATCAATTGCGCGTCTTCGCATGGCTGGCTGTCTTGTTGCGATTTCTTTATCTCCTGAAGCTCGTCAGTTAATCGACGAAGTCCCTAGCGTATATGTTTTGGGAAAGAATGAGCTGCTCACGTTTATGCCTGGAATAGATAATTCTGAACAATCAATTTTGACTAATATGAGATTGACGCGCGGTATTCCAACGCTTGTTTATTCTTTGCCAGTTACATTTTGCGAGCATGGAGATGCGGATGTTCCAATTACGTATCTAACTAGTCTTGCTTGCGTTGCATCGTATATGCTCAGAAGCTCGCTAGGCATTGAGGAACTTAGGCTCAGGCTGGGCATGATGTTGCTCGGTGTTGGCTCATTTGATGATTTGAGCCGTATATGCGGACAAGTTGATCTTGAGTATTTGGCCAAGATAGAGCAAGATGCGCCTTTCTTTGGCGTACATGTAGAAACTAGGCGTTTCTCGTGTATTCATGTTACAAGATTTGATGTGTTGAACTTTAATAAACAGGAGCTTGTGGCTCTAGCGAGTAAGCAGGAAAAGTTAGTTCTGAAAGCTATAGCCCTGCTTATTGATAGAGAAGATTTCTCTAAGGCTGCGTTTGTGAGCTCACTGGTTAGAGAAGAGATTATCTGGGAAATTGTTCTTTCTCATGCAGCAGAATTTGCAGACGCTGGATATATTGAGCTGGTAGACAACGCGCTTACTGCCACGCATTCTGACTGTACGCTCGACAACTCAAGTAAAAAAGCTGCTAAGGGAATGGTGGATTCGCTGTCTACTGCTAAGGGACCGATGAATACTAAAGATGCTGATAGAGCATTCAAAAATCTCACTTCATTTAACGGATTTCTTAAGCAAACGGCATATATGACTTTACTGAAGTTGATTTTGCAAAAGCCTCTGCCACCCTTGAAAGAAGACCTTGAGCTGGGTCCGCTAGAGAAGAAAATTGCTTTACATAAACGCGCAATTGATTTAGCTTTGCAAGGAAATTTTAAGTATGCCCTTCAGCTGCTGCTTCTTGAGCAGCAGTATGAGAAAGCTGCATCAATAACCTCGTCAATTCAAGCTGTTGACGTGGAATTGCTTTACGCATTGCTGGGTGTATATCAAAAAGAATTTGATACGCGCACCTCAGGCTCGCTCTCCTTTTTACGAGAAGGTGAAGCCGGAGGCTTAAAGGGGTCTGTAGGACTACTTAAATGCGTTCGCTACCTTTTTGGAAAGAGCTCTTCTGTGGGTGACTTATACGATACCGAGCAGCTCATCAGCCAAGCAGAACTGCAGGGTAATCGTATGATTCAAGTACCTGCGCTTCTTATCGGAGCTCTTCTCAGCCTCAGAAGCAGAGCATATCCCAAAGCGCAGCTCCAAGCGAGAAGGGCGGTGCTACTAAGTAGGGAATGGGATTCACTATATGTGGTGCAAGTCGGAAAGATTATTGAAGATATTGCGGGATTTTTCTTAGGCGTTAAACCTACGGAGAAGAGCCTTGAGGCAATTACCCATCCATCGCTAAAAGCTGCATGTAGAACAATATATAAAGCTCTCTTTAAGAGTGTAAACGGACATGCTCCCGTTTGGCTGGATGCGGTTGAGTATGGAGTTCCTGAAAATGCCATGTGGCTCATGAGAGCGCTTCTGTCTGATGACTCTGAGTTTCAGCAGTGCTTAGAACGAGAAATGCCAGAAGAATGGCTCCATTACCTACGTTCAAATGAGGGAAAACGAGACATAACAAAATGGAGAGTATCTCGGCAAGGAGCGGGGGATTCTTGGACTGAAGATTCCGCTCTGAAGAGCCTGCACTTAGAGAAGGTACATAACGCCCACCCAGGAGTTTACCTTGCTCTTCTCGGCAGATTTAGTTTGTCGGTTCAAGGAGAGGAGATTGCTGGCAGAAAAATTGCCTATCGATCAGCAAAGGCACTACTTGTGTATTTGGCGCTTGCCCACAATCACATGAGCTTTAGGTCGCAGATTGCACAGCAGATTTGGCCGGAGGCTGATCAGGCACATTGGCAAGAGCGCCTGTATCAAGCAACTCGAGTTATTCGCAAAGAGGTCCAGGAGATACAGACAGATTGTGAGCCTTTGGAAGCATCTCGGATTGAAAAGACACTTGGTTTTAATCCCCAGCAGGTGACCGTAGATATTGATATTTTTACGCGATTAGCAAAGAGCGTGGCGTCATCGAGCAGCGATGAAGACATAGTGCATCTGGCTAAGCAGGCGGAAGAACTGTACCAAGGGGATTTGTATCTTCCTGAGGATGAATGCTTTAGGTTTGCAGATCCCATTCGTGTTGCCCTGAGAGATCAATACATAGATACCATGGTAACGGCTTCGGCGGCTGCTTTGAGAATTACCCACTATACGCTTGCGGTGCATTTTGCAGAGCTCGCCTACCTTGTTGATGATATGCGAGAGGACACACTTATGGCACTCATTCAGGCACTGAGAAAATGTGGTCGGGCGCAGGATGCGCAGCATTACTACGATTTGTACGTGCAGAAATACGTTATGAAGCGTAGAAAAATGCCGTCTAAACAGCTCAGGATGATTGCAGGTGCAGAAAAGGGAAAAGAATCAATAGAAACTAGTGGTGGAGAAATAACGAAATTGGGATTTTACGACGCCATGTAGTGTGATTCAAGCAGTTAGACGGGGTATGATATATAAGTTGAATACTGTGTCTATCAACCGAAGATAGATGCCCGACGTCAAGGAAAAAGCTATGCCTAATTTCCTCTCTAAGATTCTGTCCTTTGGCGCTGACAAGGACCTCAAAGCATATCAGCGTATTGTCGATAAGATCAATGCGCTTGAGCCAACAATGCAGGAAATGAGCGATGAAGAGCTTCAGGCTCAGACCGAGAAGTTCAAGGCTCGTTATGCCGAAGGAGAAAGTCTAGACAATCTTCTTCCAGAGGCTTTTGCAACAGTACGTGAGGCGTCAGTAAGAACTATTGGTCAGCGTCACTTTGATGTCCAGCTCATCGGTGGTATCGCGCTTCACAAGGGTACTATTGCAGAGATGAAGACCGGTGAAGGTAAGACGCTTGTCTCCACTCTTGCTGGTTACCTTAACGCACTGAGTGGCGAAGGTGTTCATATTGTTACTGTCAACGATTACCTAGCTAAACGAGACAGTGAGTGGATGGGCACCATCTACAAGTTCTTGGGCATCAGTGTTGGCCTTCTGCAGAATGGCATGCGACTGAGCCTTAAAAAGCCTGCATATGAGGCAGATATTACTTACGGAACAAACTCAGAGTTTGGTTTTGACTACCTGCGTGACAATATGGTTACTCGTCCAGAGATGCGCGTCCAGCGTGGACACCACTACGCCATCGTCGACGAGGTTGACTCCATCCTTATCGATGAGGCTCGTACTCCTCTGATTATTTCTGGTGCTGGCACTAAATCCGCAGGTACCTACAAGGATTTTGCAAAGGCAGTTCGTGGATTAACTCCAGATGTTGACTTTGAGATGGATGAGGCAAAGCACACCATTGCAACAACAGAGATTGGTCTCGAGAAGGTCGAGCGTGCCCTCAACATTGACGACATCTACAACGATGAGACTGGCCAGCTAGTCAATCATCTTCAGCAGGCGCTGAAGGCTGAGTATATGTTCCATCGTGACCAGCAGTACGTTGTCATTGATGGCGAAGTAAAGATTGTTGATGAGTTCACTGGTCGAATTATGGAAGGTCGTCGTTACTCTGAAGGTCTTCACCAGGCAATTGAGGCAAAAGAGAACGTTCAGGTTCGTGAAGAGAACCAGACTTTGGCAACTATTACTCTTCAGAACTACTTCCTTATGTACGACAAACTCTCTGGTATGACTGGTACCGCAATGACCGAGGACGCAGAGTTCCGTGAGGTTTATCACGTTCCTGTACAGGTTATTCCACCTAATCGCCCTGTCCAGCGTGAGGACTTGGACGACCTGGTCTATCGCACCATTGACGCTAAGTTTGAGGCTGTTGTAAGAGACGTCGAAGAGCGTCACCAGAATGGTCAGCCAGTGCTGGTTGGTACTGTTTCTATTGACAACTCCGAGCGTATTTCTCGCATTCTTTCTAAGCGTGGCATTAAGCATAACGTTCTGAATGCTAAGTTCCATGAGCGCGAGGCGCAGATTATCGCTCAGGCTGGTCGTGAGGGCGCGGTTACCATCGCAACCAACATGGCAGGTCGTGGTACCGATATTCTTCTGGGCGGTAACCCAGACGTTATGGCTGAAGATATCCTTCGCAACCAGGGAATTGAGCCAGCTGAGGCTACTCAGGAGCAAAAAGAAGCCGCTCGCAAAGAAGCCAAAGAGATTTGCGCTACTGAGCGTGAGGCAGTAACCGCCGCAGGTGGTTTGTGCGTTATTGGTACCGAGCGTCACGAGAGCCGTCGTATTGACAACCAGCTCCGTGGTCGTTCTGGTCGTCAGGGAGACCCTGGTCAGACCCAGTTCTACCTCTCTCTTGAAGACGATCTGATGCGTCGCTTCGGCGGAGACCGCATGGACGGCGTTGCGGCAATGATGCAGCGCTATGAGCTTCCTGACGATATGCCAATCAAGGCAAAGATTGTTACCAAGCTTGTTGAGGGCGCCCAGCACAAGGTTGAGGAAGTCAACTTTGCAATGCGTAAGAACGTCCTTGATTACGATGACGTCATGAACAAGCAGCGCCAGGTCATTTACGCAGAGAGAAATAAGATTCTTGATGGCAAGGATCTTATGGAGCTTATCGAGACAGTCACTGCTTCTACTACTCAGCGCGTTTGCGAGGAGTTCTGCTACGGAGATGCTGACGAGTGGGATCTTGAGGGTCTTGAGAAGTGGCTCACCGAGCTTACTGGTAAGACAGATCTTCCAGAGTTTACCGAGGACACCAAGTTTGAGCAGCTTGAAGAGGATGTCACCGCATTTGTCCAAAAGACTTTTGACGAGAAGACCCAGAAGCTCGGAGAAGAAGTCATGCGCGAGCTTGCAGCTCAGGTAATGCTTCGCGTTATCGACACTCGCTGGATGGCATACCTCCAGGAAATGGATTACCTAAAGACTGGTATTGGTCTTCGTGGTTTTGGTCAGCGCGATCCTCTGGTTGAGTATAAGACTGAGGCATATGAGGCATTTACGCTGCTGGTAAACACCATGTACGAGGACTTCCTTCGTACTATTCTTCGCCTTGAGCTGGTTAATCGTCCACGTCAGAATACTGAGGCAGAGGCGTTCCAGAATGCTCACTATTCTGGTGGAGAAGAAACTGACGGCGATCAAAAGGCACTTAAGCAGGGCAAGAGCATGCTTAAGAATGCCGCAGCTATTGGCAAGAGCCCACAGGGAACCGGCGCTAGCCAGTCTTCTGTGTCTACCTATCGTAAGTCTGACGATCCAAATCCTTACGTCAATGTTGGTCGCAACGATCCTTGCCCATGTGGAAGTGGTAAAAAGTTTAAGAACTGCCACGGCCGAAACAGGTAAGAATGGCTGATACAGAGGTTGTTTCGCTCCAAGCTTTAGCGGAGCGTCTCTCAGAGGTAGAAGGGTATCTTCACCTCGCCGAGAAGCGTCAGCAAATTTCAGAACTTGAAGCAGAAAGTGCTCGTCCCAATTTTTGGGACGACGCTGAGGCTGCGCAAAAGGTAATGACCCAACTAGCATCGCTTCGCGATGATGTTGCTGGTATTGATAGAGCTAAAGAGAAACTCGGTGATGCCGAGGCTGCCTTTGAGCTTGGAACAGAGCTTGAAGATCAAGCGTCACTTGATGAATCTCAAGCGTTGGCGGCATCCCTTGAAAAAGATTTATCTGAGCTTGAGCTTTCAAGTTGGTTTACTGATGAGCTTGATCATGGCGATGCAATTGTTACCATTAAGCCTGGTCAAGGCGGTCTTGAGTCTCAAGACTGGTGCGAGATGCTTTTTCGCATGTATCTCAAATATTGTGACCGCCGTGGTTGGAAAGTTGACATTAACGACGCACCCGTTGCGGAGGTTATTGGTCTTGACCGTGCAACCTTTACCGTAAGCGGTAAGAACGCTTACGGCATGCTTCGTGCAGAGCAGGGCGTACATCGTCTGGTAAGAATTTCTCCTACTGACGATAAAAAACGCAGGCAGACATCGTTTGCTGGTGTGGAGGTTTTACCTGTTCTTCCTGAGGATATTGAGGTTGATATTGACCCCAATGACCTGCGCATTGATGTGTATCACGCATCTGGTCCAGGAGGTCAGGGAGTCAACACCACAGACTCGGCAGTTCGTATTACTCACATTCCAACAGGAACAGTAGTCACCTGCCAAAACGAACGCAGTCAATTGCAGAACAAAGCTGCAGCAATGAATATCTTGCGCAGCCGTTTGTATGAGATTGAAAAGGAGAAACGCGAGGCTGAGCTTGATGAGCTTCGTGGTCCAAAGAGAGAAATCTCGTTTGGAAATCAGATTAGGAGCTATGTTCTTTATCCTTATCAGCTTATTAAGGATTTAAGAACAGGCGCAGAGACAGGAAACGTAGAGTCCGTTCTTTCAGACGGCGATCTTGACCAGTTCATCATTGCGTATCATCGCTGGGTTGTTGGCGGAAAGGATTAGTGTGCAAAAATCTACTTGGCAAAAGACCTTTAAAGACTCGTTCTTTATCGTCCTTGGCTGTGCAATTTTTGCAGTTGGCCTTGATGTTTTTGAAGTTCCAAACGGACTTGCTGCTGGTGGTATTACCGGTTTTGCAACAGTTATTAGGGCCGTTGCGCTACCTTTTGGATTTGACCTGCCTGTTGGTATGCAGACAATCGCCATGAATATTATTCTGATGGCTTTTGTTGCAAAAAGTGGAAACAAAAAATACTTGCTCAAGAGCGTTGCGGGCTTCTTAATTTCAAGTATTTTTGTTGACCTTTTTGCTCCATTCCTGCCAGCTCTTGGCGCTAATGATCTTATGCTTGCGGCACTGTGGGGTAGTATTATCTGCGGTTTTGGTCTTGGACTTGTATTTAGAGCAGGTGGCAATACCGGTGGTACAGATATTATTGCTCAAGCGTTTTCCAAGCATTTTTCTGTTCCATCAGGCACTGCCATTATTATTGTTGATATTGTCATCATTATTGTGGCCATCCCGGTCTTCTCGCTAGAAAACGGCCTGTATTCTGCGCTGGCAATCTTTATCACCGGTAAAATGATTGACTTTGTCATCGACGGACCAAGGTCCGAGCGTTGCGTTTATATTATTTCTTCTGAGCACGATGCCATCGCTCACGAGATTTTGTACAACCTTAATCGTGGTTGCACGGAGCTTCAGGCACGAGGACTGTGGAGTGGCGCGCACAAGCCTGTTTTGATGTGTGTTCTTGGTCGTACAGAGCTTGTCCAGCTAAAAGCTATTGTTTCTGAAATTGACCCAGATGCACTGGTATTTATTTCAGAGGTTCACGAGGCAATCGGCGAGGGCTTTAAGTCATTTGAAGCTTTGGAAAGCTAATCGCTGCTAATCGCTATTTGGTCAGCAAGCTGCTCGACAGATGGTCCTGTTGAACTTCGGTGGACGTGTGTGGCTGGATCCGATTAAACACAATTGCACGTAAAAATTTTGCGATGTAAGAAGGCGGCCTGTAAAAGGCCGCCATTTTGTGTTCGCTTAAATAATAATAAAACGCAAGTCTTACTTAGCAGGAAGAATAGAAGGAGTGACGCAGACAACATCCTTGAGGCCTGCAGCTTTGAGCTCACTGATCTGCTCGTCAGTTGCACCCGTATCGGTAATCAGAAGGTCAATATCTTCTGCAGAGCCAAACTGGAAGTTAGAAGTAGTGCCGAGCTTAGAAGAATCTGCGACAACATAGTGCTTTCTAGAGCGCTTGAGCATCTGAGCGTTAATTGCTGGCTCGGGAGCTGTTGCAGAAGTAAGACCAAATTCTCCCGAGAAACCCGTGCAGCCCAAGAAGCATTTAGCAGCAGTAATGTGCTGGATGCACTCAAGAGCGGTATCGCCAGTCATGGAAGCGCGAGGAGGACGGATGTCACCGCCAGTAAGGATGATAGAAAGGTCATGGATGTCCTCAAGCAGCAGTGCCTTACCGTTATTAGTAACAACGGTTACGTCGTGAGCATCAATCCACTCAAGCATGCCAAGAGCAACGGAGCTGGTGTTGATGAAGATACAATCGCCATCCTCAACGTAGCGAGCAGCCTCACGTGCAATTGCTTTGTTAGAGCGAATCTGCCTTGAGCCAGAAGGACGACCATAAGGATTAAGCAGGGTAGCAATGCCATACTGACGAGTCAGGATGCCGCGCTTCTCAAGAAAGTCCAGGTCACGTCTGATAGTCAAAGAAGAGACCTCAAAGTGATCAGCAAGCTCTAAAACACTTGCTTGTCCCTCTTTTTCTAGAAGCTCAGTAATTGCCTCGCGACGTGAATCTACGTAAGCCTTACTCCTTTTCATAAATGCCCTCCCTTTATGAGCAACATTTTTTCTTTGAATGTTCATTCATCAATAAAATAGAACATCAGAAGAAGGATATCAAGATATTTCAGAAAATAATAGTATGAATATATATGAATGTTTTAGATTATAAAAAATTTAACATATAAACTTTACATGGGATAATAGAAGGCGCTTCAATTACGTTCATAAAAACATGAACATTTGTATAGCTACTTGGACAAAAGATACGCTGAAAAAATATGAACAACTTTGATTACTGTTTGAGTAAAATTGATTGAAGTTAAGAACGTTTCATGGCATATTATCAAGTTATTAAGACTTGTCATGAGGCGGCTTTGGGCCAATGTGTCTCATTAAGAGAAAGGCAAGGTGGTGCTGTGTTAAGTGATCTCCTTACCGAAGACCTGGTGCAGCTCAATGTTGTAGCTTCTAACTGGGAAGATGCAATTAGAAAGTCTGCGCAACCACTCGTCGATAACAAAAAAGTAACTGAGGGCTATGTTGATGACATCATTAAAGGTGTCAACGAACTTGGCCCTTATATTGTTATTACCGAGCATGTTGCCCTTCCACACGCACGCCCTGAGTCCGGCGCACTTGAGCCTGCAGTAGGCATTACCGTGCTTAAGGATTCCGTTGAGTTTGGCAGCAAAGACAACGATCCAGTTAAGTTCCTTTTCCCACTTGCTGCAAAAGATAGTGAAGGCCACCTTAGTGCCCTTCAGTCTCTTGTTGAATTGCTGAGCGATCAAGATTTCTTTGCTCAGCTTGAAAAAGCTCAGTCACCAAAAGATGTTGTGGATCTTGTCCACACAAAGGAAGGTAGGTTGTAATGGCTGATAAGAAGTTCCACGCACTGGTTTGCTGCCGTGCAGGCATGGGTTCTTCCATGATGCTCAAGATCAAGATTGACCAGGTCATCAAAGAGAATGATCTTCCAATCGAGACTGAGCACGGTAATCTGGATTCCCTGATTGGTTTCAATGGCGATCTTGTTATTACCATGTCTGACCTCACCGATGAGCTCAACGCTGACGATCGTGTTCCTTCTGCAGTTGGTATTACCAACATTGTCGACAAGGCAGAGATGAAGGAAAAGCTCACCGCTTGGCTCGCAGAGCACAACGCATAAGCTCCCCTTTGTATCTTTTTGGCGGGAGTTTCTCGTCATACGCAACGCTGGTTGCCTTCGGCGAGAAGCTCTCGCCAAACCTTTGACAAGAGGTACTTGTCACTTGATTGAGAGAACTTATCTGAGTAGGTTCGTCGGTTTATTTGCTGAAAGGGATTACGCATGCTCAATGCAATTCTCATGCAGCTTAGAGACACAGCCGTCATCATGGGCATCATTGCTCTTGTCGGCCTCTTGCTGCAGAAGAAGTCCGCTGTGGACGTCTTCTCCGGAACTGTGAAGACCATTATTGGCTTCATGATCTTCAACATTGGTTCTAGCGCTATGTCCGCTCAGGTCAACATCTTCAGCGACATGTTTAGTCGTGCATTCGCTGTTAAGGGCGTTGTAACCCAGGTTGAGGTCGCAACTGCTCTTGCACTGAACACCTACGGTACCGAGGTTGCTCTTGTAATGGTCCTTGGCTTCATCATGAACCTTGTGTTTGCCAAGATTACCCCATTCAAGTCCGTCTTCTTGACTGGTCAGCACTTCCTGTACTTCTCCTGCGTACTTGCACTGGTCTTCATTGCTCTTGGTCTCCCAATGTGGGTCACCATTGTTCTTGGTGGCGTCATTCTCGGCTTCTGCGGTGCTGCACTGCCTTCGTTGTGCCAGCCATTCGTAAACAAGCTGGTTGGTGGAGACTCCATCGCAATCGGCCATTTCAACTGCATCGGTTATGCATTCTCCGGTTACGTTGGAAAGCTCTTTGCTAAGAAGAATGAACAGGACGGCGAGAAGGAAGCTAAGGAGCTTCCAGAGTTCTTCAAGCTCTTCAAGGACTTTGTCTTCTCCGTTGCTCTCTTCATGATTGTTCTGTTCTACGTTGTTACTATTGCATGTCTTGTCACCGGTCACTTTGGCGACACCCTTGCAAACAACAAGCCATTCACCAGCTATTTTGGTAACGATGTGTGGTGGATTTGGCCATTCCTTGCTGGTCTTCAGTTTGCTGCTGGTATGTCCGTTCTTGTTTACGGCGTCCGTCAGTTCATCGCTGAGATTACCGCTGCATTTGTCGGCATCTCCGAGAAGCTCATTCCAGATGCACGTCCTGCAGTCGACTGCCCTGCAATCTTCCCATTTGCACCAAACGCTGTCATCATCGGCTTCATTGGCTCCTTCCTTGGCGGCCTTGTAGCAATGGCACTCATGGTTGCATTCCACAGCCCAACCATCATGATTCCTGCAGCAGGCATCTGCTTCTTCTCAGGTGGTACTTGTGGTGTTTGTGGTTACGCTTACGGTGGATGGCGCGGTGCTCTTCTTGGCTCCTTCCTGGTTGGTATCTTCCTGACCGCCGGTCCTCTGATTCTCTATCCTGCATTTGCACAGCTGGGAATTGCAGAGGCATCCTTCCCTAACGTTGACTACAACATCGTTGGTTCTATCATCTACGGCATCGGCTCACTCTTTGGTCTTGCCTAAGCCTAGATTTCTGTAGTACCTACTCAGCTCTACGGTTTCTTAGGGCGCTCGTGGAAAGCCCGCGGGCGCCCTTTTAAAAGCTTCACAACAAGGAAAAAACATGGCAGACGAGAAGAACAACAAAAGTGTTACTGAGTCAGTGCTTGGCGATATGTTTGGACTCAGCGTTGACAAACAGCCTGCTCCAGAGCTTCCCAAAGATCAGTTAGTTCTAGAAGTTCTTGAAGATAGAACTCGTTTGATGGTTCAGGGAATTCTGTACTTGCTTATGGCGTTTGCTGCTCTTGCTCTGACATTTTTCTTTTGGGTTTATGCCAATGTAAGCGGCAATATTTTGGGTCTTGTTGGTGTTATTGCAGGACTCACCATTACGTGGTTTGCGTCACGTGCCATGGGAAAGCGTTTTAGTCGTTTTGCCAGCGGTATTCATGTTATTGATTTTGGTCAGAAACACGTATTTATCTTTGCAAAATCCGACAAGAGAAAAGCACTTGTCGTTCCTTATACCAAGATTAAAAGCTACAAGCTTATCCGACAGGGCAAGGCGCTGCGTCTGCTTTTTGAAGGCGCTTGGGTAAGCCATCCTTCAGGATTTGAATTTGTAGACATCAACCGTCCTTTTGTGGCCTCTACGCTTGATGAAATTCAGGAGCAGATTGAGCAGCTTATGGCTCAGCACAAGGTCAAAGAGACGCGTTAATTCATTGCACAGTAAGTGTCTTTGAGCGCTGCCTCATAGACAGATAAGGAGTTGTAATGGCAACTGAAAAAGAGCAGGTTCAGGAGTTTCTCTCCATTGTGGGAAAGTCGCTTCATCAGTATGTAGAGAGCATTGATTTTGATGCGCTTTCTGCAGCTAAAAAGCTTATTTTGGATGCAGAGACAAAGGGTGGCCGTCTGCACGTAACCGGTATTGGTAAGCCAGGTCACGTCTCTGGTTATGCTGCATCGCTTTTCTCGTCAACCGGAACTCCAACCTACGAGCTTCACGGTACCGAGTGTGTCCACGGATCTGCTGGTCAGACTCGTCCTGGTGACGTGGTCATTGCTATTTCCAACTCTGGCGAGACAAGCGAGCTAAAGGCTACCGTTACCTGCCTTAAGAACGTTGGCGTGCACATTATTGCGCTGACCGGAAATCCTAACTCTTGGCTGGCAAACGAGGCAGAGGTTGCCCTTATTGCAGGCGTTGAGCAGGAGGGCGATTCCATGAACAAGCCACCACGCGCCTCAATTCTGGCTGAGATTATGGAGCTCCAGTGCCTCTCTATCCTGCTTCAAAACGAGTACGGCCTTAACCCAGAGCAGTACGTTAAGTGGCATCCCGGTGGAGCTCTTGGCGCGTCCATTCGCGAGGGCAAATAACCCCAGATAAACACCGCAATACGTACAGAGGAGTTTGCATGTCAACATTTAAGGGCGTTATTGTTCCTATGGTCACGCCGTTTAACCGCGACGAAGAGCAGTCTATTAACTACGAAGCAGCTGAGCAGCTGCTTGAAAAGCTCATCTCCGAGGGCGCTGACGGTATCTTTACGTTTGGTTCTAACGGTGAGTTCCACGTTTGTAACCCTGACGAGAAGATCAAGTTCTCCAAGTTTATTATCGAGAAAACCGCAGGTCGTCTTCCTGTTTACGTAGGAACCGGCGCTTGTTCAACAAAAGAGGCTCTCTATATGAGCCGTGAGGCAGAGGCAATTGGTGCAGACGCACTTTCTGTCATCAACCCTTACTTCCTGGGCATTTCTGACCAGCAGCTGGTTGAGTACTTCAAGACAGTTGCTGCAAGTGTTAAGATTCCTGTCCTTCTGTACAACATTCCTAAGGGTACCGGCAAAAATATCTCTAAAGAGGCAGTTGAGCAGCTGGTAACTATTGAGAATATCAAGGGTATTAAGGACAGTTCCGGAAACATTGATAACCTCAAGGAATATCTGGACGCTGCCGCTGGTCACAACGTAGACGTGCTTGTAGGTTCTGATGGAAAGATCTCTGAGGCTCACGCTCTTGGTGCTCAAGGCACCATTGCTGGTACCGCCAACCTCATCACTAAGGTTGTCGTTGACCTTTGGAAGGCGCTTGAGGCTGGAAACACAGAGGAAGCAGCTCGTCTGCAAGCAGAGATTGAGCCAATTCGCGACATCCTTCACCTTGGAAGCACCCCTCAGACGCTTAAGCGTTCTCTTGAGCTTGCTGGATACCCTGTTGGTCCTGCTCGTTACCCTGTTACTGAGGTTGGAGAGGGTGTTGACGAGAAGATCTATGCAATGCTTGACCATTACGGAATTGCTCATAACTAAGTATCAAAAATGACGGGTTTCTCGCCAGCTCAATAGGGTAGAGCGAGATACATTTACAAGGAGATGTTGTATATGAAGATGCAGAAAGCTGCTGTTTCTCAGGCACTGGTAGATACCTGTGCGTTTGCAGTTGTTCGCGTCCCAACAGTTGAGCGTGGTATTGAAATTGCTGAGGGTCTTGCAGAAGGCGGCGTTCATGCAATGGAGATTAGCTACACCCTGCCAAACGCAGGCGAGGTTATTGCTGCAATTAGAGAGCGTCTTGGCGACAAGATGATTGTTGGTGCAGGTACTGTTATGGAGCCAACAACTGCTCGTCTTGCTATTATGGCCGGCGCACAGTTCATCGTTGCTAACTGCGGATCTGATGAGGTTGCTCGTATGTGTAACCTGTATCAGATTCCTTACGCACCTGGTTGTACTACTATGACCGAGGCAAACCACAGTCTTGAGATGGGCGCTGCCTTTATTAAGTGCTTCCCAATCTCTAATGTCTACGGCCCTGAGCTGGTCAACCTCTTTAAGACACCAACTCCTTGGATGCCTTTGATGGCTTCTGGCGGCATTAACCTTGATAACCTTGCTGAGTGGCTTGAGCGCGGCGTTGACTGCTGCGGTATGGGAAGCCTGCTTACCAAGGGTTCAAAAGAGGAGATCGCAGCTAATGCAGCCAAGGTTCGTGCCATCATTGATGAGACACGTGCAAAGATGCAGACTGCGTAAGTAACGTTTTTCTCGCGATTGTCAGACCGCCTTTTCTGAAAAGAAGAGGCGGTTTTTCTGTGGATGACCTGCATGACGTGTAACATACCTGCACTTTTGGTAAAATAAATTCTGTATCTGTCTCTTCGGAGTAAGAAAAGGAGCAACTGTGGCTAATCATTTTCGCACTGATGAGCAACAGGAGTCCTCGTTTGATGACCGTTTTGGGGTAATTTCTCAGGATGATCTTAACCAGCTTGACCAGCAAGATGTTGTAGCTGATCAAGTTGAAACCCAGGACTTTTCTGCTGATGTGCCAGTGGCCCAGGCTGCTGAACCTGTAACAACTGTATCTGATCCATTTGCTTCTGGAGCAGAAGCTGTACACGTGGTAACTGCTGAGCAGCAAAACAACCCTGAGCAGGCACCTCTTGACCGTGCAAAATTCTTTGCTGACCTTGCACAGAATGCACCACAGGTTGAGCGCACGGGCACTCCTACCATCTCTTTTAAGAGTGCCTCGCTTGTGTATCCATCGCAGCCAAATCGTCCAGCGCTGGATAACATCAGCGCTGATATCTACCCAGGTGAGTTTGTCTTTGTAGTTGGACACTCTGGTTCCGGTAAGTCATCTCTCTTGCGTCTTATCACACGCGAGCAGAAGGCAACTCATGGACAGGTTATTGTTGCTGGTCAGGATCTTACACGTATGCGTAACTCCAAGGTTCCTTATCTGCGTCGTCAGATTGGTACCGTCTTCCAGGACTTTAAGCTTCTGCCCGATAAGACCGTCTATGAGAATGTTTCCTTTGCACTTGAGTGCATTGGCAAACCTCGTCCTGTTATTGATATTCAGGTTCCAGAGGTTCTGCGTCTGGTAGGCCTTGGTCAAAAGATGAGCGCTTACCCAGACCAGCTATCCGGTGGTGAGCAGCAGCGTGTTTCTGTTGCTCGTGCAATGGTTAACCGCCCACCACTGCTTATCTGCGACGAGCCTACGGGTAACTTGGACCCAGCAATTTCTCTGGGCATTATGAAGCTTCTTGACCGCATTAATCGTGCAGGCACTACGGTTGTAATGGCAACACACGATCGCGAGATGGTTGATTCTATGCGCAAGCGCGTTATTGCACTTGAGGCTGGTCACATTGTCCGCGACCAGGAGAAGGGAGGCTATGGTTACTATGGGGCTCTCTAATTTTGGATATTCTCTGCATGAGGCCGGAAGCCACTTTAAAAGGAACTGGTCTACCGCTCTTGGTGCAATCGTAACCATCTTCTTGTCACTGTTCATTATCGGCCTGTTTATTCTTGGCTCTGCTCTTATCGAGAACATGGTAGGAAGTGTCGAGAACCGCGTTACTATCCAGGCATTTCTTTCGGATGACGCAGATCAGGCCGCAGTAACTGCTTTCCAGCAAGAGGTTCAAAGCTGGGATACCGTTGAGTCTGTAACTTATAAGAGCAAAGAGCAGGCTCTTGAGGAGTACCGCACCACCATGAGTTATCGCAATGCTTCTGATGCGGTTTCTGCTCTTGATGGCCAGAATCCAATTCCTGCATCTCTTGTGATCAAACTCAAGGATCCTAAGGATGTTCAAGACGTTGCCCAGCGTATTGCCTCTTCATCATCTTTTGCAGCCATTGCAGATAATAAGAGCAATCCGTCTGGTGATGTTCAGTATGGTCGCGAGACCGTTGAGCGTTTGTTTAGCGTAACAGCATACATTCGCATTGGCGCTATTGGCCTTGTTGGACTTCTGGTGTTTGTTGCCTTTGTCTTTATTAACAACACCATTCGCCTTGCTATTAATGCTCGTCGTCGTGAGATTGCCATCATGCGTCTGGTCGGCGCATCTAACAGCTTTATTCGTGGGCCATTCCTTATGGAAGGTGTGCTTGAGGCGGTTATTGGTGCTCTTCTCGCCATTGTCGTTTTGGTTGTTGGAGCCCACATGCTTCTCCCGGTTATGGCAGAAAGCATGACCTTCTTGACCTTTGCTATTCCAACAACGGTCATGCTGGGCATGAGTGGCCTTCTGTTGCTCTTAGGTTTGCTTCTGGGACTCTTTGGCTCTGCTATTGCTATGGGCCGCTATCTGAAGGCATAGTAACTAAGCAACCTGGTGCTTCAATTGTCAAAGTGAAGTATCAATTAAGAAAGTTTTTTGCATAAAGATTGCAAGGTAAGACCTCGTGAATACCGTTCACGGGGTCTTTTTGCGTTAAACGGTATTTACCAATTTGCAGGTAGAATGATATTTTTAAGGGTGAATTGTTAGGCCACGTACTTGAATAGGGGCCAAGTATGGAGACCAACCTGCACAAATTCCAGGCTTTTACTTCCGCGGCATATCACAGTAGCTTTACGGTGGCGGCAGAAGAGCTGGGATGCACTCAGTCGTCTATTAGTCGCATGGTGGCAAGTCTAGAAAAAGAGTGGGATGTCCGCTTGTTTAACAGGCATGGTGGCTATGTAAGTCTGACTCCTGAGGGAAAGACGCTTTTGCCTGTTGCAGAAGAGGTGTGCCAGGCATACAGCAAGTTGAGCAATCAAGTTAATCGCGTCAGTGCCATTGAGATGGGCAACCTTGTTATTGCTGCGCCTTCGAGCTTTCTTTCACGAGCACTGCCTGGCCATCTGAAGAAGTACATGACTGACCATCCAAACATCAAAGTTGAAGTTATCGAATGTACGTACGGCGAAGCCCTGCGTCTTATTAGCAAGGGTAAAGTGGATATTAGTTTTACTATGACCCGCGCAACTGAGCAGGGATTTACTTCAACTTTATTTGATCATGATGAGGTTATTGTTGTTTCTCAAAAGGGACATTACGAGAAGGACCTTGAGACAATTCCTGTTAAGCGTCTTATTGAAGAGCCCTTTATTGTTGATATTGAGACGGCTCCTCTGCTTCAGAAGCAACTCAAAAACGCACGCATGACGTTCGCGTCATCAGATTCATTCACCATTATGTCCATGGTAGAGTCAGGTCTTGGTGTAAGTTTGTTGCCACTTGAGGCAACAAAAGGTACAAATTTTGATATTGATGTACATCATCTGGAGACTCCCGTACATCGTAATGTCTTTATTACACATCGTGTAAAAGGCGAGATGTCGCGCACTACAGAAGAGTTTTTAAAGTATTTGAGTTAAAGATTGATGCATAGTTGTGTACGTTAACTATTTGAAAATTGCATAACTGTTATTAGATTTTGGTAAAGATGTAAAAAGATTTAACTACCGCTCGCGGTTGTAGCCTTTACGCTTACGGGTTTATCTGACGCCCAGAGGGCGCTACTTCTTTTTTCAAATGGCTTCGGGTGCAAACATAGTCTCATCAAGTTCTTCGTCCGAGTAATTACGGGAAGGAGTGGGACATGGCAGAAAATGCCGAGGCACCTGAGATGCAAAAGTCGTTGAGTCTATTCAACTTCTTTACCATCGGATTTGGTGCGATCATTGGTACCGGATGGGTGCTCCTGGTAGGCGACTGGATGGTTCTTGGTGGAGGACCATTCCCCGCGATGATCGCATTCGCAATTGGCGCAATTTTCCTTGTACCAATTGGATGTGTTTTTGGCGAGCTTACTGCTGCTATTCCAATTTCTGGTGGCATCATTGAGTACGTCGACAGGACATTCGGTCGCCCATTGGGCTTCTTTACCGGCTGGATGCTCCTTCTGGGTAACGCTCCACTGTGCCCTTGGGAGGCAATTGCTATTTCCACGCTTCTCACCGACCGCTTTGGTGCATTCCCTATTCTTTCTTGGCTGAGGTCCGTTAAGCTCTACACCATTCTTGGTGCAGATGTTTACCTGTGGCCAACAGTCATCGCTCTCTGCTTTGCTGCCCTAGTCATCTTCCTTAACTTCAAGGGTGCTGGCGCAGCAGCTAAGCTTTCGAGCTTCCTTACCAAGGCTCTGCTGACCGGTATGATTCTTGCAATGGTTATCTCCTTTGCAACTGGTTCTCCAAGCAACGGCCTCCCCCTCTTCTCCCAGGCAACTGAGGTTGCTGGCGGCGAGGGCACAAAGGCTACCAGCTTCTTTGGTGGCATCATTGCGGTTCTTGTTATGACTCCATTCTTCTACGCTGGTTTCGATACCATTCCACAGCAGGCAGAAGAGGCTTCTGCTGACCTTGACTGGAAGAAGTTTGGTATCATCCCTGCACTTGCACTTATGGCATCTGGTATCTTCTATCTCATCTGCATCTATGCATTCGGAACCATGATTGACTGGCACGAGTTTGTTAAGTCTTCCGTTCCTGCACTTGCAGTTCTCGAGCGCATCAACCTGTTCTTCTACATTGCAATGCTCATCATTGCAACGCTTGGACCTCTGGGCCCAATGAACTCCTTCTTTGGTGCTTCCACTCGTCTGATGCTTGCTCTTGGTCGTAAGAAGATGCTCCCTGAGTCCTTCGCAAAGATTGATCCTAAGTCTGGCGCACCTCTGACTGCAAACATGTTCATGGCTGGCCTGACTCTTGTTGGTCCATTCCTTGGCCGCAACATGCTTGTTCCTCTGACCAACGTTGCTTCTCTTGGCTTCATCTTCGCATGCACCATGGCTGGCGTTGCCTGCCTGCGCCTGCGTCAGACCGAGCCAGACCTGCCTCGTCCTTACAAGGTCAACGGTGGAATCGCAGGTATCCTTGCTGCAATTCTTGCTGGCAGCATCATCATCGGTCTGATGGTTGTTCCTTTCAGCCCTGCAGCACTGAAGCCAGTTGAGTGGATCATCACCATTTCTTGGATTGTCATTGGTATGGCCATCTTCATGATCTTTGGTCGTCAGTCTGAAAAGGCAGCAGCATAAGTTGCTTGCAAGCTCTAAAGGTTCATCGGTACGTTGAACTAAGCACGTTATTTGTTTCTTTAGTTTGGATTTTTTGCGCCCAAAAAGGGTGGGCGCAAAAAGATAGTATGTATCATTTACTAGAGGGGGAAAGAAATGAGTAAGATTGCTTTTGTAGGCGGAAAGCTCGTTGACGGCACTGGTGCCGCTCCTGTTGAGGATTCTCTTGTTCTCGTAGACGACAAGAAGATTGCTTATGCTGGTCCTCGCACTGAGGTTCCAGAGGGCTATGAGGTCCGTGACATCCAGGGCCGCACCATTATGCCAGGTCTTATCGATACCCACCTGCACTTCTCCGGCAACCTGACCGACAACGATAACGACTGGGTTATCGAGTCCGTTGCTCAGAAGCAGGCATGCGCAGTCAAGCAGTCCTGGGACGCTCTCTCCCACGGTCTTACCACCGTCTGCGAGATTGGCCGCAATGGTATCGCAATTCGTGACCTCGTTAACATGGGCGTCATGGAGGGACCACGTATCTACGCTACCGGCCTTGGCTTCTGCCGCGTTGCTGGTCACGGTGACTGCCACCAGCTCCCACAGGAGATTTCCAAGAATGGTCACCCATGGGGCGATCAGGTAGACGGTCCTTGGGATCTTCGTAAGGCAGTTCGTCGTCGTCTTCGTGAGAACCCAGACGCAATCAAGATTTGGGCTACCGGTGGCGGAATTTGGCACTGGGACTCCGGTCGCGATCAGCACTACTGCTACGAGGAGATCAAGGCAGTTTGCGACGAGGCGGCAATGGTTGGCATTCCTGTTTGGTCACACTCCTATAACAGCTTCTCCGCAGCTTATGACTCCGTCCGTTGCGGCTGCGAGCAGATGATTCACGGCTTCGAGCTTGATGCAAAGACCATGGATCTTATGTGCGAGCAGGGCACCTTCTTCACTCCTACCATCGGCTTCCTGCCAACTTGGTACGGAACTTATCCACCAGAGTGGACTCCAGAGCTTGACGCATTCCCAGGCGATACCGTCGTTGAGAAGGGCCTCAACCGTACATACGAGAACCTCCGTGCTGCTAACGAGCGCGGCGTCACTCTCACCATCGGCTCCGACTCCTTCAGCTTCGTAACTCCTTACGGCTGGGTCACCATTGACGAGATGTATGACTTTGTTGAGAAGGCTGGCGTCACCATTCTTGAGACCATCAAGGCTGCTACCCTTAACGGTGCTAAGATGGTTCACCACGAGGATGAGTTTGGCTCCCTCGAGGCTGGCAAGCTTGCTGACCTCCTGGTTGTCAAGGGCGACGTTGCTGCTAACATCCGCGACCTTACCCCAGATAACATGGAAGTTATCATGAAGGAAGGCAGCGAGGTTATTCGCGGCACCTTCTAAGAGGTAATCCAATACCTTCTGGAGCCCCTATGCAGTCTCTGCATAGGGGCTCTTTTTGTGTGTGCAGGGATGGCGAGAAACCCGTTGAGGCCGCGACAACTCGTCGAAATGCTCAGCGGAATCCTTGGAACTTCTCGCCTTATCTGCACATCGTCTATCACGAGGCACTTTAGGGTACATATCAGAAGATTCATTGGGTCAGCGCAAAAGGCGCTGGCTTCTACCTACAGGAGGATTTTTGGCTAGAAAACGCATACATAAAGGAAACCGTCGTCAGGGACGTGCAAAAGTCTCAAAGCGACCATCGGCGTTGCTTACAGGCACGCTGAGTCTTTCTCGCCCAGGAGTTGCTACCGTAAGCACCCCTGAGGGTACGTATGCGCTGGCCAAACACGGTATTCATGAGGCAATGCACGGAGACGAGGTCCAGGTTTCGCTTGTCTCGACCAAGGGAAAGACTCCTCTGGCAAACGTGCGTTTTGTGCTTACGCGAGCTACTCAGACGTTTTTGGGTATCTACCACGATGCCGGTCCACTTGGCGCTGTGGTGCCGCTGGATAGTCGCATCCAGCGAGATTTCTTTGTGCTTCCCGAAGATCCTTCTGTTGGACGTCATTACGTTTTTGAGGGCGACGTAGTTGTTGCGCGCATCACAGAATACCCAACGCGTAAAAGTGCTGCTGTAGTCACTATCGAGCGCCGCGTGGGATCAGCCGAAGATCTGGACATGAACGTTGAGGCAACTATTGCTTCGTATGGTCTGGCAACAGAGTTTTCCATCAAAGCGTTGAGACAAGCCGAGAGAATCTCCGTTGACGCAGATAAAGCCCTTGCAGAAGACGCTTCAAGACACGATTTGCGAGAAGAGCTATGCATCACCGTAGACCCCGCAGATGCTAAAGATTTTGATGACGCCGTTGGTGCGCGGAAGCTTGAAGATGGCGGCTTTGAACTCTGGGTTCATATTGCAGATGTGGCCCACTACGTAAAATGGGATTCTCCCATTGACCTGGAAGCTCGCATGCGCACCTGCTCGGCATATTTAGTGGACCGCGTGTTGCCCATGTTGCCAGAAAAGCTCTGCAATGACGTGTGTTCTCTGCGACCAGCTGAAGATAGGCTAGCTATGTCGGTAAAGATGAAGTTGAGCAGCTCGGGCAAGGTTCTTGGCGCAACCGCTATGAATTCCGTCATTCGCTCACGAGCAAGACTCAGCTACGACCAGGTAGATAGCTATCTGCAAGGAGACGCTACAGCACTTGACTCCGCCGTGCCTAGAGAAGATGCTGGCGCAATCAAAGAAATGATTGGCGCACTCAATCAAATCCGAGCACTTCGAGAAGAGATTCGAAAGGAACGCGGCTCAGTAGATTTTGAAAGCGTAGAGACGCGCGTGGTGCTTGACCAGGATAACAAGCCTACTGGTGTGTCGGTACGCGAGCGCACCCAAGCAACGGGGCTTATCGAGGAAGCTATGCTTGCAGCCAATGAGAGCGTTGCTCATATGCTAAGCCAGCATGATCTAGAGTCTGCATACCGTGTACATGAACAGCCTTCTCCAGAGACGCTTAAGCTTGCGGTTACTCCGCTTGTTGCAATGGGTGCCCTTGAACCGGACGTGGCATCTCGCATTGCTGTCGGTGACCAGACGGCGCTGCAAGAAGCACTTGAATCAGTGCATGGTACGCGTTATGCTCGCGTGGTAAATGCGCAGCTGCTCAGAGCCCAAAAGCGAGCAATCTACCTGCCTACTAACCAGGGTCACTTTGCCCTGGGAGCAGATGCGTACTGTCACTTTACCTCGCCAATTAGGCGCTATCCAGATGTGATAGTTCACCGTACGTTGAAGCGCTTGCTTCGTGGTCAAACGGCTTCACGGGCAGAGCTGGTCGCACTTCTTGATATTTGTAGCACGTGCTCTGACCAGGAGAGAAAGTCTGATGCGGCAGCTCGTACCACACAAAAGATCAAGATGGCTGAGTACTATCAGAGTCGTCTGGGAGAAGAGACGTGGGGTACCATCGACGGTTGCGAGCGCTTTGGCCTGTTTATTACGTTGGACGGCACCTACGCCGACGGTCTTCTCGCCGTGAGGGATTTGGGTCACGAATGGTACGTGTATGATCAGGAGACTCTGGCGCTGATAGGGGAATCAACAGGCAAAACGTATCGTATTGGTGGACGTGTGCGCGTGAAGATTTCTGGCGTAAATGTGGCTCGTGGTCAGATTGATTTGGCACTTGTGGAATAATAAGCAGGTAGATTACGTGCGGGTTTATGAAGCACCCGCACAGATGATTGCATGATTGATATTGAATGATAGGTGAGTAAGATGGCACTTTCGGCACTTTCAGATGAGCTGATGCGCGCTGAAGGCATGATGATGCAGGACCAGAACGAGGAGGCACTTGAGCTGCTGCTTCGTTTGGCTGAAGACGCTGAAGAATATGTGGACCGCAACTGTCAAACCACAGATGAGGTGCAGTATTTTGCGTTCCCAACGCTTTTTGACCGCCTGGCGTATAGGCGCGTGGAAAATGATCCTCGCAAGCTTGAGGATGTTGCTGAGCCGTTTGATCGTCTGTACGGAGACCTTGCGATGGCTTACGTACGTACCGGCGATTACGAAAACGCCATGACTGCGCTGAAGACTGCGATTCGTTGGAATCCAATGAACTGCGGATTTAGGCTTGATCTGGCCGATCTGTTTAAGATTGCTGGCGATATTCGCGAGCACATGGCTCTGACATTTGGCGTCTTTGAGCGCGCAAGTGAGGTAAGGCATCTGACCAGGGCGTTTTTGAACTTTGCTGCGTGGTTTGAGGCTCAGGGTAGGCTTGAGCAGGCTGCAGCATGTCTGAGAGCTGCTCGTCGCTTTGAGGTTAAAGACAGCACGCTTGAGGCTGCGCTTGACCAGGCTGCAGGTACCCCCAAAGATCCCGACGGTCTTACGGATGAAGAGGCAAATGACCTGCTCGAGGCTGAGGGCCTGCCAACAGGCGCTAACGCCGAGATTGCAGTTTGCCTGCTGATGTGTGCGCAGGATTGCGCTGCCATGGGAGACAGAGCTACCGCAACTGAGATGACCATTCGCGCTCGCGATCTTGTGGGCGAGCAGGCAGCTCTTACGCTTCTGCAGCTTGTCCGCGACGCCGCAATCTCCGAGGGCTTCACCGCAGGCGGCAATCCCGTATCTGCTGACGTGCCTGGCAATGCATCTGGCGAGAAAACCGATGCAGCTGAAACTTCAGACGGGGAAGGCAAGTAAGTATGGCCGAGACCCAGGGAAAACAGCAGGGTAAGAAGTCGATTGCACGCAATCGCTCTGCTCGTCATGAGTACGAGATTGGCGAGACCTTTGAGTGCGGCCTGGTGCTCACTGGCACCGAGGTCAAGAGCTTGCGCGAGCGTGGTTGTCAGCTAACCGACACGTTCTGCCTCATTCGCGATGGTGAGGCGTGGATTCACGGCATGCATCTACATCCGTACACCAACGGTGGCGTGTGGAACGTTGACCCAGATAGAAAGCGCAAACTGCTGCTTCACCGCAGGCAGATTGACTACCTTGACGGAAAGCTTCGCCAGAAAGGCTTGGCGCTGGTTCCGCTTGAGATTTACTTTGACGAGCATAACCGCGTCAAGCTGTTAATTGCGCTTTCGCAGGGTAAAAAGCTCTACGACAAACGTGCGTCTGCAGCCAAGCGTGATTCTGACCGCGAGATTCAGCGAGCTCTCAAGGAGCGCAGCCGCTAGGAGTGCGTCGCTGCTGCACGCGAGCGTACTGTCGCAAGCAGCTGGCGCTCGGAGCGCGTTGCTGCCGGAAGCGGCTGGCGCTCGGAGCGCGCCGAACTTCTCGTCATAAAATTTCGTGCGAATTTTATGAGAATCATTCCTATTTTCGGAATAATGCTTTAGAATCACTCAAGATTTGTTACTATCTGCATGAGCACTTAACCGCGGATAAGGGCCACGGTTAGTTGCCGTCCGCGTTAACTGCGCAAATAGAAGGAAAAGCGCGTCAGCGCTTGGAGAGAGGAATAAAAATGGCAGAGAAGACTTACAAGTTTGTTTGCACCGTTTGTGGCTACGAGGTTGAGGTTGACACTCCAGAGCTTCCTGAGGACTATGTTTGCCCAGTTTGTGGCGTTGGTCCTGAGATGTTCGAGCTTGTCGAGGAGTAAACTCCCCACAAAGTAGTCAGAAAGGTTATCCGCGCAAGATTGCACTTTGGTAACCTCTTTGATGATCACCCAAACAAAATCGTAAAAGCGATGTAGGATTTAACCTGCATCGCTTTTCGTATACGTCTGCGTGATATGTGTCGTTGATGTGCGCATTTTGGTTGGAGTAGTCTTGAAGCACGCACTACAAATGTCAGATTCGGTGGAAGTTGCTGCGTTTTTGGCCTTCTCGGGCGGAGTTATGGACGCCTATTCCTACCTGGTGCGCGGCGGCGTTTTTGCCAACGCTCAGACCGGAAACTTGCTGCTTTTGGGCGTAAATCTGACCAGCGGATCGTTTGAAAAGTGCCTTAAATACGCTCTGCCAGTTTTGGCCTTTGCTATAGGTATCGCAGTTTCGTATGCCATTCGAGCCATTGCGCGAGAAGAACATCTGCACTGGAGGCAGCTTGCGGTTATCGTGGAGATTGTGCTCCTGAGCGTTGTTTCTTTGCTTCCAACAGACATGAACCTGCTGGCAAACAGCCTGACTTCTCTTGCGTGCGGTATTCAAGTCCAGGCGTTTAGAAAGCTCCACGGGCACGCGTTTGCCACAACCATGTGCATTGGTAATCTTCGCGGCGGAACGCAAGAAATAGCCGCATATATGCATACGCACGAGCCTGTTCACATTGAGACTTCGCTGCTCTATTTTGGAACTATTTTCTGCTTTGTAGCTGGTGCGGTAGTGGGTAACTTGTTTATTCCGCTGATGGGCACTCATATGATTTGGCTCTCACCTGCGGCGCTTCTTGTGGTTATTCTGGTCATGTTTATTGATCGCGAGAAACAAGTTCTAGAAGCTCACGGTAAGTCCGCAAAGTAAGCCACAAAAAAGCCGCAAAGTAACCCGTTAAGCAAGCCGTTCCCAAAATAGTCATATCTTTTTTGAAAGAATGGCAGTTCATGGGGTATACTCTCTACACTTTGAATTGCAAGCAGTGGCACATGAACGCGCGCAATTCAGGAACATTGAAAACTGCATGGTGGCAGTTTCTCTCATTATTGGGGGTGACTGGATTCGACAAGGTGAGTTTGCGGTGGGCAGCAAGCCGTGGTCTCCTCGCCACGTAAAACAGGGGTAACGTCAAATTGAATTGACAACACTCTTACTTTTGAGCCTCGTATGGCTCTCGCTGCTTAATTTAGTTCAGCGCGTCTAACTGGGATTTTCTCCTGTTCTCAGGGTGACGTCATTTTAGGGAGATGCTTGTAAGGACGTAGTTGGTATGCCTTACAAAAAGATTGAACCAACTGGAGCACCAAACGCCTGTTACTAAGTGTGCGGTACTTGAGATTTAATTAGTAACTGAGCTTGGAGACACCTGCCTAGGATTTGCTTTGGACCGGAGTTCGATTCTCCGCACCTCCACCATACATTCGTTACTCATGAATGGCGAGAAACCCCGTGATTCATGAGTACTTTCATTTGTATGCAACGGTATGTTGCACATTTGCAATTAAGCTGCACTCCGATTTATTTGGAGTGCGGTTTTTGCTGTTCAGAGGCTTATCTATACGTTGGCGTCTAGCTTTTATCCGTTCATCGGAAAATCAAAGATTGCAGGCGGTTGAGGAGTAGTATTTAGTTAGCAATATCTAACAAACACCAAAAGGCAAGTTCAGCTATTTTTTTTCTGCATGTATAGTCCGTCAGGTTGGTGGATTACTTTTCAAGTCGAATACCACTGTGGATTGAAAACAGAATCGAGGAGAAGCAATGTCAAAGAGCGCTTCAAAGTTTCAAAAAGTATTGATGTCGTGGATGTATCGCGGCAAAGAAATATTTAAGCCACTTAATACAGGCACCATCGATGAGCACGTGAGATGCGTGCGAGAGTATGTGGCCAATATTTTCTTCTACACTAAAGGCAACACTACCATCATGATTGACGCAGGATACAACTATGACCGCCTGCAAGAAAAGATGGACTGGCTGGGAATAGATCCCCAGGATATTCAACACATTTTAATTACTCATCAAGATACTGATCATGTTGGTGCTATTGAAGCTGATAGCAATCAGTTGTTTAGTCATGCTCGGGTTTATATTGGTGATATTGAAAATAGATATTTAACAGGAGAAGTTCGCCGCCGTATAATGAACGGCTGGTATAAGGTGCCGAAGGTAAACATCCCGAATAAAAAGACGCTTTTGCATGATGGGGAAGTTTTTGAAATTAATGGCATAAAAATTGAAACAATCCTAGTCCCTGGCCATACCTGGGGACACGTGGTGTACTTGATTGATGATGAGTATTTATTCACCGGTGACACTATTTGGTTTGGCGCAGATGGCGGCTATAGTTTTATTAACAAGCTTGCAGAAGATAATCAACTTGCTGTTGAATCGCTTGCAAAACTAGAGGCCATGCTGCGTCAGCGCGGACTTAACCCCAAGATTATCACCGGCCATACAGGTTGGGCAGATGACATCAATTTTGCCTTTGCTCATACTGATGAGGTTTGTAACGCAAATAAACCTGTCAAGGTGCATGACCCTAAGGCTCCTTACGACGCATATGATGAGCGTGATGATACTCGTGAAAGTGCAGTTAGCACGCCGCTTCTGCCCTGTAATAGGTAATGCTGAAGCAACGGAAACATACGATAATCGCATGTCAGGACTCTGTCAGAAATGGCAGAGTCCTTTTTGTGCCATCAGAAAGAAGTTAAAGTTTTTAGAATTTCTCGTTGACATATTCCACAAGTGGAACTACTATCGTTATAAGATATTCAACAAGTGGAATATAAGGAGATGAGAGATTTGCTTAAGCAGGGAATTCTTGGTCTCTTGAATTATGGAAATATGTCCGGTTACGAGATTAAAACCATCTTTCAACAGTCGCTTAATTACTTTTGGACTGCTCAAACAAGCCAGATCTATAGAGAACTGCAGGCGCTAGAAAAAGACGGCTGGGTTACCGCAACGCTCGTTGCCCAAAAGGGAAAGCCGGACAAGAAGGTTTTCTCGATAACTGAAGCCGGTAAAGAGGAGTTGAACAGGTGGCTGAGGGAAGATTCTCAGGCTTCGGTGCTGCGTATTCCGCTTTTGATGCAGACGTTCTTTAGGGGCGAGTGCTCTTACGGGGAAAACCTTGCGTTTTTTAAACGAATTGCAGATAACGCCTCGTCATTTCCCGGTGGAAGCGAGCTAGCAACGGGCGCAGTAGCCGCTTACGCAGCGCAAATGGGTGACCCGGAAAAGGCGTTGTTCTGGAAATTTACTATCGAGTACGGCAAGATGCACGAGGAAATGCTTAGGGCATGGAGCGAGAAGTGCATGAAGGAGTTGGAGGCGCAGCATGAACATTCTGCTGATTAACGGCAGCCCCAAGGGCAAAGCCAGCAATTCTCTGCGTCTTGCAAAGAGCTTCATCGAGGGCATCTCCGAGCAGCACGCCAATGACGATGTGACTGTTGAGCAGCTCAACGTTGCCACCATGGACATCAAGCCTTGCAAGGGATGCTTCCACTGCTGGAAGAACACGCCTGGTAAGTGCATTATGTCGGACGACGAAGAAACGGTCATTCAGAAACAACTTTGGGCCGATTTGGTTATTTGGAGCTTCCCGCTTTACTACTTCAACGTGCCTGGACTGCTGAAAAACCTTATTGATCGCCAGCTTCCCATGAGTCTGCCTTTTATGAGCGACGCAAATAGGGGATACGGAAGCGGCGCCCACGAGTCCCGCTACGACATGTCCGGCAAGAAGCACGTCCTAATTTCTACCTGCGGGTTCTATTCTTCAGAGGGCAATTACGACAGCGTGACCAAGATGTTTGATCACATTCTTGGCCAGGGTAACTATGAGAGCATTTTTTGTGGACAGGGCGAGCTCTTTCGCGTAAAGGAGCTTTCTGCACGCACCGATCAGTACCTGGCGCTTGTCAAAAAAGCTGGCTCGGAGTACGCCCACGGCAGAATCTCCGAGCACACAAAAGCCGAGCTCAAAGTTTTGCTGTATCCAAAAGAGATGTTTGAGCAGATGGCGGATGCAAGCTGGGGGATTTCTCGCGATACAAGCGCTCAGAGCAGCACAAACGCTGGCGAGAAACCCGTTGAGCAGGTACCTTTTGACTATATCTTCACCTCGCAGATGGCGGCTTTGTACGACAAAACGGCTTACGACGGCAAAGATCGTGTTCTTGAGATGAACTATACCGACCTTGGTCGTAGCTATCAGATTTTGCTGGGTAAAGATGGCAGTAAAGTCTTTACTGATGACAGTCTTACTACCACCACAAAACTCAACACTCCGTTTGAGGTCTGGCAGTCCATTTCTAGGGGAGAAATTAGCGGACCAGAGGCGCTGGGCAAGCACTTGTATACCGTTGAGGGCGATTTTTCCTTCATGATTGATTGGGACAAGTATTTTGGTCCTACGCCTGGTAGTTCAACTGGAGCTGCTCAGGACGTGTCAGCTGAAAAAGCGGGCAGTGCGCAGAAAAATCCGCAGATGATTACGATGCTGCTTCCTTGGATTACCTTCTGGACTGCAACATCGTTTGACTCCCAGGTTGGCGCCATGATTACGCTGCTTGTTACTGCTTTGATGCCGCTTATTATGAGGAACTTCAAGTTCACCATCTGGGACAGAATCTCATTTGCCCTGGTCGGAGCATTGTCTGCAGGCGTTTTTATGAGCGGAAATGGCGACAGCAACCTGATTGTCAATTTGGGTTACCTGGCTTTTGGTCTTATGTGGTTGGCCTCGTGCCTGACTAAAGAACCTCTCTGCGCTGCTTACGTTAAGTACAGCTACGGCGGAGATAATGCCTACAACAATCCGCTGTTCATGAAGACAAATTATATTTTGGCTGCATGTTGGGGTGCTATGTACGTGTTAACGGCCATTTGGAGCTGGTTTGCAGTTCAAAATGGTGTGGGCGGTATTTTGGTTATTGTGAATAACCTGGTTCCTATTGGAATGGGCCTGTTTACGGCATGGTTCCAAAAGTGGTATCCAGCTAAGATGGCAAGCGGAAAGTAAGCAGCTCAATCCACTACAAAACACCTACACATCAAAAGAGAGCCGGTACTGAACTGCCTCCCATTTCTTGGACATAAGAAATGGGAGGCAGTTCATGT
>CALKRF010000010.1 GCA_937990665.1 uncultured Atopobium sp.
GGTTGGCGAGAAACGCCTTGTAGCAGGAAACGCTCGTCTTATGGAGCAGGAGGGCATCAGCACACAAGAGTTGACTTCCCAGGCTCAGCAGCTAGCTGAACAGGCAAAAACACCACTGTACTTTGCACTTGAGGGTAAGCTTCTTGGCGTCATTGCTGTAGCCGATAAGGTTAAGCAGACCAGTGCGTCCACCATTGCTCGCCTTCGTGCTATGGGCATCAAGTCTGTCATGCTTACCGGTGACCAGGCAACAACAGCAAACGTTATTGGTAAGGAGCTTGGCGTTGATCAGGTTATCTCTGACGTCTTGCCTAGCCAAAAAGAGTCCTACATTAGGCAGTTCCAGGACGCTGGAGAAAACGTTGTCATGGTAGGCGATGGCATCAACGACGCTCCAGCACTCGCTCGAGCAAACGTGGGTATTGCCATTGGTGCAGGTACCGATGTTGCTATTGAGTCTGCTGACATTGTCTTGATGAAGTCTGATCCAGCCGACGTTGCCACCTCAATTGAGCTCTCTCGAGCCACTATGACCAACATCAAAGAGAACCTGTTCTGGGCACTGTTCTATAACACCATTTGTATCCCTGTTGCTATGGGCCTGTTATATCCATTTGGTATTTCGCTGAACCCTATGATTGGTGCAGCCGCCATGGGCTTCTCGTCAGTCTTTGTTGTATGCAATGCACTGCGTCTGCGCACCTGGAAGCCAAAGAATACCAGCTCAGCAACTCGCCAAGACGCTCATGACACAAAACCAGTCATTAACGTTCAACCTAAGTCCACAAACGACGCATCCGCGTCACAGAAGGAGGAATCTTATATGGAGAAGAAACTAAACGTAGAGGGCATGTCTTGCCAGCACTGTGTTGCACACGTCACACAGGCTCTTGAGGCTGTCGAGGGTGTCTCTAAGGCAACCGTTTCACTTGACGAGAAGAGCGCTGTAGTTGAGCTGTCTTCTGATGTTGCTGATAGCGTATTGGTTGACGCTGTTGTTCAGGCAGGATATGAGGCTACTATTGCCTAAGGTAGGCAAGTAGACGATCCTTCTCGCTAGAATCACTAAATACCGCACGTGCAGCATTTTCAGCAAGCTCACGTGCGGTATTTTTGTCTAGACCGCAGTGCTGCTGTAAAAGCTCAAACTCGCGCGAGAGCGTAGTGTTGGAGACAGTCATGTTGTCCGTGTTGATAGTAACCGTTAAGCCAGCATCAAGCAGTTGCTCAAGCGGGAAGCACTCAATTGACTCAAAGATGCGCGTCTGAACGTTGCTGGTAGGGCAAATCTCAAGGGCAACATTTGCAGCTTTGAGGTCCTGGATAACGCTTTTGTCTTCCAAGGATCGAACGCCGTGGCCGATACGTTGTGCGCCAAGTCGAAGCGCAGCCTTGATGCTTTCTGGACCAGCAGCTTCTCCCGCGTGGATAGTAAAAGGAACGTCTTTTCTTTGTGCTTCAGCAAAAAGTGACGAGAAATTCTCTGTGGCAAAGAGCGCTTCTGCTCCTGCTAAGTCTGCTGCTACGACGCCATTGCCAAGGTACGCTGCAGCCAGATCAATTGACTCTTCATTTTTGTGCTTAAGCTTTTCACCTGTGCCACGCATAGCGCAAATAAGGTATGCCGTGTGGAGCGCTGACTGTGGATGCTCTGCATAGAAGTCAGCTCTACCAGCAAGAGCAGCCTCAAGGACTTCTTGCTGAGAAAGACCTTCTGCAGTAAGGCTTCCTAGTGCAAAGCGGGGTTCAGCGTAGAGAATGCCCTCTGCGTCAAGCTGCTCATGAAATGCCTTTGCAACCGTACGAATGCCCTGTGCTGACTGCATAAGCTTGAGCGGCAGCTCAAATGTTGCAAGATACTGGTTAAGATCCTGGCAATGAGCCGGGACTTGCATCTTTTCTTTGAGTTCAGCCAAAGAGAAATCAAGTCCCGCATCTGCTGCAAGTTGAGCTGCGGCAGGAAGTGGGATTGATCCATCAAGGTGGACATGCAAATCGATAAGAGCACAGGAGCTCATGGCGCCTCCTACAAGAAACGTATGCTATGGCGCAAAGAGCGCAAACTAGATAGCTACATCATACGGTAGGGAAGTGGCATTTTCCAAATCGTTTGCAAGTTTTTCAAACTGGTATCCATTGACGCGCTCAAGCAGACGTACTTCATCAGGCAAAACGTCATAGTGAATCTGTGAACAAATAGCGCAGGCAATAGACCCAATGGTGTCCGTGTCTCCACCCATTTCTGCAGCTATTCTTGCTGCTCTAGAGACTTTTCCTTGAGAGAGCTTAACTACCGCAAGAACTGCAGGGATGGTCTCTATAGTTTCATAACCACAGCCGCAGTAGTCGTAGATGTCTCTTGATGCTGCTAGGGGAGCCTCAAGGTTTTTGGCACCCTCGCAAAACTCCAGCGCCATGATGCACTTTTGATACATACTGGGCATAGGCATTTGTGTACCAATTTTTGTGTAGAGAGCTCGGTGTCCGTAACTTAAAGCAGTTTCAAGAGCGTCCTCTACCGTAAACGAGTTTTCAGAAAGACCTCTGCTTATGGCGGCCACAATCATTGCTGCGCCCATGATAGCTACGTTGGTTCCGTGCGTGGGAAGCGCAAGTTCAGTAACGCTGTTAATGAGCGCATGTTTGTCTTTCCAGCTCACAATTGAAGCCAATGGAGCACACTTCATGGCACATCCGTTAGTGGTACCAAGGCGTCCACACGTTTTAAGTGAGTGACCAGAAAGTCGATTGGCTAGTGCAGCTCTTGTGGAAGGACCAACTACCTGGGCAGCATTTGGCTCTGTTGCCACATAGTTTTCCAGTGCGTCAAAGTAGCTTGACTGATTAAAAATACCCTGGTTATCAATGATATTTTTAGTCAGAATGATTGCGTTTGCGGTGTCATCTGTGGTTTGACCTGCGGTAAAAGGTCTTCCAAAAAAGTCATTTTTAGGTGGATTTGAAAGACTTTGAACTCCATCAGGAAATGCAAAATCAATTTGGTGTGGTGACATCATCTCTGTTGGCATGCCATAGGCGTCACCATAGGCAAGGGCCGTAAGCATCCTATAGAGTTTGATTTTTCTTGCCGTATTCATGTTACTCACGCTTCTTCATGCGAGAAGAACGTGATGTTTTGGCTCTGCAGAGACTATTTTTACCTGCAGAGATAAGCTTCTCATAGCAGTGTGCCATGATCGCTCCCCTCAATTAGATATTCTCTGTCTTTGCAGGTTTTGTCTTTGCTGGCCGTAAGGAATACCTCACTCCTTAGATCCTTACTTTCCCAGCTTGTAGTCGCAATACAAGCTAGATGGCTCAGACAGAAAATATCTCCCCCAAGTATGTTTAAAGATATCAAATATTTAAGTATTACTACAGGGGGTAAGGCGTATTAATCGGTAGGCGGTAGCTGAAGAGAGCTTAGAGGCAACTTATTCACAATAGTGACTACATGCTGTTTTATATTCTCTCTAACGCACTGAGCCATTGCTGGGTAAAATGGATGGTAGCAATCTGAAAGGAATGGACATGCCCGCAATTTTGACTCATGACTTCTTTGGTAAGGATGCCTTTGATATAGCTGCAGGCAAACTTGGTTTTTCTACGATGGAAGAGCGAGAAGCTTTTCTGTTGGGCAACCAAGGTCCAGATCCGCTGTTTTATTTAGCAGCAGATCCGCTGCTGCATCGCTACGCTAAATATGCGTCGATCATGCATAAAGAAAAAACGCCTGAACTCCTTCTTTCTATGCGAGACGCAATTGCGCCTCTGCCACTTAAAGACGTTGCGGTTGCTCGCGCCTATATTGCGGGATTTCTCTGCCACTATATGCTTGATTCCACTGCTCATCCTTTTGTCTATTACTGGCAAAACATGCTTACCTCTCAAGGTGTAGAGGGCTTGGATGAATCTGCTAAAAATCAAGTACATGCAGAGATCGAGAAAGACCTTGATGAGGCAATTCTTTATGCCCATCTTGGTAAAACAGTAGCTACCTATAGGCCTTATAGCGAGGTTTTGAAGGCATCCCTGCATACGCTTTACGTTTTGGATAGGGTGTTTTTCTTTGCGTTGCTATGGACGTATGAAAAACCTACCGATACCAGGATTTTCTCGTCAGCTGCTGTTGATTTTAGGATTATCCAGCATCTAGCGTATTCGCCAACAGGTAAGAAGAGAAAGCTACTTGGTCATCTTGAGCGTACCTTTGGTACAAATAGGTTCTCTTTGATTGAGGCGCTCTCTCACGGGGCAAGGGAATCCTCTGATTCTGATTTTGACAACAGAGCGGGAAATGAGTGGACTGATCCTTTTACGGGAGAGATTCGCAAAGAGAGCTTCTGGGATTTGTATGACCATGCGCTGGCAAATGTACCGTATGCACTTGACGTTTTCTTCTCGCCAGACTTTAATCTTGATACTGCAAAAGAGCTTACGCAAAATCTGAACTTTGATGGTCAGACGCTTGCAGATGAAGGTTCGACAGAATAGGTTTTTGTGGCAACGTACGTTTTTTCTGATATTCACGGTCATGTGGAGCCGCTTAGGCGTGCTCTAGAGCGTATTAATCCAACCGAGTCAGACGTGTTCTATTGTCTTGGTGACATGATTGACCGTGGCCCTAGCTCGCTTGCCACTATAAAGACAATTCGCGCGCTTCCTAACTGCACCGTTTTAATGGGCAATCATGAGCAACTTGCGCTACAAGCATTGGCTCCAGAGGCGGATATTGAAGCTCAGTTTATGTGGCAGATTAACGGGGGAGACGCAACGCTTACTGAGCTCAAGACGCTTTCTGAAGAAGAGTATAGTGAGCTGATTGGCTGGCTGCAGGCACTTCCTTTGTACGTCACCGTTGAGGTCCAAGGTAGAGATTTTGTTCTGGTACATGCGGGCATAAAGTCTAATGGTGTTCCCTTGCCAACCGCCTGGGATAAGGCTTCTTTGGAGCAGTATTTAAGCAAGCAGTCTGAAAACGATCTTTTGTGGATTCGTGAAGAGTTTTGGCAATATCCAACGGATTTCCGTACGTCAGAAGCAGCATATCCTATTGTAATTTGCGGTCATACACCCACACCTTTGTTAGCAAGCTTTGGTGCAAAAAACTTGAATCGCAGTGCCACCACTCCTGATGGTCTTGCGCAATGGGTCCAGTCAGATGGCGATAAGTGGGGAATTGACACGGGCACTACAGGTGGAGCTGGCTATGGCCAAGTAACTGTACTGCGCCTTGATGATTTGCAGGAGTTTGTTGAGCCGCTGCAAGAAGGCGAGTAGCTGTGGCTGCAAACAGACCTCAGCCTGCTGGCGATACTGCCAAAACTGCGCTTACGCATGTTGAGAACACGCTTGATCCCATTATTTTTCCGGACTCTCGCGTACTGCTCTTGGGATCAATGCCTAGTCCCAAGTCTCGAGAAATTGGCTTTTATTTTGGCAACCCTCAGAATAGATTCTGGCGCGTAGTTGCCACGTTATATGGCGAGAAACCCCTCAAGTCCATACCTGAAAAGATTGACTTCTGCAAAAGACATCATCTTGCTCTTTGTGATGTGCTTAAGGCTTGTGACATTAAGGGTGCAAGTGACGCTTCAATTGCAAATCCAGTTCCACACAACATTGGTGCTCTTATTCAAGATTCATCAATCTGTGCCATTTTTACGCTTGGTGGGACGGCAACAAAATTTTACAAGCGCTATACCGAGCTACAAACCGGTATTCCTGCACGTCAACTGCCCTCTACAAGCCCTGCTAATGCACGTATGTCAGTTGATGATTTAGTGGAAGAATTTTCCATTATCAAAAAATTTACCAATTGTGAGTTGACAATATCCTAGTTGCGACTAGGATTATACGCATGCGAATTATGGCTACGACATACACTGCACTTTGTGCATGCACCGCGATGTGTCTGGTGCCCGGGTCACATACGACCAGGGTGTAATTGTCGCTGAGCAAAATTTTCCTGGTACAGACTCGGGCGTAAAGCTATTTTGTAACTCTTGTGTGAGTATTCACACATCCCGAGAGGATTTATTCGCATGGACTGGAGCTTCATAGGGGAACACCTCCCACTGTATGCAGAAGCTGCAAAAATAACGCTTTCCATCTCTTTCTTTGGAGTTGTCTTCTCGCTTATCGTTGGTTTGATAAGTGCTCAGATTTCGCTGACAAAAATTCCTGTTTTAAGTCAGCTTAATGCTGTTTATGTTGAGCTTTCCAGAGGAACACCCCTGCTTATTCAGCTGTTTCTTATCTACTTTGGCCTAACTAAAGTTGGTCTCAAAATGGATGCAGAGGTAGCTGCTGTTGTGGGTTTAACGTTTCTTGGTGGCTCCTATATGGCAGAAGTGTTTCGTGCAGGTTTTGAATCAGTTGCAGCTATTCAGTTTGAATCTGCACAGGTTTTGGGCCTCTCAAAGATTCAAGCGCTCCAGCACGTTATTTTTCCACAGGCACTTTCTGTAGCAATTCCAAGCCTCGTTGCTAACATCATTTTCTTAATCAAGGAATCTTCCGTTGTTTCCGGCATTGCTCTTGCAGATTTGATGTATGTAACCAAAGACATTATCGGCATGCAGTACGACACTACAGAAGCCCTCTTTATGCTGGTAGTTGTCTATGTGATTATCCTTGTTCCTATTTCTTTGCTTGGCAGCTGGCTGGAGAGGAGGCTTGACTATGCCCGTCGATAACATTTTGCTGCAGGAAGGAGTGATAACGCGCCTTCTTGGAGGTCTTGCAACAACGGTGCACATTGGCCTTATCTCTGTGGCGCTTTCCATTCCTCTTGGTATTCTCGTTGGACTTTTTATGACATCCAACAACAAGGTTGTTCGCGCAATTCTTCGTGTTTACCTTGAGATTGTTCGTGTTATGCCTCAGCTGGTGCTGCTCTTTGTGGTGTTTTTTGGTACTTCTGAATGGTTTGATGTCAACTTTGATGGCATTGAAGCTTCAATTGTGGTCTTTACCTTCTGGGGAGCAGCCGAGCTTGGAGACTTGGTACGAGGGTCGTTGGAGTCAATCCCAGCATCTCAGTATGACGGTGCGTTTGTACTTGGCCTTTCTCGCCAACAGACGTTTTTTAAGGTCATCCTACCTCAGGCTTTCAAGCGTCTTTTGCCTCCAGCTATCAACTTGATTACACGCATGATTAAGACAACGTCACTTTGTAACTTGATTGGCGTGGTTGAGCTGCTCAGAGTTGGTAGTCAGATCACCGATTTTTATCGCTTCAAGTTCCCAACCGACGGAGCACTTTGGATCTATGGAGCTATTTTCTTCCTGTATTTTGCCGCCTGCTTCCCACTTTCGTATCTTTCACGCAGGCTTGAGAGGAGCGCCTCACATGAGTAACACCGTTTTAGCAGTTAAGGACCTCACTAAGGTATATCCCTCAAGCCAGAAACCCGTGCTTGATAAGATCTCGCTCTCCATCAATAAAGGCGAGGTAGTGGTAGTGTTAGGCCCTTCCGGTTGCGGTAAGTCTACGCTGCTTCGCGCTATCGTTGGCTTGGAAAATATCCAAGGGGGAGAAGTGCTTCTCCACAATCAGGTTATTTCTGGTCAGAAGAGGGAAAGCGCCGCAGCAGGCATTGGTATGGTTTTTCAAAGCTATGACTTGTTCCCCAACATGACGGTTTTGAAAAACGTAACCCTGGCCCCTCTGGTAGTGCAGAAGCGCTCAGAGGATGAGGTTTTGGCACAGGCTGAAGAACTGCTGCGTCGTGTGGGACTGTGGGAGAAGAAAGACTCCTACCCATCAGCTCTTTCCGGTGGTCAAAAGCAGCGCGTGGCAATTGTTCGTGCTCTTATGACTAACCCTGAAGTTCTTTTGCTGGACGAGATTACTGCAGCTCTTGACCCCGAGATGGTTCACGAGGTTTTGCAGGTAGTTATGGAGCTAGCAGAGCAGGGAATGACCATGCTGGTGGTAACTCACGAGATGCGCTTTGCTCAAGCAGTTGCTGATCGAGTCATCTTGATTGATCAGGGACACATCGTAGAAGAGTCGTCCGATGCACAAGGGTTTTTCTCGGCACCTAAAACAGAAAGGGCACAAGAGTTTTTGCGCACCTTTGAGTTTGAACGTGTGCATAAGTAAACAACGTGTTTTTGCACGTAGATGATGTAGTAATTGATACAACTTGTTAGGATTTGAAATGAACTTCTTTGAAAATACTTCCACTTCTCTTTCTCGCCGTGCTTTCCTTGGTGCAAGCGCACTTTCTGCTGCAGCTCTTTTGGCTGCTTGCAAGAAAAAGGATTCCGACGGAGCTCAGGGTGGATCTTCTGATACAGACTCAAAGTTTAGAACCCTTGATGACATCAAGAAGGCAGGCACGGTAAATATCGGTGTCTTCAGCGATAAAGCTCCTTTTGGTTACGTTGATGCAAACGGTAATTACGCTGGTTACGACATTGTTTTTGCTGAGCGTCTTGCAAAGGATATGGGCGTAAAGATTAACTACATTGCCACTGACGGACAGAACCGCGTACCTTTCTTGCAGTCCAATAAGGCAGATATCATGCTGGCAAACTTTACGGTAACTGATGACCGTAAAGAGAAGGTTGATTTCTCCCTGCCATACATGAAGATTAAACTGGGCGTTGTTTCTCCATCTTCTGCGCCAATTACAGACGTTTCTCAGCTTGACGGCAAGAAGCTTATTGTTTCTAAGGGAACCACAGCTGAGGTTTGGTTTGCTAAGAACGCGCCTAAGGTTGAGCTGGTCAAATTTGATAGCTATGCTGATGCGTATAACGCACTGCTCGACGGCCGCGGCGATGCTTTCTCAACCGATAATACCGAGGTACTTGCATGGATTAAGTCTAACCCTGGCTTTGTTGTTGGCATTGATGACCTGGGCGACTCCGATACTATTGCTGCGGCAGTTCACAAGGGTAACTCCTCGGTGTTGGAGTTTATCAACAACGAGATTACCGGCCCTCTTGCAGAGGAGAACTTCTTCCACAAGGATTATGAAGAGACCCTTGCTCCAATTTACGGCGACGAGGTAGATCCAAACAACATTGTCGTTGAAGGCGGCAAAATCTAAGTTATAGCCCTCAGTTTTACGCGCCGCGTCGTCCTCAACACTCATATACGCCCATTTCGCGAGAAGACCTTGCAGCTTGTAAGGTCTTCTCGCGTTTGTAGCCAAATTGTTAATTTGTACAGTACTTTTTAAAAATGATTCTTTGTGCTGATAAAGTAGGTCAACTATTTTTTGACCAACCAGGGCAAAGGAGCTGATAATGGCAGCTGAACAGCAAAAGACAACTCGTAAGATTGGCGTCCCCAGGTTCCCTGGCGATATTATGCTTTATCCGCTTTCTGTGGGCCTACTGCTTCACTCTTTTTTCCCTCAGGTTCTAGAAATTGGTAGTTTTACCACAGCTGTTGCTAAGGGCGCCCCTGCGATTGTTGGTATTGTTCTGCTGTTTGTTGGTGCCTCTATTGACCTTAAGACGGTTCCAAAGGTTCTGAAGACTGGTCTGACCATTCTTATCCCTAAGCTTGCCATTGCTATTGCCTTTGGTCTCTTTGTTGCCAAATTCATGAACGATAACTTCTTTGGTCTTAATGCACTTTCTAT
>CALKRF010000011.1 GCA_937990665.1 uncultured Atopobium sp.
CTGTTGACCTTCTGTTCCAGCCAAACTTTACCAACCCAGTCAACTACATTGGCTCTGTTGCTATGGCTGCCTGCGCAAAGGCCAAGTAAGCTCCGCACATAACACGCAATAAAAGAGAAGGAAGCTGGTATTTCCGCCAGCTTCCTTTTTGCTATCGAGCCCGAGTCTAGCTCGATGAATGACTATTTTGTGTTTGCTCTAGCTTGATCCTGCATTGCCTTGATGCGGAGCCTATCTTGGCTTTCTGCTTACTACGGCAATGTAGTTGAGGTCGTCAGCGTGGTCGTTAAAGAAGGTGAACATGCTAGCAAACATCTTGGTGTTCTCGGGTTTGAGACCGTTTCTAATAACCCTCAGAGCTCCGTCAGCACCCTCATCGGCAATAAGTCCTGCCGGATTCATAAGCGTCATCTTGCCGTTCTTTGTTTCTGGACAGAAACCTGCTGACTCAAAGAGATTCTTCCAACCTGCAAGGGTTAACGGTTTTACGTTGACGTTAATGGTTCTTGAGAGTTCGTGGACCAGTTCATCGTCTTCTTTGAGCAAAAGTACATCATGGGTAAGCAGCACGCCACCTGGCTTAAGTACGCGTGCATACTCTTTTACGGCTGCCTCTTTCTGTTGATCAGACAGCATCGTGAGCATTGCTTCGTTGATAACAACATCAAAGCTATTATCAGGGTAGGAGAGATTTGTAGCGTCTCCTTGTTCCACTGTCACGTACTCCTCGATATTGTTTCTCGCGATATTTTCTTTTGTTTTAGGGAGCACGTCTGCATTAAGGTCAATTGCGGTCACATGGCAGTGGAAACGTTTTACCAGCTCAACCGTAGTGGTTCCAATATTGCAAGCCACCTCAAGAATTTGAGTTTCTGGCGTAATCTCTACTGAGTTAAGCAGCCAATTGGTTGCCTCGATACCTCCGGGGCGCAGTCTAGTCTTACCCATACGGAGTAAAAACTCGTGACCAGCTTCCATACTAAGACCCCCTTCATACTATGAAAGAATAAAGTTAGCTTTGTCTAACTGATACCAGTTAAGCACATTATTACCTGCGAAAAAAGCCAAATTAATTGCTATTTTTGAAACAATTTAGGAGGTGTTTGGTTATAAAACTTGTCACGGTAGGAGCGCGGTATACTTTGGTAACTCACACAAAAATCTTCAGGAGTAAAAACATGAGCAAGGCTACAACAAAGATGGCCATCGCATTTGCCTTTAAAGAACTGCTGTTAGAAAAGCCGCTCAACAAGATTACCGTTAATGATATTGCCGAGAAGTGCGAGATGAACCGTCAAACGTTCTACTATCATTTCCACGATATTCTGGAGCTCACCGAATGGATTTGCGAAGAAGATGCAGAACGTGCGCTTAAAGAAAACAAGACGTACGATACCTGGCAAGAGGGGTTTCTCGCCATCTTTGACATGATCAAAAAGGACAGAGCCTTTATCGTCAATATCTATCACAATGTGCCACAGGACTATTTATACAGATATTTGTATAAGGTTACCTATCAACTTCTCTACGACGTGCTTGAGGAAAAAGCTGAGGGAATGGTTGTTAGGGAAGAGGATAAGATTTTTATCGCAAATTTTTATAAGTATGGTTTTGTGGGATTAGTGCTGAATGGATTGATGGGGGAATGACAGAAGATCCTAAAATCATTGTTGATAGGCTCAATTCTCTTATTCATGGGTCGTTTAATCACGCACTGACCAACGCTAAAAGAAACAAATAGCAATACGACAAAATAGCCTCTTTGTCGGGATTTTAAGCAATGTAAGCGGACTGTCACTTTATCGGACAGCCCGCTCTTTTTGTGCATTTTCTTTAGCAGTTTATAAGTTTATAGTGAACGCAAGGTAAGGGCGACTTACTAATTTCCGCAGGTGATTGATGCGGAATACTAAGGAGGAAGTTATGTATTACTCTGCTGGAACGTATGAATCGTTCGCTAAGCCAGAAAAGCCCAAAGATGCCGACAAAAAATCAGCCTATATTATTGGAACAGGTCTTGCAGGTCTAGCTGCTGCGTTTTATCTTGTCCGCGATGGCCAGGTAAAGGGTACAAGAATTCACCTGCTCGAGAAGCTTGAGCTTGCAGGCGGAAGCTGCGATGGCCGCAAAGATGTAAGCAAGGGTTTCTACATGCGCGGTGGCCGAGAGATGGACAACCACTTTGAGTGCATGTGGGATATGTTCAGAGACGTTCCATCTATTGAAACACCTGGCGTCTCGGTACTTGATGAGTACTACTGGCTCAACAAGCACGATCCAAACTACTCGCTCTGCAGAGCTTCCGAGAAGTGCGGCAAAGATGCCCACACAGATAAGAAGTTCAAGCTTGATAAAGAGTCTTCACTTGCGCTTGCCAAGCTGTTTATGACTCCCGAGAAGGACCTTGAGGGCAAGAAGATTAGTGACGTACTTCCTGATTCTTTCTGGAACACTAACTTCTGGCTTTATTGGCAGACCATGTTTGCGTTCCAAAGATGGTCCTCTGCTCTTGAGATGAAGCGCTATCTTTGCAGATTCTGTCACCATATTGACGGTCTTCCTGACTTTACCGCGCTGCGCTTTACCAAGTACAACCAGTACGAGAGCATGATTTTGCCACTGGTTAGGTATCTTGAGAATCACGGCGTAAGCGTTGACTATGGTATGGATGTCAAGAACGTCATCATCAACGACACCAATGGTAAAAAAGTAGCTACTCAAATTGTTTACGAGAAGAACGGCTCACAGCAAACCATTGATCTAACCGAAGACGATTTGGTGTTTATCACCAATGGCTGCTGCACCGATACCTCTTGCTATGGCGATCAAAATACTGCTCCTGACATCAGTAACGTCAGAAATGGCGTAGGGGAGTCCTGGGATCTGTGGAAGAACATTGCAGCTCAGGCCAAGCATGGCGAGTACGGCAATCCCGATAATTTCTGTAGTGACTTTGAGGCAACTAACTGGATGAGCGCTACCATCCAGACAAAAGACGAAGAGATTATCAAGAAGATTATTGGCGTCTGCAAGAGAGATCCAAGAGAAGGTAAGGTCACAACCGGCGGTATTGTAACCGTCAAGGATAGTACCGATAACTGGTACCTCTCGTGGACCATCAACCGTCAGCCACAGTTCAGAGCACAGGACAAGGACACCGTACTTATCTGGGTCTATGCACTGAGCACCAACAAGCCTGGTAACTTTGTTAAGAAGGCTATGCGTAACTGCACCGGCGAGGAAGTGTGCCAGGAGTGGCTCTATCACATTGGTGTTCCAACCAAGAAGATTGAGGACTGGGCAAAGAACCGCTGCAACACAACTACGTGCTTCATGCCTTACATCAACGCATTCTTCCAGCCAAGAAAGGCTGAGGACAGGCCTCTGGTTGTTCCTGAGGGTTCCGTTAACTTTGCCTTTATTGGACAGTTTGCCGAGACTCCTCGTGACACCATCTTTACTACGGAGTACTCAATCCGTACTGGTATGGAGTCTGTCTACACGTTGATGGACGTTGATAGAGGCGTACCAGAGGTTTGGGGTTCTCAGTACGACATCAGAGAGCTTCTAAGGGCAACCTACTATGCTCTGGACAAGAAAACGCTTGATAAGGCGCCACTCTCGTTCAAGGAGAAGATGCTCTTAAAGGTAGCTCTCAAGGCTGTCAAGGGCACTGATATTGAGCTGCTGCTAAGGAACAGCGGTCTGATCAAGTAGAAGTGCGGAGAAAACCGCAGAGTCAAAACGATTGGCAACACGCGATTAAACACGTGTGGGTAACATAAAAGTGGCTGCATTTGACGTGTCATCTGCAGCCACTTTTTTACGATTCAGACATAACACTTAGAAATAAGACTATGTGTACTAGGTTGCATGCTCTGTAGACCTGTATCAATTAGCTAAAAATGTATGTGGCACAAACAGCGAGAAAACAAATTATAATTTGTAGCGGCAAGTAAAATGTAATGGTTCTACATGCGACTTAAATCAAAATACAACACTATTTTGAGGAGATTATAAGATGAATGACTACTTAAAATTAAATCAAGATAGATGGAATAAGGTAAACAATGACTATACCGAACCACTAACGCATGAAGAATTAGAAGAAGCTAGAAACAGTCCAATTTCTGTTGCATTAACGGTCGGGAAAAAAGTTCCAACAGAATGGTTTGAAAAGGCCAACGGAAAAAAGATATTAGGCTTAGCTTGCGGTGGCGGACAACAGGGTCTCGTTTTTGCTGCTAAAGGCTATGACGTAACCATAATGGATTTTTCTATATCACAATTACAAAAAGACGAGATGGTTGCTAAAAGAGAAGACTTAATAATCCATACTGTCCAAGCTGATATGACAAAAACGTTTCCCTTTGAAAATGAAACTTTCGATATTATTTTTAATCCGGTTTCTAATGTATACATTGAAGACTTAGAAAACATGTATAAAGAAGCTGCTCGCGTATTGAAAAAGGGTGGACTGTTAATGGTCGGAT
>CALKRF010000012.1 GCA_937990665.1 uncultured Atopobium sp.
TAGCGTGTGTGCCTGCGGTATCAACAGCAATCATAAACTGATCCATGCAGATATTGCCCACCTGGCGGACACGGTCTCCGCGCGTCAAAACATCCATGCGGTTAGAAAGGCTGCGTGCAAGACCATCGGCGTAGCCGATAGGCACCGTAGCTACCTGGATGTTATTGCGAGGAACGCGCCACGTCATACCATAGCCAACGCCATCGCCAACAGCTGGATATACCACGCGCGTCACTCGACCGCGCACGCTCATAACGGGCTGCAGGTCAATGCGGGGAATAGTGAGCTTACTTGGGTGAAGTCCGTACAGACCAATGCCCACGCGGACCATATCAAACTGGATATCTTTATGCAGGATGGTACCAGGGGTATTATCGGCGTGAACCAAGCCCAGCTCATAGCCTGCGTTTTTGAGCGCGGTAACCGCTTCAATAAAGCGATTAACCTGCAGGTCAAAGTCCCAGTTGTCAAGCACGTCGGCCGTAGCAAAATGCGTAAACGTGCCAGCGCATTCAAGACCCCTGTGGAAATCAATAGAACCGCGCACCTCAAGAAGATCTTCTCGCCTGACGCCAATACGGGTCATTCCAGTGTCGATGGCCAGGTGATAGCGGCCAACCTTGTTAGCTGCGGCAGCAGCCTCACCGTATGCAAGGGCGAAGTCAACCGTGTAAACGGACGGCATGATGTCAAAGCGCACGAGGTCTGGAATGGAGGTGACTGGTGGCTCGGAAAGCACCAGAATAGGGCTCTCGATACCAGAACAGCGCAGCTCAACGCCCTCATCGACCGTTGCAACGGCAAACTGATCGGCACCCACAGACTGCATGGCTTTAGCACACTGAGCAGCACCGTGACCATATGCGTCAGCCTTAACCACACACATCATTTTGACACCACGGTTAAGCTGGGCCTTAAACGCCTTTACGTTGTGGCGGACGGCAGAAAGATCAATCTCTATCCAAGCCCATCTATCCTGGGGATATGCCGACATCAGACTCACCTACTCCGCAGCTTCTTCAAAGTCTGCCATAGGGAATGCAATCTGCTCCTCAAGTGCGTCGGAAGCAAGGCCAATAACGTCACAGATGTCGCCAGCCATAGCTCCGCGTACACCGAACTTCTCGGCAGCTAGCTGACCTGCGTATGCGTGAACCTCACAGGCAAGTGAGCAGAAGGTTGGCAGGTCATCAACTTGACCAGCAACCTGAGCCAAGCGGCCAGCAATAGTACCAGCAAGAACGTCGCCAGAGCCAGCAGTTGCCAGCGTTACGGGACCAGGCTTTGGCAGCACGGCTTTCTGGACGCCAACGCAGCCAGTTGCGGTTCCCTTAGCAACAATGACCAGCTCAGAGCCACCGTCTGCCCAGACAATCTTGCGGGCAGCCTCAAGCTGACCCACCAGACTTGCAGGAGGATTATCTACCTGGTTAACCAGGCGACCAAGCTCGCGACGATGTGGAGTCATGATGAGTGGAGCGGTACGACGTGTGAGCTCAGGGAAATCTGGGAGGTTGTTATTGGTGAGGCGAGCAATGCAGTTGAGTGCATCAGCGTCAACAATAACGGGCAGCTCAGAGTCAAGCAGCGCGGAGGTAACCTTGACGGTTCCGCCGGAAACACGCATACCTGGACCAACCAGCGTAACGGTACGCATGGCAGCAAGCTGCAGCACCAGTGGAGCTGCTTCCTCGGTAAACACGCCCTCAGCGTCGCACGGGAGGCCAATAACGGGAACCTCTGGCAACATCATCTGAACGCAGTTGACAATGGCCTCAGGAACTGCCAGGGTAACGTAGCCAGCACCCGCACGAGCAGCCGCCTTAGCAGCAAAAACAGCAGCTCCGGGGAAGCGGCTTGAACCACCAACCACCAATACGGAGCCACGAGAGTACTTATCGCAGTCGTTGAGCTGAGCAGGAACAGAAGCAAGATAATCTTCCAGGTCAACGCGCCAGGCAACAGGATCTGCCTCAACAACCAGACGCTCAGTCTGCTCGGCCAGAGGAGCCACAACAATGGAGCCGCAAACGTCGCGGCCTGCATCGGCAATAAGGCCGGGTTTGAGCGCAATCATGGTAACGGTAACGTCAGCGACAACACACGCGCTTTCTACCTGGCCCTTCTGCGCAGAAAGGCCACTGGGAACGTCAACGGAAAGTACGCGAGCACCAGACTGATTGAGGCACTCAATCCAAATATCAAACGGAGCACGTACTTTGCCGTGAAAGCCGGTACCCAGCATGCAATCAAGTACCACGTCAGCCGTTGCCAGCAGGTCAATGAGCTCCTGGCGAGAAGGCCCAACAAGCACCGAGACTCCCGCGCGAACGGCGCGCTGCGCCATCTGACGTGCAAGATCGCCGGAAATCTGATCAGGCTCAAGAGGAGTGACTACCTTAACGTTGCAGTTTCTAGAGCGCAGCGCTTCTGCTGCCACCCAGCCATCTCCACCGTTATTGCCAAGACCTACGAGGATGACAACGTTAGAGATGTCTCCGCCCATGCCAAGAGCCTCTTGAGCGGCAGCGTAACCTGCACGGTGCATGAGCTCGGAAACGCTCACGCCCACGCGTGTCAGCGTAATCTCTACACGCTTGATGTCCTCAACATTTAGTACCGGCTGCATAACTTACTCCTCGGATTTAACAACATCATCAAAGGTTGTCTCAATTATAGGTTCTTGCACGCGCTCAAGCTCATCCAACACAGAACGAGCTTCTTTGAACGAACGTGCCAGCTCTTGGGCAGCATCTTCCTTTTGATCTACCTTGGGTTTTACGGCGTTGGTTACCGCAACCGCATTGGCTACCGCAACGTCTCTGGTGTACGAGATAGAAAGCGCAATCTCTTGCACGCCCTGCTCGGCCGCAATCTGTGCAGCCTTACCAGCCAGACGAGCCTGTGGCCTGCCCAGCTGATCTCTCTCAACAGACACATCCTGAAAACCAATACCAGACGAGAAACCCGTTCCTAAGGCTTTGAGCACGGCTTCTCTTGCCGCAAAACGGGCAGCATAGTGCTCCGCAGGGCGAGCAGTGCGCTCACAATACGCACGCTCGGCATCGGTGAACATACGGCGAATAAAGTGAGGGCGTCTCTCAATTGCCTGCTGCATGCGGGCAATCTCAAGCATATCTACACCTATTCCTGCCAGTGCCATCGTATCCCCTGGATCTATCTGCGCTTAAGCGCTGAGCCTATACTCCTCAAGTGCATCAAGCACAATCTGGTTTGCCTGCTGGCAAAGCTCATCGGTTGGAGCTTCTGCAAGAACGCGCACCAGAGGCTCTGTTCCGGAAGCGCGGACCAACACGCGACCATTGCCCTCAAGGAACTTCTCGGCAGCTGCAACTGCGTCGCTAACCTTAGGAGACTGCATAGCGGCCTCTTTGTCGGTAACGCGGACGTTAACCAACTGCTGTGGATATAGTGTAACGGGACGAGTCAGCTCAGAGAGTTTCTCGCGCTCTGCTCGTAAGACCTCCATAATACGGAGGCTGGTCAAGATGCCGTCACCGGTCTTTGCCAGGTCACCAAAGATGATGTGACCACTCTGCTCGCCGCCCAGGCTGTACTCATTCTCGTTCATGCAAGCGTAGACGTACTTATCGCCCACGTTGGTCTTCTCGTAAGAGAGGCCAGCGTCGTCAAATGCTTTGAACAGGCCAAAATTGCTCATGACGGTGGTAACCACAGTCTGCTTAGCCAGGCGACCATACTTGTTGAGGTAGGTGCCGCAGACGTAGAGGATCAGGTCTCCATCAACCACGTGGCCGCGCTCGTCAACTGCCAGGCAGCGGTCAGCGTCACCATCGTAGGCAAAGCCCACGTCAAGGCCATTCTGAACTACAAAGCGCTGCAGCTGGTCAATGTGGGTAGAACCGCAATCAACGTTGATGTTGAGGCCGTTTGGAGCATTGTTGATAACATGGGTCTCGGCGCCCAGTGCGTCAAAAACAGGGCGAGCAACACTAGAAGCTGCACCGTTAGCACAATCCAGGCCAATCTTCAGGCCCTGGAGGCTAAAACCGCAGCTTGCAATAAGGCTGGAGATGTAGCGGTTACGGCCCTGCATGTAATCAACCGTGCGGCCAATGCTGTCACCGGTTGCCAGAGGAACGTCAAACTCGCCGTCAATGTAAGCCTCTACCTGCTCAAGGACGTCCTCGTCCATCTTGTAGCCCTCTTTGTTGACCAGCTTGATGCCGTTATCGGTGAACGGATTGTGGGACGCAGTAATCATGACGCCGCAGTCAAAAGCGCCGTCAACAACCTCAAAACTGACGCCAGGTGTAGGAATAACGTGTAGCATGTACGCGTCAGCGCCAGAAGCAACCAGGCCCGAGACAAGTGCGGACTCAAACATGTAGCTTGACCTGCGGGTATCCTTACCAATAATGATGCGGGCTTTGCGAGACTGCTTGGCTCCGTAATACCAGCCAATAAAGCGGCCGATTTTGTATGCGTGATCGACGTTCAGACCCTCGTTTGCACGGCCTCTAAAGCCGTCGGTTCCAAAGTACTTCATAAGCGTCTCCTAGCTGCGAATGTAGTGTTGTCGGGTGGAGAGCAACTTGCGCGCGAAGCGCCAGCGAACTACTCGACAGGTGGGGCTTCTCGCCAGATGGCAAGAAAAACGTGCGGACTAAAGCGGTTGCGCAAATATGCAAAATGCAACCATTTAAAAGTATACAAAAAAGAGACCTGCCGATATACAACAGGTCTCTTTGTGAGGACTTTTTTGGGTCCAGCGGCCTTAGCGCTTGGAGAACTGAGGACGCTTACGAGCCTTCTTCAGACCGTACTTCTTACGCTCGACCGCACGAGAATCGCGGGTGAGGTAGCCGGCCTTCTTAAGGTCATCACGATACTCGCCAGCCTCGAGAAGAGCGCGAGCAATGCCCAGGCGAAGAGCGCCGGACTGACCGTTGATGCCGCCGCCATCGCAGTTTGCGAGGACGTCGAAACGACCAAGAGTATCAGTAATGCGGAGAGGTGCGGTTGCGTTGTCTACGAGCTGCTGGCGACCAAAATACTGGACTGCCTCGCGGCCGTTAACGGTAACCTTACCAGTTCCAGGAACAAGACGAACACGAGCGACGGCCTCTTTACGACGGCCGGTGCCGGTGTAAACAGCGGTGTTATCTGCCATCGTTTAGCCCTCCAGCTCAATCTTGACGGGATTCTGTGCAGCATGTGGGTGCTCAGCGCCGGCGTAAACCTTAAGCTTCATACCCTGCTTGCGACCAAGAGTGGTCTTAGGAAGCATGCCCTTGACTGCGTGCTCAACAACACGCTCTGGGTGCTTCTCCATCTCTTCCTTGAAGGAAGTGATCTTCAAGCCACCAAGGTAGCCGGAGTGACGCCAATACTCCTTGTGATCAGCCTTAACACCAGTAAGGACGATCTTGTCTGCATTGATGATGACAACAAAGTCACCAGTATCAGCGTTTGGGGTGTACTGTGGCTTGTTCTTACCACGAAGAATCATGGCAGCCTTTGTAGCCAGACGACCGAGCGTTGCGCCCTCAGCGTCGATGAGCACCCACTTGCGCTCGACTTCGCCAGCCTTGGCGAACTGAGTCGACTTCTTCACTTGACTCCTCCTACGAATTACGAGTTGATAACCCCTGGACGGGTCATCGATGCTTTTTCTTGTCAGAGATTACGGGGCTCTGTGGAAAAGCCTTAAAAGTATACTCCACTCTTTAGCAGTTGTACGCGGGAATTTTTGTTGCTTCATGAATGCAACAATTCGTTCAAATTTGACGGGTTTCTCCATATTGCAAAGCCGTCTACAGCACAAGAACAACCACTTGGCCTGCTGTGCGATGCATTTTGTTTCGACTTTTTATTTTATAGGGCGAGAAGTGCGGGCGTGCTCGTATGTTTACACCAAGGTCAAAGCTACAACGTCAGGAGGAAACAATGCGAGATACAGATTTTGTCGCACGTTTGCACCGAAACATTGTGTTGCTGGGCGGCCAGCTCAAAAACAGGCTTAAACATCGTGTAGTAGTGAGCACCTTGGTTGCTCTGTTTGCGGCACTTTTGCTGGTAATTCCATTTTATGGTTGCTCACCAGCTGCTCCTGGAAACACTCAGGGCGGCTCAAATGCTCAATCGGAGGCGCAGAAAGACGAAGCTCCTAAGGGAACAGTTAAGGCAACATCGTTCTACTCGCCAACCCTTGGCCTGGACTGGAACTATGACGTCTACTTGCCTGCAGACTACGAGTCCAATCCAGATAAGACCTATCCAGTTGTGTACATGCTGCATGGTCTGTATGGCAATCACCGCAACCTGCTGGAGCGCTTTGATTCATCAGCCATGCTAGATGAAGCCATTCAAACCGCTGGTCAGGGAGCTATTGTAGTCTTTGTTGACGGCTTTAACAGCTTCTACATTGACTCCGCCGACCGCGGTCTCAAGATGGAATCCGCCATCATGAACGACCTGGTACCTTACATTGAGAGCACGTATCGCGTATCAAAGGACCGCAAAGAACATGCAATCGGCGGCATTTCTATGGGCGGTTATGGTGCAGCTCGTTTTGTTTTGCACCACTCCGATTACTTTAGCAAGGGCATTTTGCTCTCGCCTTCCGTTTGGACAACGCTTGCTGACGACAACTTTATTTACACGTCTCAGCACGCCTTTAGCGACGGAACTACCAGCTGGTCTTGGGATCTGTACAAGAAGCTGTTCCCAACTCAGTATCTTGGTGAGGTTGATCCAAGTCAGGTTTCTTTCTTTGTGGCAACAACTTCCGACGACGGCGTAGTACCTGTTGCTGACGTTGACGCCTTTGTTGAGCAGCTCAAAAACGCTGGCATCAACGTTGACTACCAGCGCGACTCCGGCGACAACCACAACTGGAAGTACTGGTCCAGAGTTGCTCCAACTGCGTACGCTTGGGCGCTCGACCAGTTCAAGAGCGCTGACAGCAAGTAAGCGCTGACGGTGCGCCCAGGGCGGCGCGGGGC
>CALKRF010000013.1 GCA_937990665.1 uncultured Atopobium sp.
ATCTTCTCGCCAAGAGCTTTGAGCGCATGGACGCAAAGCGCGTGTTTGAAAACCCAGCAATCTCAGGCTCTGGAAAAGCTTTCTTTGCGCAGGTGAGAGGTATTGCTCTGCCAAAAGATAACAAGTTTGCACGCTATGCATATCTAGCCAAAGAGGGATTTTTCCGTGTCAAAAATGACGGCATAGCACAGACGTTTAAAGCGCTCATGGACAGGCGTTAAGATTTGGTTCTAGAGGCTTGATCTAAACACAAATCGCCAGGCTACTCTAGAATCACACACTTAAATTTGATGCTGCTTATGTGTCACTGCAGTTTATACAAGTGGAATGCGCATAAAACGTGCATACCATACGGCTCTGCGTACATAGGCATAGCGAGCTCGTGTTGTAGTAGACAAAATAGCACCAAGCAAGGCATGAGCTACCAGTCGCGGAGAAGTTGCTTCAGTGACAATAAGGTGCGCTACAGGATTAGAAAGAATCTTGACAATAAAGTTTTCTTTTTCCTCATGGCTGAGCTGGGATTCTTCGTTGAATATAGGATACATGCTTTTAAGAAGTTTGCTGATTAGGTAGCGACTAATCAACTTTTGAACTTTTTTGGAGTTTGCAAAGCCAAGATGTTTGGCAAGGGCCATGAGCGCCTGACGCTCCTGAGTAAGCTTGTCCATAGAAGCAGCAATGGTTTTTTCTTCCTTGGAAGATTCCACTGGTACATCAACAAAAATTGCTTTTGGGGCGTACGTAACATGTTTTGCAATCTCAAAGCAATAGCCAACAAAATTGCACTCGCCATCAGTTTCTGGCTCATGCTTAATCTCGGTCAGAATACGTGTTGAGCACAGCTTTCCGCTCATAGACGTCAAATAAGGAAGCTGCGATTCCTCAAATACCTGCAACAATGTAGAGGCTTTTGCACCAAAAGCTTTTTTGCATTCCATAGGCGCATTGGCGGTTTTCATGTGCGCAATAACAATATCTGCTGCTTTAGGTGAACCAACAGGACCCAAAGCGGTAGCTGCAGAATAAAGCTCCTGTAAAACGTGGGAATTAAACCTATAAGAAGGCTCAGTGGTAAGCGTATAGGCTCCGCGAGCACGACCCTGAGCAATCTCAAGTGCAACAAAATGGCTAATGCCCGATTGGCACAAGACATCTAAACGAGGCTCTTGATTGGCAAGGTTATCTAACATGCGAGCAATCTGGGGATCGGAACTGTTGTCAACGATGATGAGCTCCCAATGAGGGTATGTCTGCTCTTGAAGTTGCCTAATTACCGTTCTAATAGCATCAGCATCATTATCAGCGGCCATGAGAACTGAAATCATATGTGGATTGTATGAGCGCTCGTGCATTCCACATCCCCCAAACTGGTCCTAAATTTTAGATACCAGTTTACCCATAAAAAGTGAATTAAAAAGACATTTTTATTCTATCAAAATCTCTCCACATATCGTGTTTAACTGCTGTTATGTGGACATCTGACCTGTTTTGTAGGAGCGGCGCTACACACAACGCCCATAACGTCTATACGAGCATGCCAACAAGCTTTCCTAAGGCCGTAGGGTCAACGGTAGTGCCACTTGAACCTTCAACAACAGGAGCTTCATCATGCTCAAGATTAGACACGCCAATTGGCTGCACAATCTCTACAAGCTCAAGAAGCTGATTGGGCTTCATATCGGTAATCATTGAAGACAACAAACTAGAAGCGTTGCTTACCAGTGAACGAGCGCCCGAACCAGAAAGTGCCGAGATTTTCTCCCACACATCATCTGTGGCAATGATAACGTGCGTAATCTTAATGTTGGTGACAGAAGCAAGTGCGCTAACAAAAGCGATCTGACCGTCATCTTTGTAAATATCTGCCAGTGTTTTAGCATTTGAGTCTACTTCTGCATACACATCAGTAGGAATAGACACTATATGGCCGGTTCCCTGCGTACGATCAATGACCAAAAGCCGTACAGACTGAAGCGTCGACTCCCCTGCCTTAAGCGAATTTGTGCTGATAACGGCATAGGTAAGAAAGTCATCATCAGATTGTGTAGTGCCATCCGGATTGCCTGAAACACTTTGGCTCTTTACAGCCTTGTTAAGCCCATGATCTCCCAAGTGAGACTCAAGCTGCGCGCGATCCCAAAGAGTTACAACAACAATGCCTACAAGAACAGCAACAATGGCGACAACAGCAAGGCCAATCACGTTGGTATAGGGATTCTCACGCGGAACATCGCTGCGCTCAAATCTTTCTCTTTTCCTAAACATACTGGCTCCCTGCCTCACTGTTCATCAGTTCTGCAAGAGCTCCTAAAAAAGACGCTCTCTTCTATGATGCTATTTCTTTGCGAGGGAAACCACCGCACACAATACAAGTGGTAGAAAAGACTTCGTAAACGGCGCGAGAAGACCGATGAAGCTGGATTGGCACACAGAAACTACGACGCAATCAAGGAACCGAAAGCGCTACCAGGGTTGCAAAACACCCTCTGGATAGCGAACGCTCACAAACGTGAGGCCCTGAGCAGGTGCACAACTGCCAGCAGCAATTCTATTCTGAGCAGCTAGAACCTCGTCGATCCACTCAACAGGCCTGTGACCTCGGCCAATCTCAACCAGTGTGCCCACAATCGTGCGCACCATGTTATGCAAGAAGGCGTTACCCGTAATATCAACTGCAATGAGTTTCTCGCCAGCCTCTTCAATTTCTTCAACGGTAAGGCGCTCCACAAAACGATGCGTTGGCTTGCCCTCGGCAGAAATTGCCTTGCAGAAGCTCTTGAAATCGTGCTCTCCCACCAGCGCCTGCGCCGCCTTGTCCATAAGCTCTGCGTCCAAGTGACCGTTGTACCACCACGTGTGGTCCCAGCCCAGCACGGGACGAGCGCTACCTGCACAAATGCGATAGCGGTACGAGCGAGCCTGGGCATCAAAGCGTGCCGAGAAACCCTGTGGGGCACGGAAGAGTTGTCGGATAGAGATGTCATCGTCGGTCAGAGCGGTGAGCGAGCGGACGAGTTTCTCGCCAGACAGTGCCAGCTCAGCGCCGTATACGGGAAGGCTCACGTACTGGGCCTGGGCGTGCACGCCGGCGTCGGTTCTGCCCGCGCAGGTGAGCTCGACCTCTCTGCGCAAAACGGTCTGAAGCGCGCGGCGAAGGTCGCCTGCCACGGTGCGCTGGGTTGGCTGCTCGGCAAAGCCGCAGAAGGCAGCGCCGCGATAGCCTAGCTTGATGACAAGCGTAGCTTCAGGCTCAGCAGAGGCGTCAGCGAGAGCCTCGGCAGCTGATAGCTCAGCAGAAGACTCCTCGGATGCATAAACGCTGCAGTTTGATGCATTGTTCTGTGACGTTTCTGAGTTCATGAAGCTCCCTGAAAAAACTTTTGGCGCAACAAAGTGATTGTATCGTAGGCTCAAAGAAAGCGCACGCTACGCGACAACAAACGCCAGCGCTACAGCGTTGCAAGAACACTACAGCGTTGCAGGACCGCTACAGCGTTGTAAGACCAAAGCACGCGGCAGTCCAGAGCAGAAGCACAACCCAGTCTACAAGCTGCATTTTTGCGGAGATACGCGTACGTTTTGCGGAGCCAAGACAGCGATCCGTCATGGTTTGCGCCATCTGATCGGCTCGCTGAAAGAGCGATACGGTGAGCGGCACCAGAAGCGTAAACCACTTTTTGATTCGCTCAACAATACTGCCTGATTCAAAATTAAACCCGCGTGCCCGTTGAGCTGCTCTAATTCTGTCGAGCTCTTCGAGGGTAAGAGGAATTGCTCGCAGCGCAATTGAGAGCGCAATACTCAGGCCGTCAACGTCAACACGAATAAGGCGCAGAGGCATCAACAGTACAGAAAAGCCATCAGCAAGCTGCGTGGGTGTAGTTGTTGACGCTACCGATAAAACCAGTGCTAGAGCAAGCAATACGCGAGCAATAGCTACAGTGCTCCTGTAAAAGCCTGCCACAGAAAGTCCAACTGATCCAGAGAAAATGATATCGGGGTGTCCAATAAACACCAGCGTATTGGCCACAAATGAGAGGAGCAAAACAAAAGCTGCAGGCTTTGCCACGCGCAAAAACTCCAAAATACTTACACGAGCGCTCCAAAGAAGGCTCACACAAATCAAAGCAAATGCAGCAAATGCAAGTGGCTGCTGTATACAGAAAAGAGCAACAATACCCACAAAAGTGGCAACGATTTTTGTCTGCGCTGTCAACGAAGCAAGCGAGAAATGCTTAAGCAGAACACAGGGGCACTTAGACATAGCAGGCCTCCAAAAGCTCATGCAATACGCTTACAA
>CALKRF010000014.1 GCA_937990665.1 uncultured Atopobium sp.
CCTACTTTCACGAACAGGGATGCGATCCGTACGTACACGACATGGATTGGAATCTTCTTCGGGATTTTCTATATCCCCGCCACGGGGCTCGCCGCAGCTGGCACTCTTTTGATGGTATTTCCACTTTATGGAGCGTTTCTCACCGGCCTGGTTCTTTTGATTGTTGACCCGCCACAACGATGGCCACAACGGAGAGTGAGAGCACTGTGGACACGACTCTTGTCAAGCGGGGCAGCAGCATTACTACTTGCTGTCACGAACTCGTTCTATCGCAGTACTGACACACACGAGATTTTCGTTGGGGACTGACTGGGAAACCTGCTCTTCTGCGTAGGCGCTTGGGCACTTTATGCCGCAGTGGCTGGGGCCGCGTATCTTATGCGTGGCCCCAGCCACGAAGCAGATGACAACCTCAGTAAATGAATTCAGCTAGAGCTTGACATGCTGCCTTCTTGGTTTTTCTGCCAGGCTCAACCCCCGAGTAGCCGTATGCTCCATTGGAACCGTCTGTGAGAAGACCAACGTATCTGTCATCTAGTGGGTCATCAATTTGTACTTGTTCGGCAGATTATTGGGGATGGTCAAACCTTGAAGTCCGCTGTGATTCTAAAGCCCTTCTCGCCAAATGACGAGAAGGGCCTTGTCTTTATTTACTGATAATTTTTATAAACAAGATCTATCACTTATTGATTGTCTTTAGATTTCTTGTTCTGTTCGTTCTGTATTTTCTCAAGAGCTTTTAAAAGTTCGTCTCGAGTTCTTACTAAATATTTATGGCATTTCTTTTGTATTTTTAACATCTGACGAGGACTAATCTCATCTTTTTTAGTTTCTGAATCTTTTTTCTTTTCATCAGCCGACTCATTGCCCAAAGATTCTATATCTGATTCTAGACGTACAATCTGATAATTAAGCGAATCAATGATGTCACTTACTGCAGAAGTGTCGTTATATCTTTTAAGAAGCACTTCTTCGCTAAAAGCGATTAATTTTGTGCATTCATTTAGAACGTACCCACCGTTCGTTGCAAAAGCCATTGTTACAGCTGTTGCCGCTCCGACACTTCCAACAGCTCCAAGTAAAACTCCGCCGCCAGCAATGACCATAGCCCCACCGGCCATACCAGCACCACCAACAGCAAGTGCGCCACCTCCTAGGAAAGCCAAACTAGCGCTTGTAAGCGCAGCTCCCGACAACGCGGCAATTTCTGCACCTAATACGCCAGCAATTATTGGTGCGATGGCTGGAGCTGCATAAAATGCTATACCGCCACTTAAGACTACAATCGCTAGAGTGCCAGCCGCAATAGCCATATGTTTACCGAAAGTTTTATCTAATACTTTCTGTGCGTGATCTATATAGGTCCTTAGCTGTTCTAAATCATCACTGGTAACAACATTCTGTCTTTTGCAAAACACTTCTGTTAGATAATCAGACTGGATAGTTAAGCCCTTATAATCCTTGTCATTTTTATCATGCAAAGCAAAATATGGCTTAAACATCATTGCTTCCAAAGCTATTAAGAAAACCCAAGATGAGTCATTAGAATCGTCGATCGAACTCTTAAGAGAATCATAAAGAGTTGCTTCGTCCATTAAATAATCTGTATCAACTTGATAGGAAAATTGCATCATCTCTGTGAACTTATTGGTCCACTCATTCAACCATTCAAGTTTTTTAGCAGCCCTTTTATCATGCTTTTCTTTTTCAATATCATAGAGAACAATTTGTCTGATAAGCGAATAAAGAATTTGAGCTTTCGCATCATCTAATTTTAAACAACTCAATTTTGAGACATCGAGTTCATACCTATCTTCAGCGGATTCTCCTCGCTCTAATTTCCTAGTATTTTGTATAGCTATAAAATCATTTCTGCATGCTATTACAAAAACCGCTATACCCACGTAATTTATACGCAAAAAGAACTCTTCTGCGGTTTTCTCCCTGGGAGCAGCCATTACTCCAGCGGCTACTATATCGATTCCTGTAAATACTGCGCTCGATACAGTAATCATGCGTAAAACTGCAGGTGTATTCCATGGAAGAATATCTTCTGGAGCTATTCGACTCAAATCGCGGATACTTTGGATATTAAGATCTTTGATTTCCATTGTCAGTCTTCGACAAAAATAAAATCCTCTTACAACACATTGATTAATAATTACTGGAATTGCTTGTCTTGCAATTTCGCCAAGGATACCAATTTCCATTCTTAAATCAAATGGAGCTTCTGTACCCTTAATAATTTTGCCAAGTGCATCTCTCTTAGCCAAAAATGTTCCATTAAACAACTTGGAGATAAATTGTCTAAAATTACCCTTATCATTTGCTGAATTTTTGAAAATTGGTAGTGCTGATAGCTCTTTTATTAGAGAAACTATAGGACCAGGGATTCCCGTTCCTTTGCCAAATGTTCCACCAGAACCAGCCATGTCGCTAACCATATGGAAAAACCATTCAATAACACCAAATATTATTTTCTCCTGAATGTTTTTTCCAATATATTGCTTATGAGATTCTGGAATGGGAACAACTAATAAGTTTCCTTCAGTGTCAGTTCCAATTGATAACTCAGTAAATTGAGTAAAAATAGATGCAGCACATCCGCCGATGCTAAAGTGGTGAGAAAAATCACGAAAGTGATGTTGGCGCCCGCCTCCAAAATCATTTATATTTCCATCAGCAGCCATAGGATGACTATTTTCTAAATAAGCTATTGCTTCTTTTAAGTTATCTCCTCTATAACCGTCGGCTTGAGCAATTTTCACTACAAAATTATTAACCTGCTTTGTTCCCCATTCACTAGCACGTTCAAGAGAAAACTTGTCTGTAAATACAACGTCAATTACTCCAGCAATTACTCCACTTGAAACAGCAACAATGTAGTCAAGTTTATCTGCCTCATTTACATGTGACTCCCATTCAATTTGTTCACAAAGTCGTTCTGGAACAGTGGGTGTATCTTCCTTAGAAAATAAATTTGTTCTTAAGCTTGATGGAGCAGGCAATAATCGCTGATTTGGAGTTACGATATTATAAAGAACAATTGGATTATCAATATTAGCGTCCATTAGTACCATCCTTAATTGATAAAGAATTAAACCAAATCAACACTGCAAAGCAAAATAAACTAAATCGATTTCCTTTAATAGTAATACTCAGGAATACTAATCTACAGCTGATTTACTAACAGATTAAAACTTGCAAGCAAAAAGCCCTTCTCGCCAGATGACGAGAAGGGCTTTGTTTGTGTGACGGTAATATGCGCTGTTGAGACGCACTGACACGCGACGGACGCGCTGCCGTGCGACGGGCGCACGGTGACGTACGCCAGAGCTCGAAGAACTTACTTCAAGAAATCCTTAACGGATGCGAGAACGCTTGGGGTATCCAGGCCGTACTTAGCAAGAACCTGAAGTGCAGGTCCGGACTCGCCATAGGTATCCTGAACACCAATAACCTTAACGGGAACAGGAGCGTTCTCTGCAAGAGCCTGGCAAACCGCACTGCCCAGACCGCCGATAACGGAGTGCTCCTCAATAGTCACAACCTTGCCGGTCTTTGCTGCAGAAGCGGTAATCAGCTCAGTATCCAGAGGTTTGATGGTGTGAATATTGATAACCTCGGCGTTGACACCCTCTGCTGCTAGCTGCTCTGCAACCTCAAGAGCCACAGGAACCATAAGTCCGCAAGCTACCAGCGTAACGTCAGCACCCTCCTTAAGGACAATGCCCTTGCCAAGTTCGAAGTGGTAGTCAGGGTTGGTATTGAACACGGGAACAGGAAGGCGGCCAAAGCGCATGTAGACAGGGCCGTCATGGTCGTAAGCGGCCTTAACAGCGGCCTCAGCCTCAACAGCGTCGGATGGAATAATAACCGTCATACCAGGAATGGTACGCATAACAGCAATATCCTCATTGCACTGGTGAGTAGCGCCATCCTCTCCTACCGAGAGGCCTCCGTGGGTAGCGCCAATCTTGACGTTTAGGTGAGGATAGCCAACCGAATTTCTGATCTGCTCAAACGCGCGGCCAGACGTGAACATTGCAAACGAAGTTGCAAAGACCTTGTGACCAGTAGCTGCGACGCCAGCTGCCATACCAATCATGTTGGCCTCAGCAATGCCGCAGTCCACAAAACGATCAGGATACTCCTCACCATACTTGCCGGAGCGAGTAGCCTCTGCCAAGTCGGCATCAAAGACGAGAAGATCGTCGTGCTCTTTACCAAGATCTACCAGGGCTTTTCCGTATGCCTCTCTGGTGGCAATTTTCTGTACGTCTGCCATGTTATGCCACCTCTCCCTCAAGCTCTTTCATAGCCTGCTCGTATTGCTCCTGGTTAGGAGCCTTGCCGTGCCAACCTACCTGGTTCTCCATGAAGGAGACGCCCTTGCCCTTTACGGTGTGGGCAATGATAACGGTTGGCTGACCCTTGACGGTGCGAGCCTCAGCAAATGCAGCAGCAAGCTGGTCAAAGTCGTGTCCATCAGCCACATCAATAACGTGGAATTTGAACGCCTTGAACTTCTCGTCAATTGGGTTTGGTGTGTTGATCTGATCAAGCGAGCCGTCAAGCTGCAGGTTATTGTTGTCAACAATAAGCGTGAGGTCATCAAGCTGGTGGTTGCCGGCGAACATGGCAGCCTCCCAGACCTGGCCCTCTTCAATCTCGCCGTCACCCAAGAGCGCGTAGACGCGGTAGTCCTTGTTGAACTTCTTACCGGCCAGCGCCATGCCAACAGCGGTGGAAACGCCCTGACCCAGGGAGCCGGTACTCATGTCAACGCCAGGTGTGTCGTTCATGTTTGGGTGACCCTGAAGGCGCGAGTTGAGCGCGCGGAAAGTCTTAAGCTCCTCCTTGGGGAAGAAACCACGCTCAGCCAAAACGCCGTAAAGTGCAGGAGTAACGTGACCCTTTGAAAGCACAAAGCGATCCCTGCAGGGGCAGTTTGGCTTGGTGGGGTCTACGTGCATCTCCTTGAAGTAGAGATACGTCAGGATTTCTGTTGCAGAAAGCGAGCCACCGGGGTGACCGGATTTGGCCGTAAAGACCTGCGTGAGAATGCTTTTGCGCACCTCACGAGCAACCTGTTTAAGGTCGACGTCCATGTAATTTCCTTTCACGTATTGCGTGCGAGAAACGCAGCAGGTCGGCACCACGCGCGTGCCGGAGCTGCGTGCGGATGTGCTTACAGACCGAACTTCTCGGTAAGCTTTTCCTTCATTTCATCCTTATCAAGGATGTTGGAGAGGACGATCTTCTCGTCTTCTGGAATATCGGCAATGAAATCCTCGAGGTCGCGAGCAACAATAAAGAGGTCAGCTGCGCCAGGAGTAACGTCAGAAACGGTTGAATGCTCAACCTCAACGCCGCTTACGCCCAGCTCGTTCAGGACGTCCTGGATCTGCATCTCAACCATAAGGCTGGAGCCAAGTCCACTTCCGCAACAACAAAGAATCTTCTGGATAGCCATAAGAACCCCTTTCAATTTGCCACGTACAATATGAGGGTTTACGTGGGTTAAAAAGTCGGACCCCATCCAAGGACGAAGCCCGACCTAGATATCTAAATTCTACTCGCAATTTCTGCAGCCTCTTTGATGTTTAACTGCAAATCTGTGAGCGGATTTTCTACTCGGCCTTCTTCTACTCGGCCTTCTTTTCCTCTGCCTTCTTAGGAGCAACAAGGTTGAAGAGGATTGGCAGGCAGAAGCAAACAACGCAGATGCCGGTAAGGATTGCACCCTGGACGTTCAGAGCAAGGTTACCAAAGATCAGAGCCATGATGGAGAAGTCGGCATCGGAGAAGGTAGCGGAGGTGAAGCCCATGAGGGTGAAGACTGGCATGCACAGTGCAGGCAGGAAGGTAATGAGCAGGCCGTGGACAAAGGCACCGGCGATGCAGCCCTTAATGCCGCCCTCTGCGTTACCAAAAACGCCTGCGGTTGCGCCGCAGAAGAAGTGAGGAACAACGCCTGGGAGAATCAGGGCTATAGCTGCGACCTGTGCGTTAATGACACCCAGGATCAGCAGACCCAGGATGCCGCCAACAAAGGAGCTCAAGAAGCCGATGATAACGGCATTTGGAGCATAGGTGAATGCGATTGGGCAGTCGATTGCAGGCTTTGCACCAGGGACAAGCTTCTGAGCGATGCCCTTAAATGCAGGAACAATCTCGCCAATAATCAGACGGACACCGGACAGAATAATGTAAACGCCGCCAGCGAAGGAGAGTCCGCGAGTAAATGCCCAGACAATCCAGTTAGTAGTGGTCTCGGTGCCAATGTTCAGCAAATCACCAAGGTGCTGAAGACCAGCATACTGTGGATTAGAAGCAAACTCTGCAGCGGTAGTTCCTGCAGGTACCAGAGTTAGAAGGCCACGGCTGACAGCAACACCGGTGATAACCAAAAACATGATAATCATGGTCAGGCCGATAGACACGGTGTTGTCGCGCAGGAAGATGAGACGCTTGGAGAACTTGATATTCTCGGTACTATTCTCGCGATCAGAAGCAAAAAGCTTACCAACCATACCTGCAAGCCAATAACCAGCGCCGCCGAAGTGACCAAGTGCAACGGAATCGCTGCCGGTAACCTTGCGCATGGTTGGCTGGCAGTAGGCAGGGGACAGAACCATGATCAGAGCAAGCAAGCATGCGCCGGAGATATAGAGCATCCAGCCAGAGAGGCCGCCGACGTGCAGAATAATGGCGAGCATAGCTGCCATGTAGAGGGTGTGGTGGCCAGTAAGGAAGATGTAGTTAAAGCGAGAAAAACGTGCGAGGACAATGTTCAGGACCATGCCGATGCACATGATGATTGCGGTTGCCTGACCAAACTCGCCCAGTGCCAGAGAGACAACGGCCTCGTTGTTTGGTACAACGCCCTGCATGTCAAAGGCAAAGTTGAAGATCTCGCCAAAGGCAAGGAGGGATCCGGTCTGCAAGAAACCTGCACCTGCAGAAAGAACAAGGAAGCCAACAATGGTCTTGAGGGTACCCTTAATGAGGTCCTCAACTGGCTTTCCTTGGAGTGCCAAACCTAGCAGGGCAACAAGGCCAACTAGGATGGCTGGTGTTGATAACACGTTTACAAAAAACTCAACAACAGGCATACAAAACCCCTTTCAACAAAACGCGTGTGTGCAAGCGCGTAGAAACGTCGGTGCGCGCGTTGCCTTAAACGTAGTGCTCTTCGTCTGATTGTAGCCTACTTGTGTTTATTTTGTGTCGATTTATTTATGTTTTTGTAGGCCTAAACGTTCACAATGTTCATTTGATAGAAAAATGAGGCTCAAAACAATAAGAAAGTGTACTCATAGAGCTGTCATGTAGATTTTTAAGGAACGGTTGATACAAGGTCCGGGCAATTATGTGTCCGCCTAACCAAAAACGTATAAACAGCCCTTGATATGCACGAAAACTAATCAAGAAATTGATATGACGGAAAGTGGTGTCTGATTTGGGTAAAAAACCCGTTTAGTTGGAGATTTATTTTCTAGTTCGGCGTTTTGGCACCTACGTTTTCCCAGTTGAGTTTTCCCATAAAAGTTTCAATCAAATTTGACCGAAGGTTTACGCTGGTAGATGACTTGCATAGAACGCATGCGTTTTTGTATATTCCAACTAAACGCATTTTTTACCACTTTGGGTTCCAA
>CALKRF010000015.1 GCA_937990665.1 uncultured Atopobium sp.
TCTTGCCGCCACGCTCAACAATGCTGTCAAGCTGATCGGGTTTCTCGCGCACAAAGTCTGCTGCCTGAGCAACCTCAAGAGCTGCCCAAAGCTCCTCATCAGAGGCGTTTGGGTTCTTCCAGCAGAGATTAGAGCGAATGGTGCCGCTGACCAGTGAGGTGTGCTGCGGAACAAAGCCAATAAGGGAACGCAGCTGTTCAAACGTATACGTTTTGACGTCGTGGCCAAAGACACTTACAGAACCGGTCTCCGTATCAAAAAGACGCGGGATGAGAGCAGCAAAACTGGACTTACCAGAGCCCGTACCGCCAATAATGCCCAGCGTCTGACCAGCCTGGAGCAAGAGGTTGATGCCAGAAAGTGCAGGCTCTCCTCCACCATCGTAGACAAGTGAGGCGTCTTTGAATGCCACAGCGGTGCCGGTAAAATCGGACTCTGTGAGGTTGATTTGCCTGTTTCCCTCATCGGTGAGCGTGGGCTTGGTGTTGAGTACTTCCATAATACGATTAGCAGATGCCACACCGCGTGTAATGATAATAACCAGGTTAGCAACGTAGCCAATAGCCAAAAGCGCACTGGTCATATAGCTGACAAGTGCTACCACGGTTCCTTGCGATAGTGTACCCGCGGTAATCTGAGGTGCCGCAAGCCAAAGTGTTACGGCAATTCCCAGGTACATGACTAGGAAGGTTGCAGGGTTCAGAAGGGCTGAATAATTTGCTGCATTTGTAGCCGTTTCTGTCTGAGCAAGAACTGCCTCGGAGAATTGTTCCTTCTCTTCTGACTCATGCCTAAAAGCCCTAATAACACGAATACCAGAAAGCATTTGTCGCATATATAAAGAAACGGTATCAAGGCGCTTCTGCAGCTCAGTAAAGAGTGCAGTAGATTTACGTGCAACAAAAAAGAAAATAGCTGCTACCAACACTGTTGCAATCAAGAAGACCATTCCAAGCTGAGCATCAAGCATAAGGGTGGCAATAATAGATCCAGCCGCTAGGATTGGCCATCTGACCAGCTGACGAATACCCAGAGCAACGGTTACCTGCACCT
>CALKRF010000016.1 GCA_937990665.1 uncultured Atopobium sp.
TCCGATTCAGTCCAGCAGCCAGCACCAAGGCGCGAGAAAAGCGTTCTGCCTAACACCGGTGACGCAAGCTCTGTAGCAGGCGTTGTTGCAGCAGCTGGCACTACTCTTGTTGCACTTGGTCTCCGTAAGAAGATGCAGCAGTAAATAGTCGCTTCTTAGTAGAAATAAATCCCTATGTCTAAGTATTTTCACAACAACACAAAGCTTCTTATTCTTTCTGGTGTTCTTGCAGGAGCATTGGTTTTCTCGCCAGCACTTTCTTCTCTTGCGCTTGCCGAGGGTGCTGAAGTAACAGAAGTAGATGCAACAGCTGAGGCAACTGCCTCGACCGAAGCAACCACCGCAACTGAGACGACTGCTACAGCTGAGACAGCCACCGCAACTGAGACAACCGCAGCGACCGAAGCAACCACTTCAACTGAGGCTGCTACTAGCACCACCTCAACAGATGACAATGGCGCAACTATTGTTCGTTTTTATGATCCTGAGGTTGGTTGGAATACTAGAATTAACCTTGTTGTCGGTGCATATGGCACTCAATACAATGGAAATAACTATATTCCTGCAACGATTTCAGACGACCATAAGAGCTTCACTTTTGATGGAAATATTCATCGAGATGGTTACACGCTGGTAGGTTACTCGTCAGAATTGCTTTCAAATGCTCAAAGAGATAACGCAACTTCCGACCAGTCAATGCCTTACACCGTTGATGCTAATGGAATTGTTCACGTGAATTTTGCTGATATTACCTCGTGGTCCGTTACCGATGACCTGCGTGATGACACTACAACTTACTATTACTTTTTTGCTCCTCTTTGGGCGCCAAATCCTGAGCCAGAGCCAACACCAGAGCCAGAGCCTCAGCCAAAACCAGAGCCAATACCTGCGCCAGTCGCTCCCGCTTCCGACGTTTCTGAGCACCCAGCACCAAGGCGCGAGAAGAACACTCTACCCAACACTGGTGACACAAGCTCTGTAGCAGGTGCTGTTGCAGCAGCTGGTACTGTACTGACCGTCTTTGGTTTCCGCAAGAAAACGCAGCAGTAATCTGCAATAAAAGTTTAACTAGAACAAATCGCTCCTAGAAACGGATGTTCCTAGGAGCATTCTTTTTAGCAATTTTTAACTCTGTAATTAGGCGTGTTTGGACACGTTAAAAAATATATCCCTTTGCAACAGCCCAGTTCCAGATACGGTCAGCCTGTACTTCACAGCGCTGCTTAAGTTCAGCAGTGTTAGAACCTGTGA
>CALKRF010000017.1 GCA_937990665.1 uncultured Atopobium sp.
CAAGTGCCAAATCAATCTGACCACGAGCCACATTTACGCCAGAAATCTTCACGCGTACACGTCCGCCAATTCGATACGTTTTACCTGTTGATTCCCCTATCAGCGCCAGCGTCTCCTGGTCATACACATACCATTCGTGGCCCAAGTCCCTCACGGCGAGAAGCCCGTCGGCGTAGGTACCATCCAACGTTATGAACAGGCCGAAGCGCTCGCAGCCGTCAATGGTTCCCCACGTTTCTTCTCCCAGACGGCTCTGATAGTACTCAGCCAATTTGATCTTTTGCGTAGCACGAGCTGCTGCATCTGCCTTTCGCTCCTGTTCAGAGCAGGTGCTGCAGATATCTGGAAGCGCGCTGAGCTCTGCGCGAGATGCCGTCTGACCACGAAGCAAACGCTTGAGTGTGCGATGAACTATCACGTCAGGATAGCGCCTAATTGGCGAAGTAAAGTGGCAGTACGCATCTGCTCCCAGAGCAAAGTGACCCTGATTTGCTGGCAGATAGATAGCTCGTTTTTGGGCCCTGAGCAGCTGTGCATTTACCACACGAGCATAACGTGTGCCGTGGACTGACTCCAGCGCTTCTTGCAATGCCATCTGATCGCCAATGGCAATACGAGACGCAACATCTGGCTCAAGAGCACCCATCGCCACAAGCGGAGTGACCGCAAGCTTGAGTGACTCTGGCGAAGGCTGCTCATGCACTCGATATGCCGACTCTAGGTCATGCTGGCTGAGCATGTGCGCAACACTCTCATTAGCCGCGAGCATTGCTTCCTCGATAAGCCCTGTTGCCTGAGTGCGCTCGCGCACCGACACGCCAGTAGGCTTGTTATCCTGGTCAAGCACTACGCGCGTCTCTACGCTCTCAAAATCTACTGAGCCGCGTTTCTCGCGAATTTCTTCTCGAAGCGCGCGGATTTGATTGAGCACGCCAATCATTTCTTTGATTGCGCCAGCGTCTTCTGCAGAAACAGCCGAGTCAAGTGCCGCAGCATCTCCTTGGAGATAGCTATCTACCTGGTCGTAGCTGAGTCTTG
>CALKRF010000018.1 GCA_937990665.1 uncultured Atopobium sp.
GTTGTTGGTGTTGATGAGGTTGGCAGAGGTTCTGTAGCTGGTCCTTTAACGGTTTGTGCAGTGTGTTTACCTGAAGACCCGATCATCTATGGACTAAACGACTCCAAAAAATTAACCGCAACAAAGCGAGAGATTCTAGCGGCACAAATTCAAGAAGTTGCTACAGCAATTGGCATTGCTCATATTGCTCCACAAAGAATTGATGAAGTGGGCATGGCACAGTGTTTAAGAGACGCTATGCTTCAGGCTGTCAAAAACACAGGTATTGAGCCTGAATGCGTCTTGATTGATGGAAATCCTATGCATATCCACCCCAAAGAAAAGACTCTTGTTAAGGGTGATGCACGCATTGCTTCTATTGCTGCCGCTTCAATTGTGGCAAAGGTAACAAGAGATGCTCTTATGGTGGCTTATGACGAGGAGTACCCCGGCTATCACCTGGCAGAATGTAAAGGATATGCCTCTGCTGAACACATTGAAGCTATTGGTGAGATGGGACTTTCTCCCATACACCGTGCGTCGTTTTGTGGAAACTTTGTTAAGACGCAAAGACTGTTTTAATACATCCAATTTAAGCAATCAGATTAACTTTCAGACGCAAACATGGACCCGTTCATTCTAAGAGGATTGAACGGGCTTTTTCTATAGCCGCAAGCTCGTAATATCAAATTTTTTACTTTCGTCAGAATCATTACGCTGTTTAGACAGACAGCAGTCAAGTTAGTGTCAAAGTGCTCCTGCAAACTGAACTCTCCCACAATGAAAGGAGAGTTATGAGCAAGAAAGACACAAACAAGTATCCAGGTTCTTTGCCTAATGAAGTAGAGGAGAAACCCTCACCACAGGAGGAGCCAAAAGATCAGGACAAGGTTTCTGAAGAGGATGATGCACAAGAGGGAAGAATTCCGCTAGAAGAGATGTCTTCTCGCCAAATTGGCGAGAAAGGCGAGGAGATTGCAGCAAAATACCTCATCAAAAGAGGCTACAAAATTATCCAAACTAACTGGACGTGTCAGATTGGTGAGGTTGATATTGTTGCTCAAGATGGTGATAACGTTGTGCTTGTTGAGGTAAAGACAAGACGTATTTTGAACAAAGACGATAGCATCATGCCTGAGCTGGCTGTAAATAGGGCAAAGCAAGAAAAATACAGAACGCTTGCGCTTATGTATGCAGCGCTTCATCCAGCACTTACCGCTATTAGATTTGATGTTGTTGCTATTAATCTTGTAGCTCCAAGCACAGCAAGTCTAAGGCATTTAATTGGGGCATTTAGCTGGGATGAGCAATGAGCCAGGCAACCATTTGCGTTCATACAGCAACTCTTAGAGGAATTGAGGCAATACCTGTTGATGTGGAAGTGGGTATTTCAGGCGGCATTCCTGGAATAACCATCGTAGGAATGCCTGACAGCTCCATTATGGAATCTCGTTCTCGTGTGCGCTGCTCACTAAAAGCTGCTGGTTTTACCATCCCTCGATTGCTGGTAACAATCAATTTGACGCCTGCGGATATAAAGAAGACAGGTACTGGATTTGATTTGCCTATAGCCGTTGCTATTCTTGCAGCTACTGGACAGATTCCTCAAGAGATTGTGCATAACAGGCTGTTTGTTGGAGAACTCTCATTAAACGGCAAGATCTCTTCAGTTAGAGGTATGGCAGCGTATGCAATGCTTGCTAAGAAGCTGGGAATGAAGCTTATTTCTTCTTCGGACTGCAATTTGTTTGGCTCTGACTGGAATCATGTTATTGGAATTCAATCGCTGCTTAATCTGAGCTTAAAGGATCCGTCATTTTGCAAGCCTTTAGCTCAGCGCCAGCACAAGCTAAACAATACAGCTCTGAGCGATAACTTAGATTTTGAAGAGGTTATCGATCAAGAACTAGTCAAACGAGCAATCATTATCGCAGCTACGGGAAACCTAGGCATGCTCATGATTGGTCCGCCTGGCGCAGGTAAAACTATGCTTGCTAAAAGAATTCCAACTATCCTCCCAGAGCTCTCTAAAGAAGAACGAGATGAGGTGCTGTTAATTCATTCTGTAGCAGGGTGTGAGACAGATTCTATTCAGGCAGGAGTAAGGCCCTTTAGGTCTCCACATCACTCGGCTTCTGTAGCAGGCATGATTGGTGGAGGTAGACCTGTGATTCCAGGCGAGATTTCCCTTGCTCATAAAGGTGTGCTCTTTCTGGATGAGCTACCAGAATTTGCTTCTAATACGTTGCAAGTTTTACGTCAGCCTATTGAAGATGGATACGTTCGTCTTGCGCGAGTTGATGGCATATATAAGTTTCCTTCTCAGTTTCAGCTCATTGCTGCAGCTAATCCTTGTCCCTGTGGTTACTTTGGAGACAAAACGCACTCTTGCAAGTGCTCTCCAGGAAAGATTTCTACCTATCAGTCAAAAATTGGAGGTCCTTTGATGGATCGAATAGATATTGTGTGTGATGTAGCTCGTCCTTCTTCTGATCGAGTTATTCAAGGTGAGCTAGGCCTCACTTCAGCAGGTATGCGCTCACTTGTTGTCTCTGGCAGAGATTTTGCTTCTTGGCGAGAAACCCGTGAAGTGGAAAGTACTTCTCGTCAAAAGTACGTGGAGAGTTTTGACGAATCAGCGTTGCAACTATTGCATAGATTTGCTCGAGGACTTCATTTAGGAGGTAGAGCAATAACGCGTACTTGCAGAGTTGCGCGGACAATCGCAGATATTGCTCACCATGAAAAGGTGACAAAAGACGACGTATCTGAGGCTGTAGCTTATAGGTCTCGTTCTTTGGAGTAGTAATGGAGAAATGGGAGATTTCATCAGAAGATGAGGATTATCCAAAAGAACTGCTACTGCTCAACCATCCACCTGAAGTGATTTATGGAATAGGAGATAGAAGTGTTTTGCAAGCACCTTGTATGTCGGTAATTGGAGCTCGTAGAGCCACTCCATACGGAATGGCAATTGCAGAAATGGCTGGTAGATGTGCTGCCGATAACAATATTGTGGTGGTATCTGGAGGAGCGCTTGGCTGCGACTATACGGCGGGCACGTCTGCGCTTAGTGCTGGCGGAAAAACCGTTGTCGTAGCAGGTTGTGGCGCCGATATGACGTATCCAACTACATCGCTAGATCTTTTTGAAGCAGCACGAGAAGGAAGGGGAGCGGTTATATCTTTAGATAGGTGGGGGACACCGCCTAGACGCTATGCGTTTCCCAGGAGAAATGCAGTAATTGCAGCGTTAGGAAAAGTGCTTCTGGTAACGGAAGCAGGACTTTGCTCGGGCACTATGAGCACTGCCGAATTTGCCAACTCACTTGGTAAAACTATTTATGCAATACCTGGATCTATCTTTTCTCCAGCTTCTGCTGGCACCAATAGACTAATTGCTGAAGGCGCTCAAATTATTCCTGACGAGACTTCATTGGGTCTTGCAATTTCTTTAGATTTTGATTGCCTAGTTCAGGAACAAATGAAGCATGATAAGAAGTTAACACCGCTTTTATCTGCTCTTAAAGCTTCTCCTTCAAGACCAGAAGAGCTTGCATGGAGGTTGTCAGAAAACGTTCTTACTGTGCTTAATTCTCTAACTGATTATGAAGCTCGTGGAATGGTAAAAAGATTACCGGATGGAAGGTATACTCCTTCTAAAGACTTTTATTTGGACTCGTAGTGTGTGATAGGTGAAAAATGACGCAAAAAGTTACGGTAGTAGGCGCTGGTTTAGCTGGAAGTGAATGTGCCTTACAGCTTGCTTCTCGTGGTATTTCTGTAGAGCTCATTGAGCAGCGTCCTGTTGTGTCTTCTCCAGCGCATCACACAGACATGTTTGCTGAACTGGTATGCTCCAACTCTTTGAAATCTACTAAAGAAGACTCTGCAGCTGGAATTTTAAAGTCAGAGCTTAAGAAGATGGGTAGTTTTCTGCTTCGTATAGCAGAGGAAAACTCCGTTCCTGCAGGTGGCGCGCTTGCGGTAAATAGGGAAGAGTTTTCAAAAGCAGTAACTGAGCAGATTAAAAATCACCCCAACATCTCTGTGACTCATGCAGAGGTTACAGAGCTTACTGATGAGCCAACAGTTATCGCTGCAGGCCCTCTGTGTTCTGATAGCTTGTACCAGGCTATTTCTAAGCGTGTGGGAACTGACAGAATGTCGTTTTTTGACGCAGCAGCACCTATTGTCTCTGAAGAGTCAATCGACCGCTCAATTGCATTCTCCCAGTCTCGTTATGAGGATTTAGGAATTGGCGATTACCTTAATTGCCCTATGAATAAAGAGGAATACGACACATTTGTAGAGGAGTTGATGGCTGCTAAACGTGTTATCGGACACGATTTTGAGCAATCCGATTTGTTCCAGGCATGTCAGCCTATCGAGGAAGTGGCAAGAACAGGACATGATTCCATTAGGTTTGGAGCGCTAAAACCTGTTGGACTTATTGATCCTAGAACAGGTAAACGTCCCTGGGCGGCAGTTCAGCTTCGTGCAGAAAATACAGCTAAAACAGCATTTAACCTGGTTGGTTTTCAGACAAACCTTACCTGGGGAGAGCAAAAACGCGTATTTACGCTCATCCCAGGCTTGGAGAATGCTGAGTTTGTTCGCTATGGCGTCATGCATAGAAACTCTTTTGTTGATTCTCCTCATGCGCTTGATAGGTCATTTGGAATTCCAGGCACTTCTACTATTCTTGCAGGTCAAATTACAGGTACAGAAGGCTATGTTGAGGCGATTGCCTCAGGTTTGCTTGCAGCGCTTAACATGTACGCTCGTCTGTTAGGCAAAGAGGAAGTCAAGCTTCCTTTAACAACCTCGTTTGGCTCTCTTGTGGGATATGCAACAAATCCAAATACCAAAGATTACCAGCCTATGCATGTTAATTTTGGAATTTTTGAGCCATTGGACGAGCGCATTAAAAGAAAAGATGAGCGCCGTCAGAAGATGGCGGAGCGCGCTCATAAAGATTTTGATGAGTATCTTGCCTCTCGCCACGAACTCTTTGATTGCGTAAAGCGTGATTAATGTGGGCATTTCTAAAGCGCAGGTAAGTCACGTTGAACAATTTATTGAGTATTTAAGCAAGGTGAGGAATCTTTCTGAGAATACTTTAAGGTCATATCAAACTGATCTTTTAGCATTTCAGCAGTGGTGTAGCAGGGAAGGCGTGGAGGTAACTAAGGTTGACCACAGAAACCTTCGCTTGTATTTGGCCTACCTCAAACAAACTCAATATTCAGCTAAAACGCTTAACAGACACCTGTCTGCATTACGTAGTTTTTACAAGTGGATGCAGCGAGAAAAACTGATTGCAACTGATCCCGCTCTTGCACTTAGTAATCCTCGAGCGCCACGTAATCTTCCACATACCATGACTGACTCTGATGTAAATAGGCTTTTGGAATCATGTGATACCTCAACAGCAGTAGGTCTGAGGGATAGAGCATTTCTTGAGTTCTTGTATGCAACAGGTGCTCGTATTTCTGAGGTAGCAACGCTTAAGCTTGAGCAGATTGATTTACAAAATGGAACAGTACGTCTCTTTGGTAAGGGTTCTAAAGAGCGAATTGTTCCGTTATATGAGTCTGCAATTGAGTGGCTTAAAAAGTACCTTAGGTCTTCTCGTCCTACGCTCTTGTTAAAAGACAAAACTGGTCGTGCACACTCAGCTCTCTTTATTTCTGTCAGAGGAAATGACATGAGCGCTGATTCTTTGCGCAAGGTTTTCTCGTCGTATTTAGTGGCTGCAGGACTAGACAGCTCACTTTCTCCACATGCAATGAGGCATACGTACGCCACGGAGCTTCTTGGCGGTGGAGCAGACTTGCGTATTGTCCAGGAACTTTTAGGCCATGAGTCGCTCTCAACTACGCAGGTGTATACGCATTTGTCAGTTGATAGACTTAAAGAAGCAGCAAAGGCAGCTCATCCAAGATCAAAATAAACCGTGCTTTGTTACGGAAGATTTTGCACTTGGAAGGTGAATGTATTTGTGCAGTATTTGTAGAGGTTATGGTCTAAATTCTTTATAGACGCAGCCCTTGTTTTCCTGTTATACTTTCAAAAGTTGTGTAGAAGCACAACATGCTGTTACCAAACAGCACAAAATCGCACGTACGACTACTTGTTTGCCGCGGTGCCTAACGCTAAGCCAGGTGTTGGGTGGTTTTAACAAGGCTTGAACTCGTACGGAGGAACAACCAATGGAGGTAAAAATGGCTGCAAAGATTACTATTCAGACTCTTCTGGATGCTGGTTGCCACTATGGTCACCAGACTCGTCGTTGGAACCCTAAGATGAAGCCATACATCTTTGGTGAGCGCAACGGCATTTACATTCTTGACCTTAAGCAGACCATGCTTGGCGCAGATGCTGCTTACACTTTCCTGAAGAATGTTGCATCTAAGGGTGGCCGCGTTCTCTTCGTCGGCACCAAGAAGCAGGCTCAGGAGCCAATCGCTACTGAGGCAGCTCGTGCAAACATGCCTTACATCAACCAGCGTTGGCTTGGTGGTATGCTCACCAACTTTGTCACCATGCGTTCCCGCATCAAGCGCCTTGAGGAGCTTGAGGCAATGGTAGAGGATGGCCGTATGGCAACTCTTCCTAAGAAGGAGCAGGCTCTTAAGAACAAGGAGCTTCTGAAGCTTCAGCTTAACCTCGGTGGCGTCCGTGATATGACTTCTCTTCCACAGGCTCTCTTTGTTGTTGATTCCAAGCGTGAAGAGAACGCAATCCGTGAGGCAAACCGTCTTCACATCCCAGTTGTCTCCCTGCTTGACACCAACTCTGATCCAGATGTTGTTGATTACGGCATTCCTGCAAATGACGATGCTATTCGTTCCATTTCTCTTATGTGCCAGCTTGCTGCAGACGCAATTCTTGCAGGTAGCGGCAAGGAGCAGATTTCTGCTGAAGAGATGGGCGCTGAGTCCGAGACCCCAGCTGCTGAGTAACTCTTAGCAACGGGTTAAATAATTTAGTTATTCAGTAGATTTTTGGGAGGAAAACATGGCAGAAATTACCGCAGCACTTGTTAAGCAGCTTCGTGATATGACCAGCTCTCCTATGATGGAGTGCAAGAAGGCACTCGTCGAGGCTGAGGGCGATATTGAGAAGGCAGTAGATATTCTTCGTACTATGGGCGTTGCTAAGGCAGTTAAGCGTGCTGGCCGTGACACCAACGAGGGCACCATTGCAACTTTCATCAGCCCAGACGGCAAGACTGGCGCAATCCTCGAGCTCTCCTGCGAGACTGACTTTGTAGGTACAAACCCACAGTTCACCGGCTTTGCTGGCGATCTTGCTGCAGTTGTCGTTGAGAGCAACCCAGCTGACGTTGAGGAGCTCAAGGCTGCTAAGCTTGGCGACGAGACCGTTGACGAGGCAATCACCGATAAGATCCACAACATCGGCGAGAACATGCGCGTTCTTCGTTTCCAGCGTGTTGAGGCTGCAAACGGCGCACTTGCTAGCTACATCCACCTTGGTGGCAAGCTTGCTGACATTGTTACCTTTGAGTTCAACAAGCCAGAGACCGCTGAGTCTCAGGACTTCAAGAACTTTGCACACGACGTTGCAATGCAGGTAGCTGCAGCTGCTCCAGTTGCTGCTCGCCGTGAGGATGTTCCACAGGACATCGTTGATCACGAGCTCTCCATTTACAAGGCACAGGCAGCTGAGTCCGGCAAGCCTGAGGCTATTCAGGAGAAGATGGCCTATGGTCGTCTCGAGAAGTACTACAAGGAGTACGTCCTTACTGAGCAGGCATTTGTTAAGGACCCAGATATGACCATTTCTGAGTACGCAAAGCTGCTCTCCAAGAAGGTTGACGACGAGGTTAAGATTGTCAGCTTCGTACGTTTTGCTTTTGGTGAAGAGTAAGACTTTTTACTTCAATTATTTTGAGCCGGTTGTCTTCAACCGGCTCTTTTTTTACCGCGATTCCTGCAAAACTTACGGTGTCGTTTGTTAAAATTATTACAACTATGGCAAACGGAGAGAGCGAGGAAGCTTTGTCTTCAGCTAAATACAAAAGAGTACTTTTAAAGCTTTCTGGTGAAGCATTGATGGGTGAGCAATCCTTTGGTATTGACCCTTCAATTCCAGAAATGCTTGCTAAAGAAATTAAGCCTGTTTGGGAGTCTGGCGTTCAGGTTGCCATTGTTGTTGGCGGCGGAAACATCTTTAGAGGTGTTTCTCAGGCAGCAGCTGGCATGGATCGTGCCCAGGGCGATAATATGGGCATGCTTGCAACAGTAATCAACGCTCTCTCACTCCAGGATTGTTTTGAGCGCAATGGCATGGATTGCCGTGTTATGAGTGCAATTTCCATGGCTCAGGTTGCAGAGCCTTATATTCGCCGTCGTGCTATTAGGCACCTTGAGAAGGGTCGTATTGTCATCTTTGCTGCAGGTACCGGTAACCCTTACTTCACCACTGATACTGCTGCAGCTCTTCGTGCTTGCGAGATTGGTGCCGAGGCACTGATGAAGGCAACAAAGGTAGATGGTATTTACGACTGCGATCCAGTTACTCATGCAGATGCAGTTAAGTATGACACCGTCACTTACAAAGATGTTCTCGCCAAAGAACTTAAGGTTATGGACGCTGCAGCAATTGCGCTGTGCAAAGACAATAAGATGCCAATTCTTGTATTTGACATGCAGTCTGAAGGCGTTTTCATGAAGGCAATTTCCGGAGAAGAAGTCGGTACTACTGTCGTTGAGGAGGACTAATGAGCGTTCATTCTGATAAAGCTAAGCAGTCTATGGAGAAGTGCATCGAGGCACTTAAGAATAACTTTGGTCGTGTTCGTACTGGTCGCGCAAATCCACATGCGCTTGATCACATCAAGGTAGACTACTATGGCCAGCCAACCCCAATTTCTCAGCTTGCAGCTATCAAGGTTCCTGAGGCATCTATGCTGCTTGTTGAGCCATGGGATAAGACTGCTCTAAAGAGTATCGAGAAGGCCATTGAGACTTCTGACCTTGGTATTACTCCATCTAATGATGGCTCTGCTATCAGGCTTCCTTTCCCAATGCCAACCGAGGAGCGCCGTCGTGAGCTTGCTAAAGAGTGCTCTCAGATTGCTGAGGAAGCTCGCGTAGCTGTTCGTAACGTCCGTCGTGACGTTAATGGCAAGATTGAGCGCGATGAGGAACTCTCTGAGGACGATCAGAAGCGCGAGAAGAACGGTATTCAGAAGCTGACCGATACCTATATTGCTCAGATTGAGTCCCTTCTTAAGACCAAGACTTCAGAAATCATGGAGATTTAAGTGCAGTTTGATACAGACAAGCTCGTCCAGTATTTCTCTGACGCACCAGAAGATATCAGTCTTTCTGATATCAATTTAGAAACTATTCCGTCTCACGTTTCCATCATTATGGATGGAAACGGTAGATGGGCTACGGCTCGCGGACTTGACAGAACCGAAGGTCATAAGGCCGGTGTTCTTTCTTTGCGTGAGGCTGTTACTACAAGTGTGCGCCTTGGATTGGATGTTTTGTCAGTTTACGCGTTCTCCACAGAAAACTGGAAACGTCCTCAGCGTGAGGTTGACTTGCTCATGCGTCTGTTTGCAGAGACGCTTCTTAAAGAGCTTCCACTGTTCCACCAAGAAAACGTTAAGCTGCGTTTCTTTGGTGACCTTGAGGCTTTGCCAGAGAAGACCCGCAAGACCTTCCAGCGCGGACTTGATGAGACTGCGCAAAACACTGGTATGACGTTTGCGCTTGCTGTTAACTATGGCTCTCGTGCAGAGCTAACCAGGGCAGCTGTTCTTCTCGCTCATCAAATTGCTGAGGGCACCGTGTCCGCTGACTCGGTGACTCCAGCAGATTTTGAGAAGAACCTCTATACGGCAGGTCTTCCTGATCCAGACCTGTTGATTCGTACGTCAGGAGAGCTGAGGCTTTCTAACTATTTGCTATGGCAGCTGGCTTACTCGGAGCTGTATGTCACGCAAACTTACTGGCCTGACTTCTCTAAGTGGGATTTTTTGCGCGCCATTAAGGACTATCAGGGTCGCGAAAGGCGATTCGGAGGAGTGAAATAGTGGTGGACAATACGCGCGATTCCAGAAGGCCTACCTCTAGGATTGATGCTGATGCTCAGCCTAATCCTGAAGAAACAGGTAGCGTTGGAATTGATAGACAGATTGAAAAGCTGGAGATTCGTCGCTCACTTAAAGAGCTGCAACGAGCCGCTGGTAACCTTATGGGTCAGCGAGTTCGTGGCGTTACCGAGAAGCTTTTGACAAGGACTCTGTCTGGCGTAATTTATGCTGCTATTGTGCTTGCTGCGCTGTTTGTTGGCAAAGAAGCCACTATTGTTTTGATTGCTGGCATGGCATGGCTCTGCTGCTCTGAGTTCTTCCATATTTGCCGTATGGGCGGACGTATGCCAAACGAGCCTCTTGGCCTTGTCTTCTCGCTTATTTTTCCCATAATTGCGTACTTTGGTCATGTCTTTCCGCTGGTATTTTCTCTGCTTTTGATTATTCTTTGCGGACTTTGGTATGTTTTTACACCACGAGCTAACCTTGCAGACGTGGCAGTTACAGCTTTTGGACCACTGTATACCTCGCTTTCACTTTCAACGGTAGTGCTTTTGAGGTCCACAGAGCCAAGCTTTTCTATTCCTTGGATTACGCTTGCTGTTATGCTCTCTGTGTGGGCTAACGATTCATTTGCGTATTTGTTTGGATCTAAATTTGGCAAGCATAAACTGGCGCCGAGGATTTCTCCAAATAAGAGTTGGGAGGGCTTCTACGGTGGTCTTTTAGGTTCAATGCTTGTGTGGTTCTTGATGGCAGTTTTTGGTGCAATTAATATGAATCCACTGTTTGCGCTGCTCTTTGGTGTAACAGAAGGCATCTTCTCTGTTGTTGGAGACCTCTTTGAGTCTCGCATTAAGCGAGGAGTGGGCCTCAAGGATTCTGGTTCAATTATGCCTGGTCATGGTGGCCTACTTGATAGAACCGATTCGATGATTTTTGGAACTATGGCAGCGTTTCTTCTCTTCCAGCTTGCCGTGCTCTTTAGCCAGGTCAAGCTACCTATTGCGCTGCCGTTTGGAGCATAGGTTTTGAGCATTTTTGAAGATACCGCGCCTCGTGCTGTAAGGCATGAGCCTCTGCGTGTTGCTGTCCTTGGAGCTTCGGGTTCTGTTGGTATGCAGACGCTTGATGTATGCCGTCATTTCCCGCAAAAGGTGGAGGTTGCAGCCCTTGCGGTGAGGTCGTCGGTTGAGTTTGCCGTGAAGGCAGCAGCTGAGTTCAACTGCAAATACGTTGCTTTTGCCGATGTAAGTGTCAAGGGCAACGCTCTTCTCGACAGCTTGCCTCAAGGCTGCAAAGCAAGCTTTGGCCCTGAGGCCGTTCAGGCGCTTGCTGAGCTGGATGAGGTTGACTGCGTAGTCAATGCAGTAGTGGGAGAGGCTGGCATTTACGCTGGTCTGGCCGCTGTGAAGGCTGGCAAAGTGCTGGCTTATGCTAACAAGGAGTCAATTGTTGTTGGCGGAGACCTCCTGATGCCTCTGGTCAAGCCTGGTCAGCTCATTCCCGTTGATTCTGAGCACAGTGCCATCTTCCAGTGCCTTATTGGCGAGAACCCCGCTGATATCCAGAGGATTTGGCTTACCTGCTCTGGTGGTCCGTTCTTCGGATATTCTCGCGAGCAGCTCAAACACGTTTCGGCCAACGACGCCTTGGCACATCCAACCTGGAAGATGGGCGCCAAGATTACCATCGATTGCGCCACGCTCATGAATAAGGGTCTTGAGCTCATTGAGGCTCATCACCTCTTTGACACTCCAATGGATAAGCTTGAGGTGTTGGTACATCGTCAGAGTCGCATTCACTCTATGGTTGAGTTTGTTGACGGCTCTGTTAAAGCGCAGCTCGGAGCCTCTGATATGAGGCTGCCTATCCAGTTTGCGCTGAGCTATCCACATCGTTGGCCTGCAATTGCAAAGCCGGTTAAGTGGCAAGAAACCACTCCTCTCACAGGCGATTATGCTGACGAGAAGACCTTTGGATGCCTAGCTCTTGCTCGTCATGCAGGAACTGTTGGCGGAACGCTTCCTTGCATTATGAATGCAGCTAATGAAGTTGCTAACCATGCATTTAGACGAGGAAGATGTTCATTTCTTGATATTGAGCGCATTGTTGCTGAGACTATGAATGCCTCTGAAGTTCAAAGGGTAGAAGACCTTCAACAATTGACGCTTGTAGACGCAGAGGCACGAGCTTTAGCCCGTTCTTTTGTGGGATAGGAATTTTGTGAATTTGTTAGCTATTCTTTCACCAATTTTTTGGGGACTCTTGGTCCTCTCGCTCCTTGTATTTGTTCACGAGGCTGGTCATTACGGTATGGCTCGCCTGTGTGGCGTCCGTGTAACTGAGTTTTTCTTGGGCATGCCGTTCAAGTACAAGCTTTCTCATAAGAGCAAAAAATATGGTACTGAGGTTGGCGTGACTCCACTTCTTTTTGGTGGCTATACGCGCATCTGCGGTATGGAAGGCGAGCTAGATGAGCTGCTTCCACAAGCTCTGATGAGCGTTCAAGAGGCAGGTTCACTTGAGGTTGGCGCTCTTGCAGCAAAACTTAACTGTGAGGATGAGCGTGCCTACAATCTGCTGTACACCCTTGCAGATTGGGGTTCCATTGAGCTTGTCAAAGAGTCAGATGAGCTGGCGTACACCACATTTCAGACGCTTGCGAGAGACGCTGAGCTTCGCTGTGAGTATGATCGCGGTCACAACTTTGAGCTTGAAGGTTCAACGGCAGCAGGGGAGCCTCGTGTTCCACAGATGTCCGCTGATGATTTTTTTGCTCAAGAGAAGGCTCATACGTATGTTGGTGTAAATGTCCCCAAGCGCCTGCTCATGATTTTGGGTGGACCCTTGGTCAACATTGCGCTGGCCTTTGTACTGGTAGTTGACTCTTTGATGTTTGTTGGCATTCCAGCTGCTCAAAACAAAGCACAGCTGGGCTCTGTTGAATCTGGCTCTCTTGCTGCTATTTCAGGCCTTACTGCCGGAGACACTATTCTTACCTTTAACAAGGTAGAGGTACATACTTGGGAAGACCTTACTGCTGCTATCAAAGATGCAATGTCCAATGGAGGCAAGGATATCCCAGTCACGTATGAGCGCAATGGCATTCAACTTGAAACTACCATTAAGCCTGTTTTGCGTCCTGACGATAAAATCATCGGCGTGACACCTGTCATGACCACCTATCACTTCTCGTTTATTGACGCATCAGCTGCAGCTGTATCGTATGCCGCGCAGGTTGGTCAGTTTGCGCTCAGACTGCTCATCCCAACGCAGACCATGGAAGTTCTCAATCAGTCGTCTTCTGTTGTAGGAATTTCTGTAATGGCATCAGAAGCTGCTGCAGAGGGTTTCTCGACCCTTATTATGCTGGTAGCAGCTATTTCTATGTCACTTGGATTCATGAATCTTTTACCTATTCCACCTCTTGATGGCGGAAAGATTCTGATTGAGGTAATTCAGGTGATTATTAGAAAGCCTCTATCTATCAAGGTTCAAAACATTTTGTCTTATATTGGACTGGCGTTTTTCCTGTTTGTCTTTGTTGTTGCACTGAGAAACGATATTCTTCATTTACTTTTTAGGTAGCTGATTTTATGTCTGAAATTGCTCGCACAAAAACTCATCCCGTCATGGTTGGATCTGTCCAGGTTGGTGGCGGCGCTCCCGTTTCCGTTCAGTCTATGTGCACCACTAAAACAGACGATCCAGACGCAACGCTCCTTCAGATCAAGGGGCTTGCCGAGGCAGGGTGCGAGATTATCCGTGTGGCAATTCCAGACGCAAAGGCCCTCGACGGCTTTGAAGAGATTTGTAAATATTCGCCACTTCCTGTTGTTGCTGACATTCACTTTGACTATAAGCTTGCGCTTGAAGCTGCAAAGCGAGGTGCGGCAGCGCTACGTATTAACCCAGGAAACATTGGCTCTATGGAGCGTGTTGATGCTGTCATTGAGGCAGCTAAAGAGGCTCATATTCCCATTAGAATTGGCGTTAACGCAGGCTCTCTTGCTAAAGAATTTGATACAAGACAAGATATGACCCTTGTCGAGAAACTCGTTGCGTCGTCAAAGTCTTTTGTAGAGCATTTTTCTTCTCGCGGTTTTGACGACATTGTCTTGTCTGCAAAAGCTCACGATGTTCCCACTACGCTTGCGGTATATCGAGCGCTCTCCAAGGAGCTTCCACAGATTCCTCTGCATGTAGGCGTTACAGAAGCCGGCGCGTTAAGGCAGGGAACGGTAAAGAATTCTGCTGCGGTGGGCATTTTGCTTGAGAGCGGTATTGGCGATACCATGCGTCTTTCTCTGACGGCCGATCCCGTAGAAGAAGTGCACGTAGCATGGGAACTTCTTGCAGCTCTTGGTATGCGTCGCATTAAACCAGAGCTGGTGAGTTGCCCCACCTGTGGCAGGTGTGGCGTTGACATGATTCCTATTGCAGAAGAAGTTACCAAGCGCCTGGATGGCGTTCGTGCTCCAATTTCTGTAGCAGTCATGGGATGTGTTGTTAATGGACCTGGTGAAGCTAGGGGTGTTGACCTTGGTGTAGCCTGTGGCAAAGGCCAGGCAGTGTTGTTTGAAAACGGCAATCCTATTAGAAAAGTTCCTGAAGATAAGATTGTTGATGAGTTATTCGCCGAAATTGAGAATCGTTTTGGCAAAAAATAAGTAAACTATACGTATTACTTCATATTGAAAGGAAACTACCTTGAAGCACTGGATGCGCATGTCTTCTTTGTATGCACCAACACTCAAAGAAGACCCAGCTGAGGCTGTACTTGCAAGTCACCGCCTGCTCCTTCGTGCTGGCATGATCAGAAAGACCGCTGCAGGCCTCTACTCTTATCTGCCACTTGCATGGCGCTCTCTTTTAAAGATTGAGGCCATCATCCGCGATGAGATGGATGGCATTGGTGCTCAGGAGATTCTTGTTCCTATTATGACCCCCGCTGAGCTCTGGGAAGAGTCTGGTCGTTGGGACGTCTATGGTGATGAGCTCATGCGTATGCATGACCGTCATGATCGTCAGTTTGCTCTTGGCCCAACTCACGAGGAAACTTTCACAGACCTTATTAGAAATGAGCTCAAGAGCTATAAGCAGCTTCCTGTAACGCTCTATCAGATTCAGGATAAGTTCCGTGACGAGCGTCGTCCACGCTTTGGTCTTATGCGTGGCCGTGAGTTCATTATGAAAGACGGATATTCCTTCTCGGCAAATCAAGAGTCGCTGCAAGAGTGCTATGACCAGGAGAAGGTTGCTTACCAGAACGTTTGTGACCGCACACGTCTTAAGGCTCTGCAGGTAGTTGCAGACTCTGGTCAGATTGGTGGAGACACCTCTGTTGAGTTTATGGCGCTGGCAGAGGCTGGCGAGGCAAGCCTAGTCTATTGCGATTGCGGCTATGCTGCAGATACTGAGGCAGCTGCAGCAAAGATCAACGTAGAAGAGCGTGAGTCTGGCAAGATGTGTGAGATTCACACCCCTGGTATTGGCTCCATTGATGATGTAGCTGAGTTCCTTCACGTTTCACCTGCAGCAACTCGTAAGGCTCTAGCTCTTGTTGACGGAAACGGTAAGCCAGTTGTGTGCTTTGTTCCAGGCACACATGAGCTCAATGAAGTTAAAGCTGAGCACGTCTTTGGTGACTATCACATGATGACCGATGAAGAGCTTGAAGAGTATGGCCTCATCAAGGGCTTCATTGGACCTGTTGGTCTACCTGAGGGTATCCGCGTTGTTGGAGACCTCTCTCTTGAGGATACTCAGTGGTGGCTCTGCGGTGCTAATAAGGCAGACTACCACCTTGATCACGTTGAGCTTGGCCGTGACTTTGAGATTAACGAGTGGAAAGACCTTGTCACTTCTCAGGAGGGCGATATTTGTCCTGAGTGTGGTCTTCCTCTGCATGCTGCTCGCGGTATTGAGGTTGGCCAGGTCTTCCAGCTTGGCACCAAGTACTCTTCAGCTCTTAACGCTACCTTCACCGACGAAAACGGCGAGGATAAGCCTCTGGTTATGGGCTGCTACGGCATTGGTGTTTCCAGGCTGCTTGCTGCTGTTGTTGAGCAATACAATGACGAGAAGGGCATCAAGTGGCCAGTCTCTGTTGCTCCTTATGAGGTTTCTGTTCTTTGTCTTTCTGACAAAGACCCAGAGATTTGGGATGCAGCAGGTTCTGTAGCTGACGCTTGCGTTGCTGCTGGTCTTGAGACTGTTGTTGATGACCGTGCAGAGCGTCCTGGTGTCAAGTTTGCTGATGCAGACCTTATCGGTTTCCCATGGCAGGTAATTGTGGGCAAGAAGGGCGTTGCAAATGGCATTGCAGAAGTCAAAGAGCGGGCTACCGGTGAGCGCTTTGAGGTTGCCCTTGATGAGGTTGCTTCTTGGTTGGCAGAGAAGATTCTTCCAGAGCGCGAGCTTTAAAATATACAACCAATTAGAAAATTGTCGAGAAAAACAGAGCTTTGGTTTGCTATAGTATTTTCCGCACCACGTTCGGGGAATTAGCTCAGCTGGGAGAGCGCATGACTGGCAGTCATGAGGTCAGGGGTTCGATCCCCCTATTCTCCACCACGAATTCTGGCGGCGGCATCAGTCGCCGCTTTTTTCTTACGGGCTCATGGCGCAACGGTTAGCGCAGGGGACTCATAATCCCTGGGTTGGGGGTTCAAATCCCTCTGGGCCCACCAAACACACATGTGGCGAGAAACCCTTTGGTTTTCTCGCCATTTCTTTTACCGAAACTCTCTACCGTTCAATGATTCGATTACTTAATTTATATAAAAGACGGGTACAATAGCCAAAGTGATATTTGATAGATAGGGGATATATGACTCCTGAGACTCGCAAAATGAAGCTCTTTAGTCTGGCGCTTTTGGTTGGCGGACTTTTAGGTCTTGTTAATGTTGCGGTTCTTGTAATTGGTGCTGGTCCATCAATTGATTCCGCTCTTCTTTTGCTTGCAAGTATGATCTCGCTTCTAACTGGTGGTTATGCAGCTAGAGAGGCTAATGTTCCTAATAGGGCTGCAGCAGCCTATCCTATGATTTTTGGATCATGTGTGGTCTTGGCAGTAACTGTTGTGGCTCAGTTGATTATGACTCCTTCTGTAACGTTGCAGTTTATTGAGCTGTTTGCTCTATTGGCAATGGCAAGCGCTGTTGCTCGAGGATCTCATAAAGTCAAAAAATCTCTCGAAGCCAAGTAAGTTTTCTTATTGTTCTAGCTCCTCTTGTGTACGTTTTTCTTTGTGAACTGACTTGTTGGGGGTTTGTATGGATCGCGGAACTAAGTTGATGATGGCCCTTTCCTCTATGCTTGGCGCGCTGGGCGTTGCTGGAATTGTCATTTTTGCCTTCTCAGTTGGCTATGGTCGTTTCTCTTCAAGCATGATTGTGCTTCTGTTGTGCAGCTTAATGGCAGTTTATTGCTGCTATATTCTTCAGAAATGCATTAGTTTGGCTAAAGACTTTGAGAAAACCCACGGCATTGTCCGTCTTGTTGCTGGTATTGAGCTCATTCTCTTTACCATTGAATGGGTTTTTGTATCGCAGCTTTCATCTCAGCCTATGGTAATTACGCCAATGATTCTTCAGCTTATCTTCCTGGGAATTATTCTTGTTCAGATGAATAAAGCTG
>CALKRF010000019.1 GCA_937990665.1 uncultured Atopobium sp.
AACTTTTATCTGGGCAAACGTTGTATGCAGAAAAATGAAATCTCCAACTAAACGGATTTTTTACCACTTGAGGATATGTTTTGCCTCAAACAGCGTTGATTACACAGACTGCGCAGACCAACGCCCAACTAAGCATCTACCCCACTCTGCTTTACCAGCAAAAAAGAAGGCTGTGCGAAGCACAGCCTTCTTTGCACTTGTGATCTATACGTCAAAACTAACGACGAACCTTTACAGAGTACGCAAGACCAGAAGCAATAATACCTGCAGCTGCAAGTGCGCTTGCAATGGACATTGCATCGCCGGTATCTGGCAGGTTAGACCTTTTCTTCTTAGGAGTCTTAGGCTTTGGCTCTGGATTAGGATCTGGCGTTGGGGTTGGTGTAGGAGTAATTGGCTTATCAGCTGTGGTAACTTCCGCAGGAACAATAGTCTCATCTGCAGCGTTAAATGTTGCAGGAGCTACGGTAAATGGAATCTGATTTGTATTGAGCTCATATCCTTCAGGAGATGCGGTCTCAACCAGATAATAATCGCCCGGTGTCAGATAGAACTTATCTCCATCCTGATAAATGCCCTTGGTCAGTAGGTCTGCAGTAGCCGCGGTATTCTGAACCAGTGCGGTTAGCTCTGTCTTTGTAAGAATATCACCGGATATGAAAGTGCCATCAGCGCGAGTAGTGATTCCCTCTTTGACCAGTGTACCGTCAGCCTTATAGAAGCTATAAGTTGCACCGGCAACAGGCTTGGAAGCATCGTCAGAGTCAATCTTCACAAGCTTTAAAGGAGATGGAACTGCACGATACGTGAGGTAATACTGCCTAGTACGGTTTACAGAACCGTCTGCATTGAAGCCAGGAGCCAAAACGGAATTATCGCGAGGACCAGAGTTATACGTACCAATTGCAAGAGATGTTCCCTCTGGAACGTCGATATCGTTTGCAATATAAACGTAAGAATCACCAGGTCCCGCAGCCTTGATCTCGTCGACTGACTTGCGAACAGTAGTCAGCAACATGTTGGTTGATGGATCGGTCTCAAATTTATTACCGCCAGCAACAGAGTCATCTGCAGTAACGCCAGCATACTCAGGCATATACACGACATGACCCTTTGTGTTGTAACGAGCAGATACCTGACGATCCTCAAACGCTGCAGAAGTTGTATACGTAGCAGCAAGATCATCAAGACCAAGAACGCTTACTGCGCCATTACCATAAATAGGAAGACCAGCATTTCTTTGAGCAATAGGATCACTGAGGCCAAGGCCGTTAAGCTGCCTGTACGCAAGGTCATCGACATAGTGATACACAGCTGTTGCGGTATCAATGACTCGCGCAGGATAACGCTTGGTGTATGCGTGAGTGCCTCCCCAAGATTTCTTAATGCCACCCTGAATTCCCAGCTGATAAGACCTATCAGAGATGTTCAATGGCGCGGAGAACTCAATGTACTGACGAGCTGTAACTGGTGCGGTAAATACAGCAGCGGGCTCCTCATATGAATTACCACCCATGATGGACTGGCCATTTACCTTGACAGTGAACATCAAATTGGTCTTTGGACCACCACCCGAAAGAGCACCTGTTGCATCCATTGGCTTGTAGGTATCAACGGCAGCATGAGCTGAGACAGCTACCTTGCGCAGGCCATAACCATTTGGATCGTTCTGTGGGAAGTTGATCAAATTCTCTGCATCGCCGAGAAGGACGTAGTACGCACGAATTTCTCCGCCTTCAGCAATCATCTGAGCAACGGAATATTTAGTTGGATCCATGTCCAGCTTGAGCGCAGTGCCATCAGGCTTTACCCAGTAATAACGCGCGATAACACCTGTACGGTCCTCTCGTGGCTTGGCAGCCTGAGCATTAATCTCTGCCTGAATCTCAGCATCAGAGATAAAATCTGGGAATGGATTTGCCGAGGTATGTGTACCGTCCAGCGGAGCGCCGTCCACATCTTCGGAATAAACTGTTGGGTCAGCAGCAAATGCCGTGCGTGGAAAGGCAAACGCCAGAATTGCGCCCACAAAAAGCATGCAAATTGCTAAAACCGTAAAGCGAGAAAACCAAGCGCTTCTTACGCTTCTAACAGAAGTACCGTTCATACATCCTTCTTTCAACGTGAAGGGTGAATATTTATGCATATACCATAGCTCATTTCATACATTCTCGTGCAGACGAGGACATATCAAATATCATTTTTGTACATTAAACCGTTAAAGGGACACATTCAAACGGCCTAGACTACTTGTCTAGGCCGTTCGCTTAGATTACTCGTTAAGACTGCATTAGACCGCTGGCTTAGGCTTAAGCAGTGGTTTACTTGTCTGTACTGCTTACATTACTTATCAGGGGTAAGATGCCAAATCTCATCGTTATATTCAGCGATAGTTCTATCAGATGAGAATGTTCCTGCCATAGCAATATTGACAAGAGACTTCTGAAGCCACGCTCTCCTATCCTCATAGTCATTAAACACGCGCTCTTTTGTTGAAATGAATGCCTCCAAATCAAGAAGCGTCATGAACCAATCTTTTGAGCACAGGTTTTTGTGAAGTCGCTCCAGGCGTTCCTTATTTCCAAGAGAAATAAATTCTGGACTGATTAAGAAATCAACAAGTGGTTTAATCTGAGGTTTCTCATAAAACTCTTTTGCTTTATACCCTTTGCGCTCATAGAGGTCCACAACCTCATCGCTTGACGCGCCAAACGTGTAGATATTCTCCTCGCCTACCAAGTCGGCAATTTCTACATTTGCACCATCAACTGTGCAAACGGTAACAGCGCCGTTAAGCATGAACTTCATGTTGGAAGTTCCAGAAGCCTCCTTAGAAGCTAACGAAATCTGCTCTGAGACATCCGCTGCTGGAATAACGTGCTCAGCGGCAGTAACGTTGTAATTCTCAATCATTATCACCTGAAGATATGGTGAAACAGCTGCATCGTTTGCAATCAAAGACGAGAGTACAAGAATTGCATGAATGATATCTTGAGCAGCCACGTATGCTGGTGCAGCCTTACCACCAAAAATGACAGTAATAGGATGCTTTGGAAGGTGTCCGGACTTAATATCAAAATATTTCCAAATCAAATAAAGCAATAGCATTTGCTGACGCTTATATTCGTGGAAACGCTTCACCTGGACATCAATAATGGAGTCGGCATTAACTTTTGCATCTTGATTGTCCAGCAAAAATTTGACCATTCGATCTTTAGCAGCTTGCTTGATGTCTTGTAGTTTATTGAGGACCTCTTCGTTGTCTCGATACTCTAAAAGTCCCTCGAGATGAGCAGTTGTTCTCCAACTATCTCCTAATAACGTATCAAGATAATCTGCGAGCTCAGGATTACAATCCATTAACCAGCGACGGAACGTAATTCCATTAGTCTTGTTTGAGAACTTTTCTGGATACAAATCAAAGAATGGCTTGAGTTCTGTCTCTTCCAAAATCTTAGTATGAAGTGCTGCAACACCATTGATACTAAAGCCGTAATGAATGGCAAGGTTAGCCATGTGAACTTTCTTATCAATGATGACTTGTACACTTGGATCTGCAACGGTACTACGGATGCGCTGATCAAGCTTTTTGATAATCGAAGCAATCTTTGGGGAAACTTCCTCGATGAATTTAAGGGGCCATTTCTCAAGAGCCTCTGCCAAAATCGTATGATTTGTGTACGCGACCAGTGAAGAAACAATGTCTACAGACTCTTCAAACGAGATTTCGTATTTCTCAGTCAAGATACGAATAAGCTCTGGAATTACCATTGTTGGGTGCGTGTCGTTAATCTGAATCACAACATAGTCAGCAAGGTCGTGAATATTGCTACCGCGCTCAACCGCCTCTTTAACAATCAGCTGCGCAGCATTAGAAACCATAAAATATTGCTGATAAACGCGAAGAAGCTGGCCATCTTCATCAGAATCATCGGGATACAAAAAGAGCGTTAAATTCTTTTTTAATGCAGTCTTATCAAAATCAATAGCGTCATCAGAAACTAGTGAGTCATCAATGCTTTGCAAGTCAAACAAACGAAGTCTGTTTTTCTTTGTTCGGTCATATCCCAAAACGTCAATGGAATAGAGATCAGACGTCACCGAGAAATCCCCAAATTCCACGGTAAATGACGTCTTCTCATCTTCAAGCCACCTGTCATCAGAAAGCCAAGCGTCTGGGACAGTGGTTTGCTGTCTGTCTAAAAACTTCTGATGGAAGAGGCCAAAATGATACTTAAGACCCACACCATCGCCTGGCAGGCCAAGAGTTGACATAGAATCGATAAAGCATGCTGCCAATCGACCAAGGCCACCGTTTCCAAGCGAAGGCTCAACTTCGAGCTCTTCGATGTCTTCGAGCGAATGACCTGCTTTAGAGAGCTGCTCTTTTACCTCGTTATAAATTCCCAGATTAATGAGGTTATTTGAAAGCAGCTTTCCAATGAGAAACTCTGCAGAGATGTAGTAAAGCCTCTTCTTACCATTGTTTAATGGTAGAGCGTCTGACTTACTCTTAACCACCTGAAGCAGTAATTCAAAAACCTGACTGTCAGTAATTTCAGACAGTGGCTGACCAAATTGTTGAAGAGATAAGGTGTCTAAGTTCATTACTTCTCCTCTTTGTACACCCTGAAGTACATCTCAGTGATAGTTCTTAAGAAATCTTCTGTGTGACGCGTGATAGCTCCCTGCTTCATACGCCAACACCAGTTGCCGCCTACGGTAGCTGGAATATTCATGCGTGCAGAATCGTCTAAGCCGAGAAGATCTTGCATGGTGTGAATACAAGTGTCACTCACAGAAGCTGCGATTCCACGAGAAAGCGCCTCACCAATTGGCTCATCTTTTGAGCGATGCAGGTAGATATCTGCCTGCTCACGCTCTCTATCAGTAGCCTGTGTCTCGTACCAACCACGAGCCGTTGGATTGTCATGTGTTCCTACATATGCAATGGTATTTGCAGTGTAGTTGTGAGGAAGGTCTCTTGAATCATGCTTTCCGTCAAATCCGTATTGCAAGATTTTCATTCCTGGGAAACCAGTTTTTTCTCGCATGACAATAAGCTCTGGTGTAATCAGACCTAGGTCCTCTGCGATGATTGGAAGCTTTCCAAGCAGTTTCTCTAGCTCCTCAAACAGCTCCATATCTGGACCTTTAGTCCATTTGCCCTCTGTAGCTTCCGCAGCTCCATAAGGAATCTCCCAGTATGCCTCGAAGCCTCTAAAATGATCGATTCGAAGCACATCAAACATCTCAAGATTTGTTTTTACTCGCCAAACCCACCATGCATAATGCGATTTCTTCATATACTCCCAGTTATAAATGGGGTTTCCCCAATATTGACCGGTAGAAGAAAATTGATCGGGAGGAGTACCCGCAACCGTAATAGGCCGTCCTGTTTCATCCGTTTTAAACAGTTCTGGCTGTGCCCACATCTCAACAGAATCGCGCGAGACATAAATGGGAAGGTCACCGATTATAAGTACTCCCCTTTTATTGGCATAAGACTTAACCTTTGCCCATTGAGTAAAGAAGAAATACTGAGTCATCTTGTGATACAAAACTGACTTTTGCAGTTTCTTAATCTCTTGTGCAGTTGTTTCATTTCTTTGCTGGTATTGTTTTGGCCACTCCCAGTAGGCTTTATGACCAAACTCTTCCTTCAAAGACATGAACTCCGCGTAAGGATCAAGCCACTCTGCCTGATCGTAGCAGAACTTCTCAAAATCAGCAGGTACATCTTGCACAAACCTATCAAAAGCACGATTAAGCAAGCAACGATGATTTACAAAAAGCGCACCATAATCAATGCAAGTTTTACTAGTTCCAAAAGAAACATCTTCAAAGTCATCTGACTTCAAATATCCAAGTTTTTCAAGGTCTTTTAGATCAATATAGTAAGGACTTCCTGCTGCTGCAGAAAACGACTGGTAAGGAGAGTCTCCATAACTTGTAGTAGTAAGAGGTAAGACCTGCCAATACCTTTGTTTAGTTCTGACGAGAAAATCGATAAAATCGTAGGCTTCTTTGCCAAACGTGCCAATCCCATATGAATTTGGAAGAGAAGAAACGGCCATAAGTACTCCGCTTGCTCGTCCCATACTTGCCTCTTTCGCAAAAAGAGTACTGGCTTATCTCTTTCAAGATAAGCCAGTACAAAGCTTTAATACTTAACTAGATTATCTTGCGTGTTCTTATCAAAGAGATGAACGGCGTTATCTTCAAATTTAAACCATACCTGGTCGCCAATGTTGAGGTTTCGTTTTGCAAGCTCAGTTGCAGGAACGATAAGAACAAAGTTGCCGTCATCAGTATGAACATGAAGGTGAACTGTGGAGCCCATAAGCTCACTTACTTCAAGATTGCCCTTGAAGGCGCCAATTTCATTTGGCTCAGTCAGATAAATCTGCTCTGGTCTAATGCCAACAATAACATCTGTTGCAGGGGCAGCTACCCAAGACTGTGCTAACAGATTGGCCATCTCAGGAGAAATATCAAATGACATGCTTTCTGTCTCTACATGGAACTCATTGTCCACGCGGATAAGATGTGCGTCAAAGAAGTTCATTTGTGGCATGCCGATAAAACCAGCAACAAAGAGGTTTGCGGGCCTATTGAACACTTCTTGAGGAGTTCCAATTTGCTGAACAAAGCCATCTTTCATAATGACAATACGATCACCCAAGGTCATAGCCTCTGTTTGGTCGTGTGTAACATAGACAAAAGTTCCATTGACCTTTTGACGAAGTTTGATAATTTCTGTACGCATCTGATTTCTTAGCTTTGCATCAAGGTTTGAGAGTGGCTCATCCATCAAGAAGACTTTTGGATCACGGACAATTGCGCGACCAATTGCAACACGCTGACGCTGACCACCAGAAAGCGCCTTTGGCTTACGATCAAGATATGGCGTAATGCCCAGTGTTTCTGCAGCTGCACGGACCTTCTCGTCAATGACTTGAGGATCAACCTTTTTAAGCTTAAGGGTAAACGCCATGTTGTCGTAGACGGTCATATTTGGATACAGCGCATAGCTTTGGAAGACCATTGCAATGTCACGGTCTTTTGGCGCAACGTCATTGACCAGCTTTCCGTCAATATAAAGCTCACCAGCAGAAATATCTTCTAGACCTGCAATCATACGCAGCGTAGTAGATTTTCCACAACCTGAAGGACCAACGAGGACTACAAACTCGTGCTCTTTAATAGTGAGATTGAAATCCTGAACAGCGACAACGCCCTCTTCAGTTACCTCAAGGTTGCTCTTTTTCTGCTCAGTTTTCTTACCAAAGAGAGACTTGCGCTTTTTCTCATTTGGATAAATCTTTTTTATATTCTTTAAAACGATTTCTGCCATGATAAAACCTTTCAGAAATGCCTATAGTCTGCTGCAATACATTGAGATTTAGCCTTTTACCGCGCCAGAAATGACACCATTGATGATGTAGCGCTGGCACAGCAAATACATAATGACAATGGGGATAATAACCATCATGATGCAGGCAAACATTGGACCCATCTCTACTTTTCCATATCCACCTCTAAAGTACTGAATCAAAATTGGAATAGTTTGGTATTTAGTCCTATCCAGTACAAGATATGGAAGCAAATAGTCATTCCAGACCCACATGGTTTCGAGAATACCAACAGAAATATACGTTGGCTTCATAATAGGCAAAACAACATGGAAGAACGTCTGAAGTGGGTTGCAACCATCAATAGTTGCAGCTTCTTCAATCTCAAGTGGAATGGTCTTAACAAATCCAGCAAACATAAATACTGCTAGACCAGCGCCAAAGCCCAAATAAATAAAGCAAATATTGAAAGGAGTATTAAATCCAAGCGTATTTGCCATATTGGACAGCGTAAACATAAGCATCTGGAAAGGCACTACCATCGAGAAAACAAACAGGTAGTACAAAATGTTGCTAATGCGATTTTTTACACGGACAATAAACCATGCACACATTGAGCAGCACACCAAAATCAGTGCAACAGATGTGATGGTAATTACTAGAGAATATCCAAAGGCTGCTAAGAAACCTTGCTTCTCTAAAGCGGCAATGTAGTTAGCAAAACCTGCAGAGTTCTCTGATGTAACAAAATCAAATGCCGTAGATGTAGTAATAGTTGTTTCTTCCTTGAATGAATTCATCAAGATCATAACCATTGGATAAATCCATGCAAGAGAAAGAACGGTAAAGAATACAGCAAGAATTTTATTAATGATTTGATCGCGCTTCATTATTGCTGCACCTCCCTTGACCTGGTGGCTCTCAGCTGAATCATGACAATACAAATAACTAGAATGCAGAAAATAACAGCTTTAGCCTGGCCGATACCCATCCACTTTGCTCCCTGTCGAGCGTAGAAGGTATTGTAAATATTAAGAGCAAGCATTTCGGTTGCATGCTTAGGCTCACCTGCAGTAAGTGCCAGGTTCTGATCAAATAATTTAAAGCCATTTGTTACCGTCAAGAAAAGACAAATGGTAATAGTAGACATTAAGTTTGGAATTTTTACCTTCCAAAGTGTCTGCCAAGCATTTGCTCCATCAACTCGCGCTGCTTCAAGATAGTCACTTGGAATAGACTGCAGGCCGGCAATATAAATAATCATCATGTAACCAACCTGCTGCCAAAGGGTAAGGAAAATCATTCCCCAGAATCCAGCAATGCTATTAAGCGCAAGAAGCTGCTCGCCCACAATAGAGAGCACACAGTTAATCAAAATATTCCAGATGTAACCCAAAACAATGCCACCGATAAGGTTTGGCATAAAAAAGACAGTCCTAAATGAATTGGTGCCCTTAAGATTCTTGCGAGTTAAAGCGAGTGCAATTGCAAGCGCCAACACGTTAATAAGAACTGTTGAGACAAGCGCAAATAATGCGGTGTACCAAAAAGCATGAGCAAACTGTGGGTCAGAAAAAGCTGCTACATAGTTATCTAGACCAACTGGTTTAGCATCACTGATGGTAATAAATTTACAAAATGAAAGATAGAATCCCTGAACAAACGGGATCATAAAGCCAAACAAAAAAGAGAGCGCTGTGGGCAGAACAAATAATGGCCACCACCGCTTCAACATCTTAGCCATAGAGATACCCTCCAATAACAAGAGACGAGAAGAGAGATCTCTCTTCTCGTCTCTCACCAATCAAAGTATTACTAGAAGGACTACTATGCGTTAGCCTCTTTCTCAGTCTTCCAACCATCAACGAATGCGGACTTAACAGCATCCCAGCCCTCTGTTCCTGCTGCATAGCCCTTAAGCGCACTGGAGAGGTTGTTCTTCCACTCCTGAGAAGGAATGTAAATGAAGTCCCAAGCCACGGGCTCATTGCCCTTCTTTGCATACTCAGCTGCAATGTTTGCAAGTGCATTCTTAGTTGCCTTTGCGTTCTTGAATGGAATGGTGAAGCCCATTTCCTCAGCAATTGCAGTGGTAGCAGTATCAGAAGTTACGCACCAATAGATAAAGTCAAGCGTTGCCTTCTGGGAAGCGTCGTCTGCCTTGGAGCTTACGCACCAATAGTTCTCGCCGCCAGAGCACATACCCTGCTTCTCTTCACCCTTAACGCCGATGTAAATTGGAATCATACCAAGGGCATCGTCGCCAAGTTTCTTGATGTCATTGTATGCCCAGGTACCATTTTGGTAGAAGACTGCTTCACCGTTAACAAACTCTGCAACAGCGTCATCGCCAGTCTTGCCAGAAAGCTCAGTTGGACTGCATGTAGCGTTGTTGATATAGAGGTCAAAAATCTGCTTGTAGTTAGGAAGATAGGTTCCCTTGATTTCCTTAGCCTCTGGATCACCAGTATCCTTGAACTCATAGTACAAAGGAAGGTTTGCAAGGTGTGTGGTAAAGCGCCAGTCAGAACTGGAATCAAGGCCAGCACTGGTGAATGCGCCCTTTACGCCAAGCTCTGCCTTGCGAGCCTGAATATCTTCAGCAATCTTCTTTAGGGAAGCAAAGTCCTTGATATCGTCTCCCTTATAACCTGCCTTCTCAAGCAGCTTCTTGTTATAGATAATGCCGTAGTCTTCCTCTACGTAGTCAACACCGTAAACAACGCCATCCTCCTGAAGCTTAAGAGCATCATTAGTGAGCTCATCCAGGATCTTGGCACCCTTAAGGTCAATGCAGTAGTCCTTTACGCCAATAAGACCAGAAGGACCATTTGTCTGGAACAGTGTTGGTGCTACAGAAGCATCCTTGTTAATCTCAGACTGGAATGTCTGTGCATAAGTATCAGAAGCAGCAGTTACTACCTTTACAGGAACCTTAGTTTCCTCAGTATACTTAGCTGCAAGATCTTTCCACTGCTGATCAGACTCAGGCTTGAAGTTTAGAAAATAAACTGAGCCTTTTGCTGAATCAGAATCTCCCTGCTTTGAGGGGTTATTTCCGCCACAAGCAACAAGACCCAGTGAGCAAAGAGCTGACGCACTTAAGGTGACAAACTGCCTACGATTGATACCAGACATAAGACTCCTCCTTAGAGAGCGCTCCTAACCCTTTGCTAGGTTGACGTCTCTTCTCATGATTTTCATAAGCCATGCTTTGACACACTGTCAAAACAATTTTGCTTACGTCTACAAAGAAAAGTATATTTGTAGTATCAAGTTGTTTAAACAACTCACTTCCGAACGGTATGAAATTGTCGGTAAATGGTATGAAAGGAACCATTTTATGTTTGTTTCATTTTTATAAAGCTACTATCTAATCAAGGGTAGTTTGAACACGTAACTTTGAACTTCAGCAGCCTGTTAAGGAAATACTATGCCAAGTGCACGATTCGATACGATTTATCAGGATTTGAAAAATAAAATCTTAGACGGTACCTACGCCTATGAGTCTTTTTTACCCACCGAGATGGAGCTGACCAAAACATATTCTTGCTCAAGAAACACTGTTCGACGAGCACTTACTCTCCTATCGGATGAAGCGCTCCTTCAACCAATTCATGGCAGGGGCGTGCGTGTCATATGGCAGAAAAAACCAAGTGAAGTTATTGGCTCACTAGAAGGACTTGAGTCCTTTCAAGAATATGCCCATAGAAATCATCTTATACCTGATACGGATGTCATTGTCTTTGAGCATGTACCATGCACAGATGACATTTCTCATCAAACTGGTTTTAGGGCGGGAGAAGAACTTATTCACATTGTTCGAATCCGCAAACTCAACGGATCTTCTCGCCAAATAGATAACGATTATCTCTTGGCATCCGCAGTGGGAAATTTAGGCAAAGACGATGCGGCAACCTCGATTTTTGCGTATTTAGAGAACACGCTTCACATGAAAATTCTAAAGAGCAAAAGAACCATCAGTGTTGAGCTGGCAACTGAAGAAGACCAGCAACATTTAGAGCTTGGAGATTTTAATTGCGTAGCGGTGGTAGAGAGCCATTCGTTTAACTCGAGAGGCGTTATGTTTGGCTTTACGCAAACTCGCAGCCACCCAGAAACGTTCTGCTATAAAGTTATTTCAAAGAGATAGCGTGGCGTTAAATGTGCAGAATAAATTTCTTCTCTAGTTTGTGGAAGACGGTGTAGCCAATAACTAGGGCAAGAACTGCAGAAACAAGGCAACCTAAAATGGTGCTTGTTGCAGGGAATTTCTGGAAAAGAAGACAGTCTCTAATAAACGTTACAAAGTGGAACATTGGATTAAAACGCTCGATCTGAAGCATCCAAGGCGACATGATATTAACGGAGTAGAACAGAGGCGTACCATACATCCAGGCCGTAGTCACAACACTCCACAGGTGAATAACATCTCTAAAGAAGACCGCAAGGGCCGAGAGAAGCATTGCAAGACCAATACAGAAACAAGCTAAAAGTAGCAAAGCTACAGGTGTGAGCAGGGCATAAATTGTAAGCGGGATGCGGAAGACAAGCATGACAATGCCAACAGCTATGAGCGAGAAAAGATAGTTTACAACCGCAAAAAGTACTTTCTGAACAGGGAATACAACGCGGTTGATGCGGACTTTTTTAAGCAGGCTGGATGCATCAATAATTGAGCGCATTCCCATAGTTGTTGCATCGTTCATCAGCTGAAATGCCGTATTACCAAGAATAAGATACAGAGGATAGTTCACAACATCTTCGGCACGGTTGCCCAAAAAGGTAGAAAAGACAACCGCCATAACGGTCATCATCAAAAGTGGGTTCAAAACCGACCACACAACGCCCAGGACAGAACGACGATACTTAAGCTTAAAGTCTTTGCTTACCAGCTGACGCAAAATGAACTGATCGCGCTGGTGTGTTGGATACCATGCATCTCGAGCAGAAACAGCTACAAGACTTGCACTTGCACCATTTGTATTTGCAGAAACTATACTTGCATCCTGCGCATTATTGGTTTGTGTTGAAGACTCGCTCACGCGCTACCCTTTTCTACCGATTTCTGTATGGTTTATCCTAGCACAGACAGACAAAGCCGTTTAAACTTGAAACGTTGTTGAACTGTTTTCTCCACTATTTTGTTTGTACATGTGGTGACAAAACTATTTAGAAACAGTGCTACTTGGCGGCCTTTAGTAAGAACGCTGCTTTGCAGTCCTAATAGAAATGGTGCAAAATGTCTCAATCCCCTCTTGGACGCACACTTATCATAGCTAATCCTGCTGCTCATAGTGGTAAGGGCGCTGCAGGCGCAGAGTTTGCTCGTCACTTTTTGACCAGCTATTCAGCTGCGACTGACGGATATGAGCTTAAGCTCACCACGGCCATGGGAGATGCTCGTATCATGGCTGCAGAAGCTGCAGATTTTGATACGGTTGTCGCACTTGGCGGAGATGGCGTCATCCATGAGGTGGTCAACGGCCTCATGACCTTATCGCCAGAGGTTCGTCCTGCGCTTGGCATTATTCCTATGGGTTCCGGAAACGATTATGCACGCACGCTTGGCATGAAGATCAACGACCCAGAAGGCGCTTTTGCACAGCTGGTTCGCGGCAAAGTTAAGCAGCTAGAAATTGGTCACATCAACGACGTCTACTTCATGGAGACCATGTCGTTTGGACTTGATGCGGCTATTGCAGCCGATACCACAAAGCGCCGCGCAAACAACTCGTCAACTGAGGGCGAAGCACTCTTCTTGACCTCGGGACTCAAGTTTATGGCTGCAGGCAGCAAGGGCTATCCCTGCACCGTCTCGTTTGATGGCGAGAAGGGCATTGATCTTCAAGCGCTTATCATGGCCTTCCAGATTGGTCCTACGTATGGCGGCGGCTTTAAGGTCTGTCCACACGCCCAGCCAGACGATGGGCTTCTCACCGTCTGCTACAACACCAAGGTGCCCAACATTCCGCACCTGCTGGCTTTGTTTGGCCTGGCAAGGGCTGGCAAGCACGTCAACTCACGCATCATTGAAGAGCGTCATCTCAAACGCGCGGAAGTGACTTTCCACGAGCCCGTTCCTGTTCAGGTTGACGGCGAAGAGCTCCCCTTTGCGGAAAAGTTTGTCATTGAAGTCATTCCCGCCGCGCTTTCCGTGATTGTTCCCTATTGTCGACACGCAGCTCACAGGTGATGACGAGCACAACGTGTCGCGTCATGTAGCGAGAAGATCGGTCTTCTCGCCATCGGTCTTCTCGCCATCGGTCTTCTAGCGATTGTTTCTTCTCGCCAGAAGGTTTAACGTTAAAGAAACAGGGGCACCTGCCAGCGCAGATGCCCCTGAATTTGTTTGTGTAGGCTAAGACTTTACGACTAGAACTTAGCGAGCTTCACGCTCAAGCAGAGCCTTAACCTCAGCTGCCGTATCAAGCTCCATGACGCGAGCAGTGAGCTCGTCTGCCTCAGCCTTTGTCCAAGCAGCAATGGTCTTGCGGGTGCGCAGGACAGATGGTGCAGAAACGGAGAACTCGTCCAAACCGAAGGAAAGTAGGACTGGAATGAGCAGTGGGTCTGCAGCTGCCTCGCCGCACATACCAACCATGATCTTCTCCTTGTTACCCTCACCAATGAGGAACTTGAGGGAACGGAGAACGGATGGCTGGTAAACCTCGTAGAGGTAGGCAACGCGGTCATTACCGCGGTCAGCGCACATGGTGTAGCCAATAAGGTCGTTGGTGCCAATGGAGAAGAAGTCGCACTCACGAGCCAGCTTGTCTGCAATCAGGGATGCAGATGGAGTCTCGATCATGGTACCGACCTCGATGTCCTTGTTGTAAGCTACGCCCTCAGCGTCAAGCTCACGCTTGCACTCCTCAACAAGAGCCTTTGCCTGGCGGACCTCGTCAACAGCAGTAACAAGAGGAAGCATAATCTTGATGTCGCCAAATGCGGATGCGCGGAGAAGAGCGCGAAGCTGAACCTTGTACTGCTCAGCATTGTTGAGGCAGTAACGGATAGCGCGGAAGCCCATGAATGGGTTCTCCTCAGCCTTCATGTTGAGGTAAGGAATCTCCTTATCGCCACCAACATCAAGAGTGCGGATGATGACAGGCTTATCCTTCATGCGTAGAGCAACCTTCTGGTAAGCAGCAAACTGCTCTTCCTCACTTGGAAGCTCCTTTGCGTCCATGAACAGGAACTCGGAGCGGAAAAGACCAATGCCCTCAGCGTCAGCTTCAACTGCGCCGTTAGCATCATCTGGGTTGCCGATATTAGCAACAAGCAGAACCTTGATGCCGTCAGCAGTTACGGTCTCCTTGCCACGATAAGCCTCAAGAGCGGCCTTCTCTGCAACATAAGCCTCAGCTTGAGTCTTGTACTCAGCAAGCTCAGCCTCAGAAGGATTAACAACAACCTTGCCATTGGTGCCGTCGACAACAATAGCGTTGCCAGTTGCAACCTCAGAAGTGATGTTAGGAACAGAAAGAACTGCAGGAATCTCAAGAGCACGAGCAATGATTGCGGAGTGAGAAGTACGACCACCAGTCTCGGTAACAATACCTGCAACGTGGTCCTTATCGATGTCTGCGGTCATAGAAGGAGTCAGCTCATGGCAGACAATGACGGAGTTCTCTGGAAGTGTGGAGAGGTCAACAACCTCTTTGCCAAGCAGGTCAGCGAGAAGACCGGTCTTGACGTCAGCAACGTCTGCTGCGCGCTCACGGAAGAGCTCATCCTCCATGCCAAGGAACATGTTGTAGTACATGTCGTATGCATCACTTACAGCCTGCTCAACGCAAGTGCCACCGTCAATTGCGCCGTTAACAGCCTCTTTGATGCCCTCATCCTCTGCAAACTCAATGTGAGCACCCATAATTGCAGCAGCTTCCTCGCCCACCGTCTTGGTCATGCGCTCAATCTGCGCATTTGTCTGTGCGATGAACTTAGTTACGGCCTCTGCGTAACGAGCCTTCTCTGCAGCTGTATCTTCAACAGTGTGTGGAGTAAAAGTAAGATCTGGATCTACGGCAACCTGAGCAGTGCCGATGCCGATTCCATTGGACGCATTGACTCCCTCAAACATACTTGCTCCTATCATTGTCCGCTTAGCGGGGCGTATAGTTCTGCATGACTGCCCAAAAGGACAACAGTCGCAGAGTCAAACCTATCTTTGTACAGAGTAACATTTTTTTGACCTGTTACGTTGTGAGTATCTTTAAATAAATTTCAATAAAAAACACTTGGCAAGAGAATCTTTCTTGCCAAGTGTTTGTACGTTCACAATAGTAAAGACGCTCTGTTTACTCCACGCGGAAAGAGCGCACCATCTGAGGGTTTCTCGCCAAAAGAACTATGCGTTCTAGCTGCGATTACTACTCAGAATCTGCAAGCCAAGAAGACTTGCCCTCGCGGCTCTCCTCTTTCTGGCGAGCAAGCTGAATTTCTTCTGCAATAGAAGCAGGCATTTCTCGGCCCATCTTCTTGTAAAGAGCGGTGACAACGCGATCAATGGTTGCGCGCTTTGCGATTCCTCGACTTGCTGCAGTTGCAGTACCGCAAGCAGAAGCGTAAATAAGCGCGGTGTCGTAATCGTAGCCAGCGGTGGTTTTTGCAAGGAAGCCTGCGACCATGGAGTCACCAGCGCCGGTTGCGTTAACCAGTCGAATCTTAGCGGTTGGAACAATGTGCTCGGTTCCGTACTCGTCCAGAAGCAGAGAACCTGCGCCACCACAAGAAACGATAACGTTGCGAGCGCCGCCATCCTGGAGCTTCTTTGCAAATGGAATGCACTCTTCTGGGGTCTCTGGATTGGCATCAAAGATACGGCCAACCTCGTGGTTGTTAGGCTTGATCAGGAATGGCTGAGCCTTGATAGCCTCCATAAGTAGCTGACCAGGAGCATCAACAACAAACTGGATGCCGCGACCTGCAAGCTGAGCCATAAGGCGAGTATAGATATCCTCTGGAAGTGAGCTTGGAATAGATCCCGTAAGAACCAGGGTGTCACCTGCACCAACAACGTCCATGCGCTCCAGCAGCTCATCAACCTTTTTCTCTGGAATGCGTGGACCATTGCCGTTGACCATGGTCATAACAATGCCGTTGAGCTTGACATTAATACGAGTAAAGCCAGAATCCAGCTTGACAAAGTTACTTGGAATTCCCTGACGCTGCAGGTCACTGAGCAGGTATTCACCAGTAAAGCCACCAACAATACCCATGGCAACGGTGACTTTATCAAGCTCATTTAAGAGAGTGGAGACGTTAATACCATTACCACCGCAGTGCAACTCTTCTGAGGAGGAACGGTTAGTAAAGCCCATGTCCAATGTGTTTGGATGCATGACATAGTCAAGCGCGGGATTAAGCGTCATTGTGTAAATCACGGCGAGTCCTCCGAACTACAATAAAATCATGGAGACTTCAGTATGACGCAATCGCTCTCAACAAACAATTAGAATCTAGCGACTCACAAAAAATAAAAACCCCGACGCAAGCCGGGGTTTGAAATTCAAATGGTGGATCGTCAGGGGTTCGAACCCTGGACCTTGGGATTAAGAGTCCCCTGCTCTACCAGCTGAGCTAACGATCCAATTAACGTTTCGAATGGGGTGGGAAAAGGGGCTCGAACCCTCGACCTACGGAGCCACAGTCCGTCGCTCTGCCAACTGAGCTACTCCCACCATTTGGCCACCTCATGAAACGCAGCTAAATCATTATTACAGAATCAGAAAAAGATGCAAGCGAGAAACGCAGATTTTTCAAACTCTTTTTTGATTTTCTTTGAAATCAGCCGATTCGATGGGTTTCTCGCCAAACAAGATGCGGAGAAGAACGAGCTACTCCGCAGGTGATTTCATGCACTAAACGAGCAGGTATATGGTGGTATGGCAGTGGTGCGGTGTCAGAGGCCGCAATCAGTCCGCTTAAAGCCGCAGACTGTGTCTAGAAACCGTGAGCCGTAAGTGCTGCATCCAGACGATTCAACGCTTCCTCAATCTCGACGCGAGGGGCTGCCAAATTCCAACGCTTGAAGCCCTGGGCAGCCTCGCCAAAGAAGACGCCGTCGGTGAAGAAAATCTGGGCCTCAAACTGCAACAGGTGGTCAAGCTCTTCTGGAGTAAGGCCAAGGTCCCTGAAGTCAAGCCACTGAAGGTAGGTTCCCGTAATTGGCGCGAGCTTCACCCGAGGATGTTTGGTGGCAAAGAAGTCCAGGACCAACTTCTGGTTATCGTCAACAGCCTTGATGCATGCGTCCAACCATGCCCCACCCTTGCTATAAGCCAGCTCACAGGCCTTGAAGCTGATTGGATTGCATGAGGTGGTCTCTCGGG
>CALKRF010000020.1 GCA_937990665.1 uncultured Atopobium sp.
TTATGCACTCTGATGAACTAGATCAAGAAGCAGACGTTCTTCTCGATATCCAAGACGGCCAATTGCATGTGCGTTGATGTGGGAGAAAAAATGGATTCAAAGGCATGGGCGCTTTGACCCTTCTATTGCGCTAAGATTGTAAGGTAATTGTTTATCGAGAGGTTTTGGCTGATAAAACATATTTGCCTTGAGTTTGGAGCGTAGGGATATATGCCATTGCAATTTAACAGACTCGGTATCACTCCAATCGTTGTTTTTAACTTTATTATCTGGCTTTTCTTTACACTCGCTTACTTCTATCAGATTGTGTATATCCTTCGCGTCTTAGTTAAGGGTGAGGTAAAGCTTCCAGAGGCAAAAAAGCAGCACCGCTATGCCTTCTTTATTGCTGCCCACAATGAAGAGCCAGTTATTGGCAACCTTGTCAGGTCCATTCTTTCTCAGGATTATCCTCGAGAGCTGATGGATGTCTTTGTTGTTGCAGATGCTTGTACCGATAAAACAGCTGAAGAGGCGAGAAAAGCTGGAGCAATTACATGGGAGCGTAATGACCTTGCTCGTAAAGGTAAGAGCTGGGTTATGGATTACGGCTTTGATCGCATCCTTAATGAGTACGGCGACAAATACGAGGCATTCATTATTATGGACGCCGATAACCTGGTTTCTCCAAGCTACTTAAAAATTATGAATCAGGCTTTTGATGCAGGATATCTTGTCTGTACTAGCTATAGAAACTCAAAGAATTTTGATTCCAGCTGGGTAAGCTCTGCATACGCAACCTGGTTTATGCGCGAGGCAAAGTTCTTGAATAACGCCCGTATGATGATGGGTACTAGCTGCGCTGTTTCTGGTTCCGGCTGGATGGTTTCTTCTCGCATTATTAAAGGCATGCATGGATGGGATTTCCACACCCTCACCGAGGATATTCAGTTCTCTACCTTCTGCAGCGCTCATAACATTCAAATTGGCTATGCGCCTGCAGAATTCTTTGATGAGCAGCCTTTGACCTTCAAGGCATCGTGGACACAGCGTATGCGTTGGACAAAAGGCTTTTATCAGGTGTTCTTCTCGTATGGTTTTGATCTTATTAAGGGTATTTTTAAGGGTCAGTTTGCTTCATACGATATGCTCATGACCATTGCGCCAGGCATGATTTTGACACTGCTTTCAGCCTTTATTAATGGTACTTACATGCTAGTTGGCTATTTGAGCCACGGCTTCGTTGCTACTGACGCAGAGATTGCTATGAGTGTGGGATCTTTGGTCATGACGGTCTTCTCGATGTATGTGGTCTTCTTTATTCTGGCGCTTATTACCACCATCTCGGAGTACAAGCATTTCCATGTAAAGAAGAAATGGCGTATTTTTACCAATCTCTTCACGTTCCCTATTTTTATGATGACGTATATCCCAATTACCGTTGCAGCTTTGTTTAAAAAGGTTGAGTGGGTTCCTACAAAACATGACATTGCTGTTAACTTTGAGGATGTTATTGCTTCAAGTGGGAGTTCAAATTAAATAATTAGCTCCACTGGTGGTACAATGCCAAAACACGTTGAGCATGACCGGTAGGTCAGGAGGGAGCCAAAAACAATGGCAAAGTTCTTCGAAGGCGAATCACACACATTTTCTGAGTATCTTTTGGTTCCTGGCTATTCATCAGCTGAGAACATCCCTGCAAATGTTTCTTTGAAGACTCCTCTTGTAAAGTTTAAGCGTGGCGAGAAAAGCGCAATTGAGCTCAACATTCCTATGGTATCTGCAGTTATGCAGTCAGTATCTGGTCCTCGTTTGGCAATTGCTTTGGCCCAGCAGGGTGGCATTGCCTTTATTTATGGCTCTCAGTCCGCTGAGGATGAGGCTCAGATGGTTCGTGAGGTCAAGAGTTACAAGGCAGGCTTTGTTGTCTCTGACTCCACGCTCACTCCAGATATGACCCTTGGTGAGGTACTTGACCTTAAAGAGAAGACTGGTCACTCTACCATGCCCGTCACTGATGACGGCACTTCTCGCGGTAAGCTCGTAGGTATTGTTACCTCTCGTGATTATCGTCCTTCTCGCGATGATCGCTCTAAGCTGGTATCTGAGTTTATGACTCCAGCTGATAAGCTTATTACTGCAGCTGAGGATACCACCCTTAAAGAGGCAAATGACCTTATCTGGGACAATAAGCTCAACACCCTTCCTATTGTCGATAAGAACGGTCACCTGGTCAGCCTTGTATTCCGCAAGGATTATGATTCCCACAAGTCTGCTCCAGATGAGCTTCTTGATGACTCTAAGCGCTACATGGTTGGCGCTGGTATTAATACTCGTGACTATGAAACCCGCGTTCCTCTGCTTGTTGATGCAGGCGCTGATGTTTTATGCATTGACTCTTCTGAGGGTTATTCCGAGTGGCAGAAGCGCACGCTTGAGTGGGTTCGTGCAACCTACGGTGATTCCGTCAAGATTGGCGCAGGTAACGTTGTGGATGCTGAGGGCTTCCGCTTCTTGGCAGAGGCTGGCGCTGACTTTATCAAGATTGGTATCGGCGGCGGTTCTATCTGCATCACTCGTGAGCAGAAGGGCATTGGTCGTGGTCAGGCAACCTCTGTCATTGATGTTGCTCGCGCTCGTGATCAGTACTTTGAGGAGACTGGCGTCTATATTCCAATCTGCTCTGACGGCGGAATTGTCTACGATTACCACATGACTCTTGCTCTTGCTATGGGCTCTGACTTTATGATGCTTGGTCGTTACTTTGCTCGTTTTGATGAGAGCCCATCAGACCGCGTGATTGTCAACGGCTCCTACATGAAGGAGTACTGGGGCGAAGGCTCTGCTCGTGCTCGTAACTGGCAGCGCTACGACCTTGGTGGCAACAAGCGCGGTCTTTCCTTTGTCGAGGGCGTTGACTCGTATGTTC
>CALKRF010000021.1 GCA_937990665.1 uncultured Atopobium sp.
GAGCCAATGTAGTTGACTGGGTTGGTAAAGTTTGGCTGGAACAGAAGGTCAACAGCTGCAAGGTTGTCGATGGTCATACCAGCGGCAATTGCAACAGAAACAACGTTTGCTGCCTGAGCAACATCGTCATGTGTCGAGAAGAACTGTGCGCCCTTGATAAGGCGAGTTTCTGGATCCCAGACCAGCGTTGCGGTAACTGGCTCGGTGGTCAGCATAAACTCAGGACGGTAGTTCTCGGTGATGGAGACAGAATCGTACTCATAGCCACGAACCTTGCCGCCCTCAACGGTGAGGCCTGCTGCAGCCATGGAGTAGTTGTAGAGCTGAACTGCGCTGGAAGCCTGAGTACCTGCATAAGCAGCAGTTGGCTCAAGCATGTTAGGACCAACGTGCAGACCCTGGCGGACAGCATTGGTTGCCAGAGGAATGTAGTCCTCTTTACCAGTGACGTTGAAGATGATGGAAGCAGAGTCGCCAGCTGCAAAGACGCCAGGCTCGCTGGTGCGCATGTACTCGTCAACCTTGATAGCGCCGTTAGGCAGCATATCAAGCTGACCCTCAAAGAGGTCAGTGCGAGGAAGGAAACCAATGCCCAGAATTGCGTAATCTGCAGTATAGGAGCCCTTATCGGTAACAACGGTGACGGAATCGCCATTGTCCTCAAAGCTCATGACCTTCTCGCCAAGTGCAAGGGTGACGCCGTGCTCTTTGTATGCAGCCTCAACCTGGTCGGTGATTGCCTTGTCAAAGTTCTTTGCAAGAACGCGAGGAAGCATATCGATGAGAGTGACTGCCTTCTGACGCTCGGAGAGCTGCTCTGCAAGCTCGGCGCCAATGTAGCCTGCGCCGATGACAATAGCGGACTTGGATTCTGCCATAGTGTCGTGAATGCGACGACCATCAGCCCAGTTCTTGCACTGAAGAACGCGAGGTCCGTCGATGCCAGGCAGTGGAGGAACAATTGGCTTAGAGCCGGTAGTGACTACGAGGTAGTCGAAGTCGTCTTCAAAGGTCTCGCCCGTCTTGAGATCCTCCCAAGCAACGTGCTTGGTCTTAACGTCTGCGGAAGTGACGTTGGTGGTCATGTGAACGTGAGAGCCAGCCTCTGCAAGGGCTTCTGGAGAGCTGTAGAACATCTTGTTAGGATCGCTTACGTGGTCACCTACCCAAAGAGCAATGCCGCAAGACAGGAAGGAAACCGTGTCATTGCGCTCAAAGACGTGAACCTCCCAATCTGGGTGTGCACCCAGGATTGAAGAAGTGGCAAAAACGCCTGCGTGGGTACAACCGATAACTGCAACTTTAGCCATAGAAACCCCTCTGTTAAATGCTACTAATGACTAACATTAATTGTTACTTTGACAGTGGCATTATGCCACATTCTGTTATCGAGAAGAGCGTCATTCTTGAACGTTCTTTAATAAATCGAATATTTGGGATTCGTGAAGCAATTTGG
>CALKRF010000022.1 GCA_937990665.1 uncultured Atopobium sp.
TTCATCTTTCTTAAGCGTTTTTATCGAAATCACGTCTAACAATAAACTTTGTCTTTACAGGCAGCTTCTGTGCAGCGAGGCGAAGGGCCTCTTTTGCGATGTCAAAGCTTACGCCTTCTACTTCAAAGAGAACTCGACCTGGAGTTACAGGTGCAACCCATCCAGCTGGATCACCCTTACCTTTACCCATACGCACATCTGCAGGCTTACGAGTAATTGGTTTATCTGGGAAAATGCGGATCCAGACCTGCCCCTGACGATTCATGTAACGGTTTACTGCTACACGAGCGGCCTCAATCTGACGACTATCGATCCACTTAGCCTCAAGTGTCTTGATGCCGAATGAGCCGAAAGCCAGCTGTGTACCTCTGTGGGCGTTGCCTTTATTGCCACGTCCGTCTTGAGGTCTTCTATATTTTACTCTTTTTGGCTGTAACATGATAGCTTCTTCTTTTAACGGTTATTGTTTCTTCTACGATTACCTCTTCCAGAGCGACCACCATTATTTGAACGGCCATTGTTCTTTTCCTGAGTAAAGTTAGGAGTGAGGTCTACCTTATTATAAACTTCACCACGACAAATCCAAACTTTGATACCCAACAAACCTACCTTAGTAAGAGCCTCTGTCTGACAATAATCAATGTCTGCGCGGAATGTATGTAAAGGGGTACGTCCCTCTTTAAACATCTCCTTACGTGCCATTTCTGCACCATTCAGACGTCCTGTAATTTGAATTTTAATACCCTCGGCACCAGCACGCATAGTGTTGGCAATCGCCATCTTAATGGCCCGGCGATAAGCTATCTTGCCTTCAACCTGACGCGCTATGTTATTGCCAACAATATTTGCATCTAACTCCGGTTTCTTTACCTCGAAGATATTAATCTGTACTTCTTTATTAAAAAGATTCTTCAGCTCTTCCTTGAGCTTATCAACATCCTGACCACCTTTACCGATAACAATACCCGGACGAGCCGTGCAAATAGTAATGGTAACAAGCTTCAATGTACGTTCAATGACAATGCGAGATACGCTTGCTTTCTCCAAACGTTTGTTCAAGTAAGTGCGAATCTTACGATCCTCTACGAGATTGTCACCGAAGTTTTTGCCACCGAACCAATTTGATTCCCAACCGCGGATGATACCCAGACGGTTGCTGATTGGATTAACTTTCTGTCCCATTCTACTATTTATTTATCATCATTATTAGCGTCATTCTTTGAATCAACGAAAAGAGTGACGTGGTTAGAACGTTTGCGGATTCTGTAGCCACGGCCCTGTGGTGCAGGACGCATGCGCTTCATTGTAACACCTTCATCAACGAAGACTTTTGAGATATAAAGTTCACCGTCTTCAGCCTTGCGATCATTTTTTGTCTCCCAGTTATTAATAGCAGAACGAAGAAGTTTCTCAACATTCTGAGCAGCTGCTTTCTTGGAGAATCTCAGCACACCAAGGGCACGATTAACTTCCATTCCACGGACCATATCCACGACATAGCGCATTTTACGTGGGGAAGAAGGACAGTCCTTGAGCTTTGCAAAATACTGGCTTCTCAAGGCTTCTTTGTGAGCCTCAGCCTTTATATGTTTTCTTGCTCCCATTTTATTATTCTATTATTCTAAATGGATTATGACCTGCTTACTTCTTGTTATTACCAGAATGGCCACCAAAACGGCGTGTAGGACTGAACTCTCCGAGCTTGTGTCCAACCATATTCTCAGTAATGTAAACAGGGATAAATTTATTTCCGTTATGAA
>CALKRF010000023.1 GCA_937990665.1 uncultured Atopobium sp.
CAGGTTTGTTGAGCATCAAGTAGACGGGTTTCTCGGCAATTGAGCAGACAATGCCATCAACCGCAACAATATCTACCAGCGGATCAACCTTGCTACCAAGCTCAGTGACTATCTGTCCGTTTACCGTAACGCGACCAGAGGTCATCAGGCGCTCTGAGCCGCGACGACTAGCTACTCCTGCACGCGCCAAGAAGCGCTGCAGACGCATGGGAACAATGCGCTCTTCTGCCACTGCTTATGCTTCCTCTTGCGTATCGTAGGTATCCCCCAAAAGGGAGCGCTCATCATCAATGTCTTCTGCGGCCTCTTCAAGCGTTGAAGTAAAACTTCTACCAGAGAGTCTCTCGCGAATAAACTGCTTGGACTCCTCATCAGGAGCAAAGTCCTCTAGTGGTGGCAGCTCTCGCAAAGACTTGAGACCAAAGCGCTCTAGGAAAAGCGCAGTGGTGCCATAAAGAATGGCTTGTCCCCTATCTGCCTCTTTGCCTACTTCACGCACAAGGTTTTTCTCGCGAAGTGAAGAGATAACACCGTCAGAGTTAACGCCACGGATAGCGCGGACACCCTCACGGGTTACCGGCTGGTGATAGGCAATTACTGCCAGCGTCTCGAGAGCTGCCTGCGAAAGGCGACGCGTGTCCCAGGAAAGGACAAAATCACTGACAAGCTGATGGTGGGCAGGGTGCGTAAAGAGACGCCAACCGCCAGCTACCTCTCTGAGCTGAAATCCCCTGTTGCAGCGCGTATACTCCTCTGCAAGCTCTTTAAGGGCTTCAGCGACCTCGGCGGGAGCTGCATTGGTGACCTTGGCAAAGTCAGCCGTGGTGATAGCATCAGTTGCAACTAAAAGCAGCGATTCTAAAGCGCCTTTAAGCGACTCGGAATCTAAATAAGTAAGCTCTTCTGCCATAATTATTCCGCCTCTTCCTGTACTTCATCGGGCGTATGAGTGAGCGATAAAAGCGTCTGCTGGACATCTTGGAGTGCGTTTTGAGGCAAGTTAAATCCCTCAAGATCTGGCTCATCGCCAGAAAGCTCTTCCAACTCTAGGAGGACCGATTCATCAAGCTGGTATGAATCTGCACCCTCTATGTGCTCAATCTCAATCTCACCAAAGATGACATCTTGCTGAACACGAACAAGACCGCGCTTAAAAAGTTCAAGCACAGCCAAAAAGTTTGCAACCACAATCTCTGGCGTATCCTGACCGTCTAGAAGCTCAGAGAAGGTCACTTTGCCCTTGGAGCGCGTGAGACGATCCACTGAAGCAACCGTCAGAGCCACGGGGAGCCTTTTTGGAGCCACATGTTCTGCCTCAAGCAAGAATGTCTCACGTTTTGAGTCAATGTCCGCACAAATGACGGCAAGGCTTCTGAGCGTAATGCCTTCTAGATAGTCTGGCATAAGGTTCAAGAAATCAGGATCTGGACCCACTGAACGTGGGAACATGTATGATTCCGCTTCCATGCGGCTACCTAACGCAGCACCAGCGTTTCTAAATTGCTTATAGGCAATAAGGCGAGCAATAAGAACTTCTCGCGCCTCATCAGGAGAAAGCCCGTCCAGCTCGTCATCATACTCATCTTCATCGTATGAGCTTTTGAGCGAAACATCTTGAGGCACCAAGGCATGAGCTTTCATGTCCAAAAGCGTTGACGCAACAAGGACAAAGTCACTGGCAACGTCTAGGTCAAGCTCTTCCATGGCGTCCACTTCTGCCAGGTACTGATCAGCAACCTCAGAGATAGAAATAGAGCCGATGGCAACTTTTTGTCTACTTACTAGCTGAAGCAGCAGGTCAAACGGGCCAGAGTATGTTGCAGTGTTTACTTTGTACGACATTAAATGATTCTCGCAAGCAGGCTCAAAATGACGTTAGAAATGCCCCCAATAATGGACGAGAAAAAGCCAGGCGCAAAGAACATGAGTCCCACTACAGCAATCATACAGTAAGGCTCAATGGCGTAGAACTTTTGACGGTTTTTCTCGCCAAGAAAATATAACAGCAGCTTAGAGCCGTCCAAAGGCGGAATTGGCAGCATGTTAAAGACTGCCAGGCTTACGTTAATCTGAATGTAGAAGATTACCAGTGAAGAAACGTAGTACATTACCAGCGGATTTAGTGCCGCACCAAATGCAACAGCTAATGCGTTGAGCAAACGCAACAAGAGCGCGCCGAGAAACGCCTGCAAAATGTTAGATGCTGGACCTGCGAGTGCTACCAGAATCTCGTCACGACGACGATCTTTGAGGTAGTTGGGGTTATAGGGAACGGGCTTTGCGTAACCAAAGCTAGGACCACCCATCAATACCAACATAAACGGCAAAAGAACCGTACCGAACAAGTCAATGTGTGCCAGTGGATTGAGCGTCAAACGGCCAGACATTTTAGCGGTAGGATCTCCGCACTTGTATGCCACAAAGCCATGCGCAACCTCGTGAACTACAATGGCAAAGATTACCAGTGCAAATTCAGCGAGCGTTGTCAAAAGCGATGGAACTGATGTTAAAGCAGTTGGCACAATAATCCTTATCTCAACATCTGCAAAGACACACAGACGGACACGTACAGACGTAAGCCTCAAGTACAAGGCGTTAGGTACAAACAGTAAGCACAAGACTGTAGATACAAGACAATTTTACCCAAGATTGGCAAAACTACCTACTCATCAATGTCAGCTTCCATTTTTTCTGAAAGCTCCAACCACTCAGCCTCAAGAGCAGGAATCTTCTTGGAAAGTGCCTGGTATTCAGCCATACACTCATCAAATTTTTGCGGATCGTTATAGAGAGCCTCGTCAGCCATAAGCGTCATGAGCTCATCGTATCGTTTATGCGCAGGAGTCAGCGCTGCCTCAACCTCGTCCAGACGCTTCTTGGTCTCTCTCAGCGCACGACTTCTACGGTTGCGCTCCTCTGCCTCAGCTCTCCTCTGCTCCTTGGTCTTTACATTGCGAGAAGCCCCTGCGGCCTGACTTGCCTCTGGGCCAGCGCTCTTAACCGCTCTTGCACCCGATGTTCCATACGAGGACACCGTCTTGCTCGACGTCTCCCCCTGTGCTGCTGCTTGCAGCTCAGCAAGCTTAAAGAGGAAGTAATCGTAGTTACCGTCATAGACCGTAACCTTGTGGTCACGAACGTCGACAACCTTGTTAGCTACAGCTCTGACCAGGTGCTCATCGTGACTGATCAAGATGATGGTTCCGGGGAAGTCAACAAGCGCCTTCTCTAGAACGTCAACAGAATCAATGTCTAAGTGGTTAGTTGGCTCGTCTAGAAGCAACAGTGGATCTGGAGAAACCAGCATCTTAGCAAGTGCTAGACGAGCGCGCTCGCCACCAGATAGCACATTTACGCGTTTCTCAACGTCATCGCCATGGAAAAGGAAGGCTCCAAGCAATCTGCGCTCTTCAGAGGTGGTCCAGCCCGCAGCTACCGTATCAAGCTCTGCAAGTACCGTGTTTGCAGGATTGAGCTCTTCAAGCTGGTGTTGTGCATAATAGGCTTCAGTGACGTTTTGCCCCAGGCTAATCTGTCCTGCATCTGGCTTAAGCTTACCAGCAATAAGCTTCATAAGAGTGGATTTACCAGCACCGTTAGGGCCAACAAGCGCTACGTGATCTCCGCGATACAGCTTAAGGTCAACGTTATCGTAGACAAAGTTATCCTCGTACGATTTGGCCACGCCCTCAAGAGAAATAACGGTGTCTCCGGTACGAGGAGGTTCTGGGAACCTAAAATGCATGTGATGAGATTGCTCCGGAAGAACTACCAGCTCTTCACGGATCTTCTCGACCTTTGCCACGCGCTCTTGAACCTGTTTGGCCTTGGTAGGCTTATACCTAAATCGCTCAATGAAGGTCTCCATGTGAGCAATGTCACGCTCTTGAGCTGCACGTTTAGCGCGGAGCTGCTCAAGATTTTCTTCTCGCTGATGAAGATAGCCGGAATAATTGCCGGTATAGGTTACGATCATACGATTCTCAAGCGCCGCTACATGCGTTACGCAAGCATCCATGAACGAGCGGTCGTGACTTACCAGCAAAACCGTGCCGTCATATGACGATAAGAACCTCTCAAGCCACTGGACAGATTCCAAGTCCAAGTGGTTAGTAGGCTCGTCCAGAAGAAGAACATCAGGACGACGCAGAAGCAGCTTTGACAAAGAGATACGCATCTGCCAGCCACCCGAGAACTCTTTAGCGGGCTTATCGAAGTCTTCAACGGGAAAACCCAATCCCGCAAGAATCTGGCGAGCTCTACTCTCTAGTTCATAACCTCCAAGACGCTCGAAGCGCTCCATAGCATGAGCGTAGTCTTCAAGATACTTATTGAGCGTTGCACCTTCGGGAGTTTCGGCAATTTTGATTGAAAGGTCGTTGACCTTTCTCTCCCACTGTTTAATCTCATGAGCGGATTCGATAACCTCGTTGAGAGCGGTTCTATCCCCCATAAGCTCTGTTTCTTGCTCAAGATATCCCAGGGTAGCATCTTTTGCAAAGGTAATGGTTCCTTCATCGGCAGACTCTAAGCCCATTATGATTTTTAGAAGCGTAGACTTACCAGCACCATTAGGACCAACTAAAGCCCAACGCTCTCCTGCATTGAGCTGAAGTGTTGCATTTGAATAAAGGACTCTGCCGCCAAATGACTTTGAAATCTTATCCGCAAGAGCAATCAAGTGAACTCCTCATACATATCTGAACTGGATAAGTATAAGTCATTCACTTGATTTACGTGCAAAATTATGTAAATGAAACCAGGCTTGTGAAGATTTATTGACGCTTCTTATGAAGGAAGAGAGCACCGCCAGCAACAATAATAGTTGCACCAGCAACGCCAATAATCAAAGGAAGTGTAAGCGCATTATCACCGGTATTTGGAAGAGCGGACTTCTTAACATTCTTAGCCTTTGGAGCCTCTGGTTGAGGTTGTGGCTGAGGCTCTGGTGCTGGAGTAGGCTCAGGCTGTGGTTCTGGAACTGTAGGATCAACAAAGGTTACTGTTGCAGTGGTCGCTGTACCAGTAATCTGGCCAACACGAACCGTAGTATCAATCTGGTAACCATCAATAGTGGTGAGCTGTGTGATGGTAGTAGAGGTGTTACCCATAAGGTTAGGAATTACAACAGAGCCATCTGCACCAGTTGTAAGAGAGTAGCTTCCGTCAGCCTCCATGGTGAGAATACCAGTCTGAGTAAATGGAGGTGTTGGGATACGAGGTCCAGCAACGTTTGCGGCAGTAGCCTTAAGAGTTGCACCGGCAATAGGATTGCCATCTGTGTCAACAACTTTAACAATAATATTGCCTAAAATTGGCTGGTTCTCCAGTTCAGCAACAGGCTCGTCACCTAAGCCCGATGAATTACCATCAAAAACGTAAGATTTAGATTCTACCTGAGGAACATAGCCCTCTTTATAAGTGGTTTGTTCAACTCTATAAGCACCGTCAAGAAGAAGAATTGAAGGTCTAAAGTAACCATCAGCGTCTGTATCTCCCTCGGCAACGATAGTAGAACCACCTTGATAAATTACAACATGTACGCCCTCAATTGGTTCACGTGTGTATTTATCAACAGCAAGAGCGCTAATCTCATTAGAGTCTGCAAGTGCAATCTTTGGAGTGATAACTGATACAACAAGCGTCAACGCAACAAGAATAGCAAGGGCAATGTTTTTATATCGTTTCAATTCAATTCCCTCAAACCGAATCATACAAGTAAATACTTCTATCTATAGTAAGGGAATTAGACATTAAAATAAAGATAATATCCACCACTAAACACA
>CALKRF010000024.1 GCA_937990665.1 uncultured Atopobium sp.
TTGACGCCTACAATGCTCAGCTCTTTGACGAGACAGGCGATCGTAACTCCGAGCATAGTGTTTGGCAGTACTTTGCTGTACTACCCGACATTAAATCCGTTGGTGTTATGGGTGACGAGCGCACGTATGCCCGTCCAGTTATCTTGCGCGCCGTTGAGTCGAGCGACGCTATGACCGCTGACTGGGCAAAGCTTCCTTACGAGCTGCTGACTCGCATTTCTTCTCGCATCGTCAGTGAGGTTGCTGGCGTTAACCGCGTGGCCTACGACATCACTCCAAAGCCACCTGCGACTATTGAGTGGGAGTAGGACGACAGGGTTCTGACCTGCGATTTTGAGTGCCGCACTATGCCGCTGAGTTTCGTTTCGTACGAGAGTCATGACAAAGCCACCAGCGACGGAGATGAGTAAAAGCGATTAAAGAGCCTCCGTTCCCTGCGTTGGGACGGAGGCTCTTTCTTTGCCGTTTTACTCCCTTGTCTCCGTTCGGGGATTATTTCTTGCTCATTTAGGGCTATTCGCGCTGAAAGATTTTGACTAGCTTGGTGTCCTTTATTTCGTAGACAATGTCTGCGACGTTCTCGACCAGCCTCTTATCGTGGGAGACGAACACTATCGTTCCGGCATAGGCGCTCATCATCTGCTCGAGGGCTTCGGCGCTCTTGATGTCCAGGTAATTTCCAGGCTCGTCCATGAGCAAGATGTTGTATCTGCCCAGCAGCATCTTCGCGAGTAGCAGCTTGATGACTTCGCCTCCCGAGAGAACGCCAACGTCCTTTGTCAGGTCGCGCGGTCCGATTCCCATAGAGGCGAGGATGCCTCGAATTTCGGTCATGCTGTACTCGCAACCATCCTGCATGAACGAGATCGCAGACTGACGGGCGTCGAACTTGTAGCCTGTTTGCTCGAAGTAACCGATCTCTGCCTTGGGAGAGATGTTGATACCGTCGGCGCGTCGAGCGATTGCCTTCAGCAGGCTGGTCTTTCCTGTACCGTTGCCACCGGTGATGGCCACTTTGGCACCGAGCGGTATCTCGAATTTCGCGTGGTCATAGAGCATGCAGTTGCCGAAGCTCAAGCTGAAATCGTCTGCCGAGATGGGAAATTTACTATGCAGTTCCAGGGCCTTGCTCTGGCGGAACCGCACGGCGCGAATGCTATCTGGGGCCTCAATCCCTTCGAGCGCTTCGAGGCGCTTCTCCATGTCCTTAGCCGCCTGGTACATCCTCTTCTGTTTGGTGCCGGTTGCTTTCTGATGCCCCAATCGACCTGCATACTCGTTGCTTTTTTTCGCAGCCTTCCGCTTGGTGTCGACCTGCCGTGCTTTTTTCCGTTGTTTTTCGATGGCGGCTTCGAGGCGATCGCGCTCGCGCATCGCCTCTTCGTATCGAGTCGCCTGAGCTTTGCGCTCTTCTTCTTTCTGTCGCAGATAGTCGGAGTAGTCACCCCAGAATTCGGAAATACCGCCGTCTTTGAGCTCCCAGATCTTGTCTACCACCTGGTCGAGAAAATGACGGTCATGGCTCACGATGAGCAGAGCCCCATCAAATGCCTTGAGTTGTCCGACGAGAAGGCGGATGCCGTCTTGGTCGAGGTGGCTCGTAGTCTCGTCGGCGAAGATCGCGCTTGCATGCTGGGAGAGTGCAGAGGCAATCTTGGCGCGTGTTTCCTCCCCGCCGCTCATCGTCTCCTGCGCCACTCCGGCGACGTTGAGACGGGAGAGCATCTCACCACTGTCCTGAGCCGCATCAAGGTCGAGTTCATCGAGTTGGCCGATGAGGGCAATGCTGCCGAAGCGCCTGACGTCGGCGTCCGCAATGGTAAGATTGCCGCTCAGAATTTTAAGCAGGCTGGTTTTGCCTGCGCCATTGTCTCCCACCAAGCCGATGCGATCGTAGGAGTAGATTTCCAACTCTTCGATATCCAGGATATCGCGGCCGGCATATTCCAAAAAGATGTCTTTAGCTTTGACTATGAGTTCCATAGGTTGAACCGCCTTTTGTGTATTAGCCTTTTACTGGAAGCGCAGCCATGCCAAAAAAGATTGCTCACGTCGATTTTTCGCCTTTGCCCAATTGCCGGCGCGAGCGTTTTGACCTTGCGCAAGCCGGCAAATCCGAAAATGATAGTTGGCGACGAATAAGGAGCGCGATGTGGGATGTCGGCGCAATACCTCGTCGTCGCAAGGGCTTGAAGGCTGACGCGTGAACCGATGGCTGCCGCCTCTTTTTTTCGAATACTTGGGCTATTGAATCCGCCCGGTATCTCTTTTCCCCACGTTTCGGACGCTCGGAGCAAGCAGCATAGCCATCGCAAGCAGTACCATGGTCGCTCCAGAGCCGACGAACCATAACGGAGCTCCAAGCAGATCCGCAAAAACGGAGGGGGCCGCGAGGCCCATGGGCATGGCCCACGCCATGATGGTTCCGTAGAGGCCGAAAACGCGGCCTAGGTACTCAGGAGGTATCTGCTCCTGCATAAGGGCAGTCTGGGTTCCCGCGTACAACGGGGAGCATGCGCCCATAAGAAAGCTCGCCGGTAGGAAAACGGCGAACAGCGACGGGCCGATCAATCCGGATGCGATTGCGACGACGCCGAAGCCGGCGATCGCGGCGACCATGGTGAGCGACCTATTGCGGAACCCTCCCGTGGCCGCCAAAATGCCGGACCCAGCCAGCATGCCTGCGGAGAAAAGGACCTCCACCAAAGCAGCATCCCCCGTGCTACCGCCAAAATGTCCCAAGGTCATTATTGGGAACAATGCCGCGAGTGGGGAGAACGCGAAAGCGAAGACGAACCCGCACCAAAGAAGGGCGAACAGCCCCCTGTATCCCCTGATCAGCTTGTAGCCGTCCGAAATCTCAGAGAAAAGTTCTCGAACTTTATTGGAAAAGGACGAGCTGCGGTCGGCTTCGTCGAGTCCTCCTGCGTCTATCTGAGCGGCGAGGACAGCTAGAGAAGCGAAAAGCGCCCCCAGCACGTCGAGGGCAATCATGGCGGTAATGCCCGCCACAGGATAAATCACTGCCGCGAGCGCGGCGCCAAGAATGTATCCGGCGGACTGAATCGCCTGCATCACTCCCGATAGGCGAACGAGATGCTCTGGCGGGGCGAGATGGGGCGTGAGGGATTGGGAGGCCGGCGTGTAGAACGAAGTGCCAGCTGCGCGGAGAAACAGGGCGATGAGTATTGACCACGCAGGTAAGCTGCCGGCCAACGAGGCAATCGCCAAGGCGGCGCCCACCGCGGCAACGAAGAGGTCGGCGCCGATGAGAACACGTTTCAAAGGCAGCCTGTCGACAACGGCGCCCGCAAGGACTCCGAACAAAGCAATCGGCAGAAAGCCTGCTAACGATGCCAGGGAGAGGAGGGAAGATGATTCTGTCGTGAGGGCGATATGCCAAATGAGACCCATTTGGAGAATCAAGCTCGTCAATGTCGACACGAGCTCCCCGCCCCATACGAAACAAATCTTAAATTGCCATGAATGGCACAGCGAAACAGACCTGCGCCGAGAGGTTTCAAATATCATGGTTATGTCCAATCGTGAAATGGCGTGCAGAAAAACAGCGCGACGCCACAACAGCGCCGCTTTCTAGGCGCTCATCCACGTGCGGAAAAGACCAACCACGACACCCCTCCTTTGTTAATTCGGTCTGGCAAACCATGTAATATTAGCGAGGCTTGAGTTTGCCTGTCAAGAATCGACCATCGGAAAGGGCAATCCTCTCTGGCCATTCGATTCCTTTTGTATCTTTGGTTGCATAGGTGACCCGCCAGGGCTATTACGCGTGGAAGAGGCGCCTGCCGAGCTGGCCGATGAGGCGCTGAAGATGGCCCTGGTCAGGCGAAACGATCCCAAGGGATGCGTACATCATTCGGATAGTAAGAATGTTGCCAGCAGGTTTTGCGGCAACCGCAAAGGAGCCGTATCCTGCAGCTGGAATCACGTTGCAGCATCCTGACCCGCATTCCGATTGGCGGACGGCCCGCTTCGGCATCCTGACCAGCACAGCGATCGAGCCTTGTCATTCCTTGGATATGCCGGTTGCTCGGGGCGGTCCCGACGGAGGCCCTCGCCTCCCCGGTCCGTGACCCAAGAAGGGCAAGCATGCTGATCTGCATGGCTGGTTCCTCCTTTATGTAGACGACCATGCAAAGAAGGGACAACCGAGGAGGCAGGTTACTGATGCGGGCTCCCGCACGCCCATGACTACCCGACGGGCTGTTTTTCATCTCCGATGCCCGCATTGCAGCATGAACGAATGTGCCTCGACATCTCTGCTGGCATGGTACGACTGGGATCGCACCTCGACGCATCCTTGCGCATACTGCCTTCCAAGTTTCGAAACCGGGAAGGAAAGTGTATGTGAGCGACGATATCGGCGCCGATTCGACGCTCGAGAGGGAGATTGCGCCGATTCTATCCATCGGGGATGCATTCCCGAAGATTCTCATCACTCGCACGAGGCATGAGCCCCATACCCGGGAGGGCGTGCTCGTGCTGAATTTCGCGAGGTGGCTGCTTGGCGGGTAGGGTTCTGAACGTCGCATTGGGATATCGCGCGACAGGGCACGCAGGGCTGTTTGTGCCCGCACGGGAAACGCCGTCGCCATGCGGGCGGCCTGTCGTGTCCGATTAGCCTTTTGCTAAACAGGCTTACGCCAACTCATGGGCAAGCCACCTGAGACTATTCACTTTGCTTATCGTTGACAAAGACCTGTGGCCTGCGGTTTTGTGAACGGCTCGTAAGCCACCCGCGTCGACTCACTTACTGTTGAAGCTGGTGGTTTGCAGGCTCAAAGGCGGTTGAGTTTCAAAACGGGCGTTTTTCGGCGATATCGAGCCTCCAAAGGCGGCTCTCCGTGCCCCTTGGGACAAAAATAAAAACTCAATACTCTGAGCTTGAAAATGGTTTTTGAAGTTGTCCCAGCTTTTGTCCCCGAAGCCGATGAAACGCGACGTCGCGTCATTCAGCGGCACTCACTTCGAGATGCCGCCGAAAACTGGGTGCAACTGGAGTGACGAGACGGCAAAACTATAACCACCGAGTGGGAGTAGGGTTTAGCCCATTTCACTTGGTCTAATCCTGCATGTCTAGTTGCGGTGGTTAGCAACTAACACCGTGTGCAATAGACGATTTCGGAGCCATTTTCGGCTCCGAAAACCGGCATAATAATGCGAGATGACGATTCCTTTGCAATTGTTGCAGTCTCGGGATGCGACTGTTCGTCCATGCTTAATTTCTACATATATTAAGCATGGATGTACGGGGGGGGTATGACCTTAGCGTTACCGCCGAGAACACCATGTCCACTTTTTCGTAATTCAAAAAGCTATTCATGGAGCAATTTACGAATGTCTTCCTAAATAGTTTTCAAAATGAGCGAAAGATTATTCTCGACAAAAATCGTCTGCCTATAAGATGTATCGAATACGATGCTGGTCAGCTGTATACGCATTTTCCATCTATATCTTCAATTAACACTCCTGTATATTGGCTATAATTCTAGCTAGTAGTATAGGAGGTCAGAATGGCAGCATTGACGATGGGGCTCGCGGAGGCCAAGAACAACTTTTCTCGTGTGACGGCAGAGGTGAACAGGACTGGCAGATCGGTCACTATCTTAAAAAACAACAAGCCCTGGGTCGTGATCCAGCCGGCTCATGGTAGTAGCAGCGTCGCAGACGTAGCCGTCGACTTTATGGACGAATATGCTGACGTGTTCGAAAAGCTTGCTAAATGAGTGCGCTCGCCTTCTCCAAAAGGAAATTTTTATCTCTTATTTCCCCCTTTCTCCTCGTGCTAGCAGGTAACTCGTTAAAGCTTCATTGAAACGTGATAACAAAGGACATATGAATTGAAAAACAGCTTGAAGAAGATCGTTTACTTTGACCGCGAAACCATCAATAACGCTCTGCAAAGAGAGAATAGGGGCGCTGTTCAAGAGACTAGCTCCCAAAGCTCAAACAAGTTTCTAAATGGAGATGCAAGCGCGAAATCCCATTTCTCTACAGCATTGGGAGTTCCATTTATTGGCAGACTCAAATTCTTATTCAACGGAAAGATTGAATTGCAGTATCTTCGTGAATGGGATAGTAGAACAACAGTAACTTCAACGGATATCAGTATGTTTCGCGTTATTGAAAGTAGCCTTGAATCGTTTAACAAAGTCCAACTTCATGACGTAAAAAATTCACTAACATCATTCAGAGTAGCTGCAACCTTTCTTAAGCTTGCGAAGCCCAATAACCAAGATTTCAACATTAGAGAAGTAGCGGACTTGTTGACCTCTATGGAGGGATATGACTTATACGATATTGGAAACAATCAATACGTTAGGTTCAACCAGAAGGCATATTTGAGCAACTATAAAAGAAATGACATATCGATGTCTGTCCTAGACCTGTATTGTATGCAAGTTGGCGATTACCCTTCCGACAGCTTTGATTATCTAAAGAAATTAAGTGCCATGCAATCGCTATTTGACGTCCCTACTGAAAAGGACAAAACCTTGGAGGATATCTACTTTTCCAGTAATTCGTCAGAAGGGATCGAAGTGGAACAAAAAGCTTGTAGTGAAAATAAGCAAAGTAATCGAAATATTAAGCTGTATGACGTTTTATGCGCTTATGTAAGCGAGCAATAGTCATGCGTAGCTACTTCATCATTATTGGCTCAGTTTCATTTTTCGAGAAGAACCTTCAAGAACTATCTGCAGAAGGAGCTGAGTTCAATGACGTTATAACGTTATTCGATACTGTGAGAACTGCTGGAAAGATGCTTCAAAAAATTGACTCTCTCATTGTGCGAAATAATCACTATCATGGAATCGTAGAAAGTGCACATGCTCGTCTGGGAGGTTTAATAGAAGACGTAACGGAAAAAGATGCGCTTGTATACATACATAACCCCACCAGGATTCTTTTTCATTACATATGCCGCGAGTATGAGGCTGAAAATTGCAACCTTCGATTAATCGAAGAACCGAGATCCTCTCTTGCAGAAATATCTGATATTCAAAAAAAGATCAAAGACGTCAGGCGGAAAATTATTGGGCAAGACAATGCCTTAGAGCAAATAGCTAAAACACTAAACTACCTGGCAAGCACCAAACGAAATAAACCATACGTATTAATGTTATACGGAAATAGCAGCTTGGGAAAAACTGAAACTGCAAAAGCAATAGCGGATACATTCTTTGGTGGGAAGATGATAGAGCGTCATCTTTCGATGTTTGAAGATTTTTCCTTTGCAAATTCGGATTATCTTTTCGGAGGAAAGCCAAACGTCAACTCATTAGGATATGAGCTAAATGAGCGCGAATCGAATCTTGTATTTTTTGACGAGATGGACAAATGTGGAGCGTCATATCGATCGGCATTCTATTCCTTGTTTGACAATCCAACTTTTCTCGACACAACATATGAAGTTGACATAAGCGGCCTTCTAATCGTGTTAACTTGTAACTTCCTTACTGAAGAAGACATAAGAAGAAACCTTGGGGATCCAATCTATTTCCGAATTGACAAAAGTATCTACTTCGAAGACTTCTCCCAAAACAATTTATTGAAAATATTGGAAATAGAAGCAGATAAGCAGTTGTCGCAGATTGTCAATCATGAAGATATCAATCGCCAACAGGTGATACGGTTAGCGGCAAGAAAAATCATCGTTACCGAGTCAAACGGAAGAACGGTTCAAGCTGCGGTCCGTTCAACCATAGAAAATCTTTTATATGAGCAAGAACCCATGTAAGGGATAACGCTTTGGTAGCCAGTGAAAAGTGTGCAGAAAACGTCTACTTGCTTATGTCAAATAATTCCCGTGTAGCTATGCGCGCCTACACCAGCCTCCTGAAATGTTTTTTCTGCGCCCTCCTATGTAAGCCTTAAACTATCTCATCATATCTAAGACTATGGCAATATATACTATATTATAAGTATGATTGCCGTATATCTTACCATTGGAGGAAAAACGAAGAAAGACAACCTCATAGAGCTCATGTATGAAAGCGCCGGTCGCATCACTACTAAACAGGCACGTGAGGCGGGTTTTTCGTCGAGCATGTTGCAGCTGCTCGTCTCTCAGGGCGTAGCGGTCAAGGAGAGCCGTGGGGTCTTTGCACTCGCGGATACACCGCTAGATGACTTCGCCGTCATCTCGCTTCGCTGGCCGAAGGTCGTCTTTCGCTGCAGTAGTTCGCTCTACCTTCACAGCATGACTGATATTGTGCCGGGTGTGTACGAGATCTCGCTCCCCCGGGGATACAAGGAAGATGGCATAGTAGGGGAGTTTCCCAACTGCCTTGTTTCGCATGAGGGCAAGGGGCTCTATGGTTTGGGCGTGGTGCAAGGTGAGTCTCCCGCGGGCACACCGCTGATGCTTCACGACCGCGAACGCAGCATCTGTGACCTCGTGATGGCACGTAGACACGGTGAGGCTGACGTCCAACTTCTCGAACAGGCCATGAATGCGTACTTTGACTCTCCCGAGAAGGACTTGCCCAAGCTGATGCGTTATGCAAAGGTCATGAACGCAACTGCAGAGATTCAGATGTACTTGGAGGTGCTGTCATGACAATCCTCAACGATGCGAGCCTGAGAGGCAAAGCGAAGGCTCTGGCAAAGAAGCACGGCCTTTCCGCCCAAGAGATTATGCAGCGCTATTTCTTCGAGCACCTTCTTATGAGACTAGAGAGGACGCAGTACCGTGAACACTTCGTCATCAAGGGCGGGTTGCTTCTTTCCTCGATGATGGGTGTCGCACAGCGCACCACCATGGATTTAGACGCGACTATTAGAGCTCTGACAGTGAGCGAAGAGACAGTTGCAGCTGCCATGCGAGATATTTGTTCCATCAACTTAGGAGATGGGATTGACTTTGCGTTCGAGCGAGTAGAGCCCATCCGCAAGGACGACGACTACGGCGGATTGCGTGCGCATCTGACTGCGACATTCGGGCGTATGAGGACGCCATTGAAGGTTGATGTCACGACGGGTGATGTCATCACCCCGAGGGAGATTGAATACCAGTTCCTCACCCTGTTTGGGGAAAGGTTGATTCATTTGATGTCGTACCCGTTAGAGACGTGTATCGCAGAGAAGTTCGAGGCGGTAGTGAAGCGTGGTGTCGCTACCACGCGTGCTCGAGATCTGTACGATCTCGCCACGCTCGTAAGACTGTACGAACAGACGATTGACTGGGAGACGCTGCGTGAGGCTATACAGCGCACCTCGGAGCATCGCGGTTCCTCAGACATTATGAAAGACTATGAGCTTGTTAGTCGAGAGATTGAAGGCTCCGATGAAATTGCCCGCATATGGAGCGCATATACGCGTCTGAATCCATATGCCTCCGCGGTCTCAGTGGTGGATGCCATGGACGCTGTTCGCATAATCGGGAAAAGAGTCAATCTCTGAGGAGCGCATGAGATTAGTGAGGTTTTGTTGCGACGAGGTATGCGAATTTGAAACTCATCTTCTCGCGATGACGAAGCCTCATCATAAACAATAGGTATGTAGCCACCCGATGAGTTGAAAGTCTCATTTTCCCAGTCACTCACCCCGCTGAGTACATGAAAACGGGTTATGCGACCATTGAGTGGGAGTAGTTGCATCTCAAAACCTTCGCTACTAACATTTTTTGCGTCCTTATTTTCTCCAGTTTTTAGGTGAACAAAGCAGTAACGGGATGGGAGAGCGGATGAAAAGCTTTGCGGAACTTCTCGACAAGGTGGATGCGTTCCATGATTTGAACGTGGGCTTCTGTGGTTTTGAGGAGAAGGCCTTCCATTTGATCATTGAAGATCATTCGGAAGTTAGGAAGCCGACCGATCTTAGTGGCGTACCTACAGTGGCGCACATCCGGGCAAACGAGGTGAGTAACTTCGTTTTATCATTGGATGTGGCTATGCCGACTGTGCTCTATGAGGTTGTAGAACCAGAACCGGGAAAGCTCGGGATTTATATGAACAACGGCCAGATTTTTATAGAGGCCGAGGACATTGATATCCAGCTTTGTGAATAAAACCTGCTAAGACGGCTTCGGCTGAGTCGCACAAATTCAAATTTGATAGAAGGTAATCAGGATGAATGAATTTAATGAATATGTTCGCGAAGTCTTTTCTGTAGCAGGCGATATTACCATAAGATCCATGATGGGCGGATATCTTGTGTATCTTAATGGCAAGTTGATAGGTGATATTGGCGATAATGAACTGTTTTTGAAGAGAACGCCTACATCGGATAGGTTACTTGCTGATTCAGAATTGCGTTATCCGTATGAAGGCTCAAAGACACTAATGCATGTATTTGATAGATTTGAAGAGACGGCGCTTGTTCTGGAACTTCTAGATGGTATGTATGCTGAGCTTCCGGAAAAGAAACCTGTGAAAGCTAAAAGAGAAAGATAGACTTCAACTGCACGAAATTGTTTCATATTTTTTTGTTTGAGTGAATTATGTTAATTATAAATTTTGCCGATATCGGCAATAAATATCCTCTTTTGCTATAATAATCTCATCAGTTTTTGCCGATAGGGAGGTGAAGCTCGATGGGATTTCTTTCTGCAGCAGAGATTGCTGAGCTCTGGGGCATATCCGAGAGAAGTGTACGCAATTATTGCGCTAATGGCCGCGTGCCAGGTGCTTTTCTCGTGGGAAAAACCTGGAACATTCCTGCCGATGCAGTAAAACCTTCTCGAAAAAACGCTAAAACATCATCAACAAGTCCGCTGCTTTCGCGCTTGATTGAAGAAAAGGTCTCAAAAATAAAGGGTGGCATTTACCATAAGCTCCAGGTCGAGCTTACCTACAACTCTAATCACATTGAGGGAAGCAAGCTCTCCCTCGATCAGACACGCATGATTTTTGAAACGGCAACCATCGCTGTTGAAGAAAATCCTGTTCACATTGATGACATTGTAGAAACTCAGAACCACTTCCGCGCTATCGATTACGTGATTGAGCATGCAAAAGACCCTCTTACAGAGGTCACCATTAAAGAACTTCACCGCATTCTAAAAACGGGAACTACAGATTTTGTAAAAGATTGGTTTGCTGTTGGAGATTACAAACACCTACCAAATGAGGTCGGTGGGCGAGAAACCACTCTTCCAGAAAATGTTGCCAAAGAGATGAAATTGCTGTTAAAGGCTTATAACTCAAACAACTCTCATGCCTTCGAAGACATTGTTGATTATCACGTTCGATTTGAACGCATTCATCCATTTCAAGACGGCAATGGACGTGTCGGCAGGTTGATCATGCTTAAAGAATGCCTTGCTCATAACGTTGTTCCGTTTGTCATTACTGACGACATGAAGTCTTTCTATTATCGTGGACTCTCTAAGTGGGATAAGGAGAACGGCTATCTTCTTGATACGTGCCTTACAGCTCAAGATAGATTCAAAGCCACGCTGGATTACTTCCGAATTCCGTATGGTGATAAGTAGGTGTAACTGCTTTTCTCGTTTTAACGTTATAGTGCTGTTTTAGATCAATAGACGTCAGTTTATTGCGCTTGCAGTCGATGAGCTCCTTTTGGATAACGAAAGACCCTCGTGAGCCGTTGCACCACTTCCTCAGGGGAGGGGATTCACCGCGTCTTTCGCATAGTGGTAGGTCTTGATCAACTTGACCCCAGCAACCTCGCAACTTCTGCCGCGGAATAGATATCCTGCACTGTGTGAAGTCTTTCTGAGGTAAATGTGGTCTGTCGTATTCTGCCCTTTTCATCGCGATGTCGCCTCCTTGGCTATCGCGGTTTTCTTTTTTTGCAACATGCATCAGGGGCGCAGGTCAACGGAAAATGGAATAGGTCCTATGGGAGCTTTTAGTTCCAGCAGGCATGCTGATGCGGGCTTTATCGTCTCCCCACTCTTTGATATTCGTTCGGCGTCGCCTAGAATAAACAATACTGAATTAATATTCAGCATTGAGAGGATTTGAGGAGAAAATTATGCAGGTTCTCAAGGAAGAGGTGCGCGAACGCATACTTGCCGCCGCCGTCCAGGTGTTCTACGAGAAGGACTTTCGTAGCGCGAAGTTGCAGGACATAGCGAGGCTCGCAGACGTGTCGGCAAGCCTACTGTACTCGTACTTCAAAAACAAGGAGAAGCTATTCGAGGGCGTCGTTTCGTCTGCTCCCTTCGACTTCAACCGGATTGCGCTTGAAGAAGAATCTATCATTGCGAATACGCCCTCTGAGAGGTACCAGATTGCCGCCGAGGGACCCCTGCTCAACATGCTGGCCCATCATAAGTTGCTGGTTATCTTGATCGACAAGAGCCAGGGCACCGCCTACGAGCATGCGAAGGACGACTTCGTCGAGAGCATTGAGCGACACATCCGATACATGGTGAACGAGCGCGCGTCCCTGCGCTACCCGGACCTGCTCGCCCACGTGCTTGCGAGCAACTTCGTGGAAAGCCTGATGGAGGTGGCCCGCCACTACAGCAACGAAGACGAGGCCCGCGACATGCTGGCGCTCATCGCGCAATGCTACTACGAAGGGGTGAACTCCCTGTGACAGAAATTCCTGCCACTCTATTCCGATACCCTGACATTCAATATTGAATTTTAATTCAATATTGATATAGTTAGTCTAGTCAAACTGAGATAGGCCTTAATCTACTTACAATATCGAATCTATATTTAGTATTGAAGGAGAGGTTCTATGAAGGGCAAAGGGGAATTAGCCAGGGAGATGACGGCGAAAAGTCGGCTCTCTAATGCCATGCTTCTGACCAGGGTGGTCCTTGGGCTCGTGCCCACGGTTCTCGTAATCTACCTTGTCCATCTGTTTTTGGATGGCACCCTCTCGCCCTTGGCGATCGCCTGCGCCGCTGTAGCGATGGCGGCATGCGTGGCGGGGAAAGCGGCATGCATGTTCGCGGCAACATGGAAGGCGCATCGGGTGGCGTACTCGTACCTGACGGACATCCGCCTGCGTATCGTGCGTCATCTGAAAAAACTCCCTCTCGGCTTCTTTCAGATCAGAAGGCCAGGGGACCTCGCGAACGTCATGCGCAACGACGTGGAGCAGGTGGAGGTGTACCTTGCCCATGGGCTACCCGAATCGGCCTCAGCCACTCTGTTCCCCGCCGCCGCGTTCATCTTTATGCTCGCAGTGGACTGGCGGCTCGCTCTGTGCATGTTGGCGGGTCTGCCTCTCATGTGGCTCGTGAAGAAGGCGGCGGCGCCCGCTTGGGCGAGAGGTTTCGAGATAGTAGCCCAGTACGCCTCCCGCATGCAGAACAGCCTTATGGAATACGTTGCCAACGTAGCGGTCGTCAAGGCATTCGGAAAGGAAGAGCGCAAGACGGAAGAGACAATCGGGGCGGCGCGTGATTACGTGAACTGGGCAACGAGCTCGATGAACGATGTCTCGGTCCCTATGGCGCTCATCGCCTTGTTCATGGAGTTCGGGACGGTACTCGTGCTGATTGTGGGAACGTGGCTTCTCTCCACGGGCGGCATATCCATCGAACGTCTTATCTTGGCCATGGTGCTCGCCGCCGCCTTCACTTCCTCAGTGGCCAAAACGGCGACCCTGCAACACTACCGCTTCATGTTTGACCAGGCTATGACGGGCATCGAATCGGTGCTGGGCGTCAAGACCCCAGACCTCATCGAGAGCTCCGAGGAGCCTCGCATGGGAGACATCGAGCTAAACGGAGTCTCGTTCTCCTACCCAAAGAGCGAGGAAGACGGCAACGAGAGGAAGCAGGCTCTCAACTCGATAGACCTCATGTTCCGCAAGGGAAGCACCAACGCACTCGTAGGTTCCTCGGGATGCGGGAAGAGCACCCTCGCGAGCTTAATTATGGGATTCTGGCAACCTGACAGCGGGCGCGTCACTGTGGGTGGACAGGACCTTTCCCAACTTTCCGAAAGGCAGGTGTCGAGACTCTTCTCCATAGTCCAGCAGGACGTGTTCCTCTTCAACCAGAGCATCGAGGAAAACATTCTTATCGGCCGACCAGGAGCAACGCATGAGGAGGTGGTTAAGGCGGCCAAAAGGGCGCGTATCCACGACTTCATCTCCAGACTCCCTCACGGTTACGCTACGGTTCCTGGCGAGGGCGGTGTTCAGCTCTCGGGCGGCGAGCGTCAGCGCATTTCGATAGCCCGTGTAATGCTGAAAGATGCCCCCATCATCATCCTTGACGAAGCGACGGCCGCGGTCGACGCTGAGAACGAGGCCCTCATACAGGAGGCGATAGACGACCTGTCTCGCGACAAGACTGTCGTGACCATAGCCCACCACCTGAACGCCATTCGAGAGGTGGATCAAATCGTGGTGATGAGGGAAGGACGCGTGGTTGGTTCCGGAACCCACGAAGACCTCATGCGTACATGTCCTCTCTATCAGGAGATGGTCGACAAGCAAAAGCAAGTGGACAACTGGGACATCAAGGAGGTTACATCATGGTAAGGGAGATTCTTGAGCAGATGACTCCTGTCGGCCGACGCATGATGGCCATAAGCATTGTCTCCTTCTCGATCTACGCGCTTTCAAGTGTGGCGATGGCCTTCGTCGTTCTCGCAGCAATCCATTCGGTCCTGGCTGGATCTGCCGACCTCATTCCTTACTGGATAGAACTTATCTGCCTTCTCCTTGTCAAAGGGGCAAGCGGCATCGTGGCCGACAAGCAGAAGCATTGCGCAGGATTCAACCTCGTGCTGAAAATCAGAATAGCCATCGTCAGGCGTCTGAAAAATCTCTCCCTCGGCTTCTACACGGGAGAGCGCCTGGGAGAGATTGGCGACATCGTCCACAAGGACATCGACAACATGGAGATGGTAGTGGGGCATCTCTGGACGAGAATGGCAGCTGACTTCATCGTCGCAGCTATTCTGCTCGCAGCTGCAATCGTCGTCGATTGGCGCATGGCGTTACTCATGATCTCGACCCTGCCCATAGCACTGGCCTTTCTTACGGCGGGACTGAGAAAGGCGCAGGTCCTCGAAGGTAAATGCGGCGACGACGCAGCAGACATGACAAGCCTGTTCGTAGAGTACGTGAAGGGCATCCCACTGCTGAAGGCCTTTGCCGAAAGTGAGGCTCTCGATCGCAGGCTCGAGGCAACGGTGTCGAACTTCGGCGAGAGCAGCAAGACAGCTTCGCGAAACAAGGCGCTCGTGCTGTCCGCCTACAGCTTTACGGCGGACCTCGCCTTCGTGGTCATGGCGGCAGGCGGTGCACTGCTCATGTTGAATCGCTCCTTACCCCTGTTCGTCTATATCGGCTTCATCGTTGCGAGCGTGGAGTTCTACAAGCCGTTCTTCGCCATGGAGTCACACTGGATGAACTACCTCAAGGTGAGGGACAGCTTCCGCAGGATAGAGAAAATCGTCTACGCGCCTGCCGTCCCAGAGCCCAAGGAGCCGCATGTGCCTTCATCGCACTCGATCGAGTTCGACAGAGTGCGCTTCTCCTACGGAAGGGACTCGTTCAAGCTATCCGAGGCGACTTTCACGGTCCCCGAACGCACTATGACGGCACTCGTGGGCGAGTCCGGATCAGGCAAAAGCACGCTGACCAACCTCCTGCTGAGGTTCTGGGATGTGGACGCGGGAAGTGTGAGTGTCGGCGGCGTAGACGTGAGAGACATTCCCTACGATGACCTTCTGGCCTCCATCAGCGTCGTCATGCAGGACGTTCGGCTTTTCGCCGACACCATCGAAGAGAATATTCGCATCGGAAAGGCAAACGCGACACACGAGGAGGTGGTGGAGGCGGCCAAGAAAGCCTGCATCCATGAGTTCGTAATGTCGCTCCCCCAGGGCTACGAGACACCTATCGGGGAGAACGGTGTGGGTCTCTCGGGCGGCCAAAAGCAGAGGCTGTCTGTCGCGCGGGCATTCTTGAAGGACGCCCCCATCCTCGTTCTCGACGAGATGACAAGCAACGTAGACCCGGTCAACGAGGTGCTCATGCAGAGGGCAGTCTCTGCGCTGGCGCAAAACCGTACGGTGCTTGTGGTGGCACATCATCTAAGTACCATTCGCTCTGCCGATCAGATAATCGTGATGCAGCAGGGGAAAATCGTTCAGAGGGGCACCCACGAGCAGCTTCTCGAGGAGAACGCAGGCTACTACCGGACCCTTTGGGAGCAGGGGGCCAAGACGGAAGGACGAGCATGAACGCCCCTGCGCATGTAGCTCTCGGCAAGGCGACGTTCCGATACTCGGGAAAAAGCAGCAATGCTATCCACAGCGTTGACTTGGATATCCATGAAGGCGAGTTCGTGCTTCTGACAGGAAGAAGCGGCTGCGGGAAAACCACGGTCGCACGGCTTATAAATGGTCTTATCCCTCATTTCTATGAGGGCGAGCTGGAAGGAACGGCGAAAGTCGGAGGAACGGAAACGCGCGAGATGGGAATCGGAGACATCGGAAAGATGGTCGGCTCGGTTTTCCAGGACCCGCGCAGCCAGTTCTTCATGACCGACACGACGAGCGAGGTGGCATTCGGCTGCGTGAACGCGGGACTGCCACGCAACGATGTCGCGCAGCGGGTCGAAAGTGCATTTCGACGCATGAACATTCAGCGTCTGCGGGATAGGAGCGTGTTCGAGCTCTCGAGTGGAGAGATGCAGCTGGTGGCCATATCCTCCTGCTATGCGATGGGGCCTTCCGTGTACGTCTTCGACGAACCGTCTGCAAACCTCGATATGGGGGCCGTGGAGACCCTCAGGAAGACACTATCCGAGCTGAAACGCGAAGGAAAGACCGTCATCGTTCTGGAGCACCGACTCTTCTATCTGTCCGACCTCATCGACCGGATGATTGTTATCGAAGACGGTGCCGTATCCCACGTATACGACGCAGCCAGTGCGTTGTCCCTCGACGACGCCACGCTCGCCCATATGGGTCTAAGGAACTTGCAGCTGAAGTCGGTGCTAAGCGCTATGCCTGACCATAAGCCGGCCTTGTCAAAGCGTGAGAATGCGGCCTTCGAGATAAATAATCTTACGTTCTCATACGGCTCACAGCATTCGACGAGGAGCGCAGGGTCGACACCGCGCGACCCCCGCACCATCGGCCCGCTGAGCTTCTCCGCCCGACTCGGCGAGGTAATCGGAATCATAGGGGAAAACGGTGCGGGGAAGACAACTCTGTCGCGCCTGTGCTGCGGACTTGAGAAAGAGGATAGGGGCACCGTGTCTCTAGACGGCAAGCCCCTTTCGCCAAAGGAGCGGTTGGGGCGCATTCGACTAGTCATGCAGGACCCCGACTACCAGCTTTTCTCCGATAGCGTTCTGGGAGAGCTCTCATTGGGCGGGCGGAGAGACGCCGATGTCTGTGAGCGAGCACTCAGAAGGCTGGGGCTATGGGATATGAGGGAAGCTCATCCCGCAACGCTTTCGCGAGGGCAGAAGCAGCGCCTCACAATAGCATGTGCCCTTGTCGATGAGACTGCCGCCTATTTTTTCGACGAACCGACGAGCGGCTTGGACAGGGAGAACATGGAGAGAGTCTCTTCCGCAATCCGATCGCTCGCACAATCGGGAAGCGTCGTATTCGCCGTCTCGCACGATCCTGAGTTCCTCCTTTCTGCCTGTGACCGCATTCTTCATCTGAGCGGTGGGCTCATCGTTGACGACTTCGCTCTTGGTGGTCCGACGAGGGAGAGACTCCTGAGGTCGCTTTGGAAAGGAGACACGCAATGGAACGCTCATACAGACGCATAGACCCGCGAACGGCTCTGCTCTCAATCTGCCTTCTGGGCACCGCCGTAATGCTTTCCAACCGACCGGAAGCAGCCCATGCGGCATGCGCCATCGGTGCGGCATGCGCGCTCGTCTCTGGGGCATGGCGGTCGTGCATCACCCTATCAGCCGCCTATGGCCTCATAGCCGCCGTAATGGCTCTTGCCGAGAGAGTCGGAAGTACAACGCTTATGACCGCTGTGGTCATGCTGAGCTACATGGCCCAGAAGTTCGTAGTTCTGGCTCTCCTAGGCGTCTCTCTTTCTAAATTGGCCTCGATGCAGGATCTTCTCGCTGCGCTGCAGTCTATGGGGGCTCCGCAGGTAGTTCTCATTCCATACACGGTCATTCTGCGGTTCTTCCCAACTATACGCAGGGACGCCTCGCATCTCATGGAAAGCCTAAAGACGCGGCGCGTGCTCGCAGGAGGAGGGTTCGCATTCCGACACCCAGCTCTCACATGCGAACTTTTGATAGTTCCGCTCCTCATGAGGAGTGTAAGGGTATCTGACGAGCTGGCGGCATCCGCGCTTGCCCGCGGCTTAGACGGCGAGACCAAAGCGACGGTGCTGCGGCCCTTGTCTTTCGGAGGAATAGACGCCGTGGCAGCCGCTTTGACCCTCCTGGCAACTGGAGTACTTGCGTGGCTTCAATTCGGACCGCGATAGAAGGGCTCAGGACGAGACTTGCCTCGTCAAACCTGTACGTCTTAAACCAGAACGGAAGAAAGGACTCATTATGAAAAAAGGCGAAACCTCGACCATAGGTACTCGAGATCTCGTATCCATTGGAGTTTTCGGAGCGCTGTCCCTCCTAATTTTCTTCGTAGTAGGAGGCGTCGCTGGTCTTACCGTCGTGGGGACAGTCGCCAACATACCCATCGTCTGCTTCTTCACATCGATAGCCTATCTGCTCCTTGCCGCAAAGGTCAGGAAGACCGGGACCTTCTTCATCATGGGAACCATAAACGTGCTGCCCGGCCTGATGGCGGCAAACGTCTTCGGCGTCATCGGCAGTATCGCAGGCTGGGCCCTTGCGGAGGTAGTTGCCACGCGGATTGGGTACTCGAACAGGAAAGGTCTCGTTGCGGCTTACGTCGTCGGTTGCACGCTGCAGTCGGCGCTCTACACCCTTCCCATATATCTTTCAGCTGCTCAGTATCTTTCCGAGCGCCAAGAAATACTGCGACTTACCGATGAGACCATGGCGCAGTTCGTCGCGATGTTCTCGGGTCCCATGTACGCAGGAATGGTCGTTCTTACGGTGGCGACGAGCCTGGTGGGAGCCCTTGTCTCGCTGAGGATCATGAAGAAGCACTTCGAGAAGGCGGGAATTGTCTAAGGGACGCCTCGCAACAAGAAAATCGAGAGATGGGACAGGATAGCCCCATGACTGCTGATGACCCAAGGAGCATCGGGGATTCTCGAGGGCCATACAATAAATTGAGACACACGTGTTTTGCTAATCTAATCTTTTTCTGTTTCAGTCACATTACCTGTGGATATGCCCGCAAGTGAACTGTGTCCCAATACTTTGCATGTATCTCGCCATTACTTCGAAATCTGCCAGCCTTCAATACGCGAGCGAGCTTCAACAAAGTCATGGTAGGGACCATTGTGCGAGATAAGCTCCTCATGGGTGCCCTGTTCTGCAACACGTCCATCTCTAAGGAAGAAAATCTGGTCAGCTTCCTCAATTGTTGAGAGACGATGCGCAATTTCAAGCACAGTTTTCCCCTTACAGAGTTGGGCAAGGGCTGCTTGAATCTCTGCTTCGTTTTCTGGGTCAACACTTGCCGTTGCCTCATCGAGAACAACAAGAGGCGCATCTTTCAAAATTGCGCGAGCAATTGAGATGCGTTGTCTCTCGCCTCCAGAGAGTCGAGCTCCACCTTCTCCAACTTTTGTCTTATAGCCCTCGGGCAGAGCTTTTATGAACTCATCGCAGCGTGCGGCCTTTGCCGCTTCTACAATCTCTTCAAACTGTGCATCTGGCCTACTTAGGGCAATATTACGCTCAATTGTGTCATCCATAAGATAGACGTCTTGGAAGACCATGGAGAAGTCCTCAAGAATACTGTCGCAAGAAAGCTCGCGTACATCGTGGCCTCCTATGCGTACGGAACCGCCTGTTGCATCATAGAAACGTGCAAACAACTTGGCAACAGTTGTCTTACCTGAACCACTTCCTCCAACAAGAGCTGCAGTTGTTCCCTCGGGAATAGTCAGAGACATTCCGTTGAGTACAAGAGATCCATCTCCGTAAGCAAATGAGACGTCATGCATCTCAAGGTTGTGATGCTCAAGTTTTACAGCTTTGCAATTGTCATCGATTGCAGGTGCGGATTCGATAGCGTCAAGACGGTCGATAACTTCTCCGATGTGTCCAATTACGTAGGCAGCATCGCCACAAGCCTCGATTGATTGGAACAGCATAAAGGAGAACATCACCAGCGTGCAGAAGTTAAGAAGAGATATCGTGCCGTTCAGAAAAGAGATACATACAATAACAATGACGCCGATCGAAGCACTACGTGTCACAAAGAGAAGCAAGGCGTTGAAGGGTTGGAAAGCAAGCTCGGTTTTGAGATTTACATTTCTAGAACGTGCGTATGCGGAGCGTACTGCTGAAACAGCAGCATCTACCTGCCGGTAACTCTTAACAACAGGCATACCGTGGATGTATTCCAATGTTGCCTGAGACATATCCTCGCGTGCGTCATTTTGTGCGGGCGACAAACGCGCGGAATTTTTGAACATCAGCTCCAGTACCACCGTTGCTACCGCAATTGCAGCCAATGCAAGGATGCAGGCCCGCAGATCCATGAAGGCGAGAAACGCCACCATTGCAGCTGCGGTTATGTATCCGTTGCCAAGCATATCTACCATGCGCATACCGTGGATTTCCACGAATGACAGCTCGGTTGTGAGTGCCGAGAGAATTTCTCCTGATGGGTGATTGTCAAAGTAACCAAGAGGGACGCGTTTCAGCGCTTCTCCGATACGTACACGCACCTCGTTGGAACGTTCTGCAGCTACGGTTTCCTCGGCTCGTGCTCTTAGCCACATGAGCGCAGCGCGTAGCGCAATCGAAGCAATAATGGCCAGTCCAGCCGTAAGTGCAATTTTAAGATCGGGTTTCTCGCCATTTGATAAGCCCAGAAACCCGCACATGGCCCAAACGGCAATGGCGATGGGTGCTGCAGAAACAAGTGAGATAAGAAAAGAGTATGCAAAGCCAAAGAGAATTCGCGTTTTCTTGTTGCCCGTCCAACGCACCACTTTCATAAGCGCACTAAACATTACGCTGGTCCTTTCTCGCTTCATGGTTTCTATTGGAAATGTGTGCTTCCCACATGCGGCGATAGAGCTCGCTTGAGCCAAGGAGGTCCGTATGTGTTCCCTCAGCGACGATGTTTCCGGAATCCATGACTACTATCTTGTCAAAATTACGTACCGTCGAGATTCTGTGCGCAATTACTATCAGCGTTTTTCCACGTGCAAGCTCTGAAAGTGCCTGCTGGATGAGCTCTTCGCTTTCGGGGTCTATGAACGCAGTTGCCTCATCGAGCACAAGAATCGGTGCATCTTTCAGATAGGCGCGTGCGATGGAGATACGCTGACGTTCTCCACCCGAAAGAGCTCCTCCGGCTTCTCCGGAGAGGGTTTCAAATCCATTTGCAAGCTTATCTGCCAACTCTTCACAGTGCGCAGCGGCAAGTGCGCGCTCTACCTCGGCGTCAGTTGCGCCCTCACGTCCGAGCCTTACGTTCTCAAAGATTGTTCGATCAAAGAGGAAATTGTCTTGAGTCACAAAGCTTACAAGACCAGCTAGCTGATCAAGTGGTATATCGCGCACGTCAGTTTCTCCGATGCGGATTGCTCCTGACCCCGCGTCCCAGAATCGGGCAATAAGCTTGGCCATTGTTGACTTTCCAGAACCGCTTGGTCCCACCAGAGCACATGAGGTACCTTCAGGCACTTCAAGTGAGATGCCGTGGAGCACTTCTTCGTCGCAATAAGAGAATCTAACGTTTTCGAATGAGACATCGTGTGATGTGATATGTGCAGGAGAGGAGACTTCGGGTAGGGGTTTCATCTCTAACAGCTTACTAACGCTGTCCATTACCTTCTCGATCTCCTTGAACATGTTTGTGTACTGGGTAATTTTGGTGAGAGGACCAATGACGCCGATAGACAGCATGCATGCAAGAGCCATTTGGGCTACGTCGATGCTGCCTGAGGCTACAAGAATGCATCCGACTGGTACAACTCCTAAAAGGAGCGTTGGCAGTATTGCAAACATGGCGTTCATGGGGACACGAGCAGACCTATACCAGGCAAGTGTTAGTTTCTCAAATTCAGAGATGTCGTTACGAAAACGAGCGTACGAGGAGTCAGCTTGGTTGAAAGTCTTGATGACTTCGATGCCATCGATGTATTCAACAAGTGTTGAGTTAACGCGCTCACTTGCCTCCCAGTACGCCGCATAGTCTCGTTCAAAGTTTTTAAAAAGGAGCGAAAGAGGCACAATTGACAAGGCTGGTGCGATGAGCATAGAGAGAGCCAGCTGGATATCAATTAAGCACACGATTGCAAAACATGAGACGAGAAGAAGCACATTGCTGGTGAACTCTGGGATAACGTGGGCAATGGGCATCTCCATTTGCTCAATATCGTCAATAATTGTTTTCTTGAGTGCTCCGGAGGATGCTGATTGAACATCACCGAGGGAGCATACAGCAAGATGCTCGCACGCGGCGTTTCGCAGGTTTTCAAGCGTATGGTAGGCAACGCTGTGCGATGTTGAAGTTGAGGCTAGATAGCCTACCGCCTGAACTGCCACTCCGAGAAGGGCAATGAGTGCCCAGTATCCAACTTCACTGATGGCAAGGGTGCTTGATATTGACAGCGCGATCAACTTGTAGGCGGCAAAAAAGGGAACAATGCCTCCGGCCACACCTGCCACAGCAAATAGCAGTGAGGCTCCGAGTTTTAGGCGCTGTCCGCGTGTAAATAAAGCAAGCCGTTGTATCCAACTGCTCTTTTTCTTTTTGCTAGAGTCCATGGGTCCTCCCAAATTACGAGTATGAGCAAATTGTATTCACGGCTCGTAGAATGAGAAAAGCCCGATTGTCGCGGCAAGCTCCAAGCGTATCGAAGCGTATCCAAGCGTATCGAAGCGTGTCCAAGCGTATCGAAGTGCGCCTATCTTTCTAGACCAGCGTTTTCGCGGTAATCTGCGGGTGACATACCAACAACGCTGCGGAATGTGGAAGCAAATTTTGAGGCGTTCGTATACCCAACTTCAAACGCAACTTCTCCAATAGGTTTGGAGGTTGTTCGGAGGAGAGTGGCAGCTTGTGCCATACGGTAACGCGTGAGGTATGCGTGCACACTGGTGCCATAGACTTCTTTAAAGCATCGCTGCATGCTGGCATAGGGGAATTCAAACTCTTGAGAAAGCTCTTTGAGCGTCTTGCGAGAAGAGAGATCGGAGGTTAAGGCCCGTTCTATATCCTTTATCTTGTCAACCTTGGCGCGCGTGAGACCGTACTGTCCAATGCGTCCGCCTTCAGGAATATTACTGCCGAGAAACAAGAGAAGCTCCATAATCTTGAGTTTTAGGTAAGCATCTCTAAAGCGGTCATGAGCGTTATATATCTCGCAGAAAATATGCTCGACCGACGCTCCACCGCGAAGCACGCTTGGTTTGTCACCTGAACAGAACTTCTCGTAAAGTAGTCCAACTTTTACCGGAAATCCTTCGGGAAAAATAGATTGCAGCGATTTGTCTGCCGTGTCCAGGTCAAGGCAGACAGTAACACCTCGGTAGTGCCCAAAGGGGAATCGGAAGAGGCTTTCATGTCTTGAGTGGTCATCGATGCCTAAATCACCTGTGTCCAGGTATAGGCATGAGCTGGTTCCGGACTCCCACTCAATTCTTCCCTCACGGCAGTAGTTCAGGCAGAGCATGCGCGATCCTGGGATGAGTGTAAAGCCCGACTCCAAGTTCCACACGTTTGTAAAGTCGTTGAACATAAGGGTGATTCCAGGCATGACGTCGTGCATTGTCATGATGCCCTGACCATCAGTTCCCTCTGCCCGCCAGACGGAACTTCTCGCGTCATGCGTCACACGACGGACGTTGCCACCCATGTTGGCATAATCAGCAATGTCCATTGTGTCTCCAGTTCCCTTAGCTTCTTTGAAGAGCGTTTTCAAAGAATGACAGTACCTTTGACCAGCCAGCATTGTCGAGCACGCCTTGGTCTACAAACAATCCGTCTTCCATGCGGGCAAAGTCGGTGCAACATGCTCTGATGAACTCAGGATCGTGTGTTACAACCACAACAGCTCGGCCTTCTGCCGCTGCGGCGGTAACGCTTGCGGCAACCTGCTCCATATGAGCAAGGTCGAGTCCGCTTGTGGGTTCGTCAAGCACAAGTAGATCACGCTCTGATGCAAGCGCCGCAGCAAGCGCAACGCGTTGCATCTGCCCGCCTGAAAGTGAGAGCGGATGGCGTTGTGCCAGTTCAGTTAAGTCTAACGATGCAAGTATAGTACGGGTAAGGTGCTCGTCAGCACGTCTCATGGAGTCGAGTACCTCATCAAATACGCTCTCTCGGAAGAGCTGATGGCTCACGTCTTGCATAACCAAGTAGCCGTTTCTTGATCTGCTTGAGAGTGGAGCAGGACCTTCTCCGACGTCTATGGTTCCCTTGCAATTGCGAACAAGACCGCAGAGACAGCGTGCGAAGGTGGATTTTCCGGCACCATTGCTTCCGATGATAGCGGTGACGCCACCTCGTCTAAAAGAGATACGAGAAACGCTGCTGCCACGGTTTGATTGTGGATAGTGATAGTTCATATCCCGTATTTCTACAAACTCGTTTTTCTCGCCCCGTGTGCAGCACTGTTCAGCTGCAATAGCTGCAAAAGTTGGTGCACGCAGGCCAAGTGCTCGCGCCTCGGCAGCTGTTGCCGCGTAGAATTGTTTGGAGGTAAGTTCGCGTTCCACGTTGCCTGAACGCATCACAATAATGCGATCGGCGATGCCCTCCAACCAATGGAGTCGATGCTCGGAGATGAGCACGGCGCGACCCTCGGCTTTCCATTTTGCAACAATCTTTCGGAGAAGCCCAATGGAGGCGAAGTCAAGGTTGGAGGATGGCTCGTCAAGGACAAGAACATCTGGGTCAAGCATAGTGGCCGAACCACATGCGACTCGTTGCTTTTCTCCACCAGAAAGAGAAAGGCAGCTGCGGTCGATAAGATCTGAGAGCTCAAGCTCGTTGGTGACGTTCTTTAGTCGTGCGCGTATCTTGTCAGGTATTATTCCTTGGTTCTCACACGCAAATGCGAGTTCACCAGTTGTGTCCAGACAGAAGAACTGGGTTTTAGGGTTCTGGAAGACCGATCCGACCTTTGGCGCTAGTTCCCAAAGCTCGTGGTTGGAAGGTGTAAGACCACAAACCTTAATCTTCCCCGAGAGCTTCCCCTCATAATAATGGGGGATGAGGCCATTGACGAGCCTTGTTAGGGTTGTTTTTCCAGATCCTGAGGCACCCGTCAGGCAGACTACTTCACCAGGGGCTACGTTAAGGTTGACCTCGGAGAGGTTGTTTTTCTCGCTTGCCTGATATTGGTAGCACGCATTTTTTATCTCTATCATTTTGATCCTAGTAGTAGAGCAACGGCGTGACCACCGCGCAGATAGCGGCTATGGCGAGAAGGACGATTACTATCCAGTCTCGTACGCGCATACGCGCTTCATGTATGTTTGTGCGAGCTGTTGGTCCACCAAGCCCTCGTACCAACGCTGAGGCAGAGAGGTCTTCTCCGCCTCGCACTGCCGAGACAAGCAGCGGTACCAGGCAATTCTCGATGGCAGAGATAGGGTTTCTGGTTGTCTTGCTGCTGCGCATGCGTATAGCAGCAGCTATCTGTCGGTAGTTGTCGGCTATTGCTGGGAAGTATCGAAGCATTACGACAAGGGGAATTTCTACGGCCTGAGGCATGTGCATGCGGTCGCATGCTGCCATGAACTCACTCACTGACGTGGTTGTGACTAGCCAGGTTCCCATGGCAATACCAGGGGCGAACTGCCTTACGATTCCCGAGATGCCGAGCGTGACAAAGAGAGCAACTCCAGTGAGGCACGACTCCGCGATTGCTGCCACAGCGCTTGCAGCCACGTATAACGTGAGGTAGGTGATTGCTGAGCGAAAACGGTGAGAGAGGGCTAGCATGATGAAAGGTGTTGCAATAAGCAGCGGCTTAACCACAAGGAGAGGCCCCACGCTATAAGACCCAAGCATAATTGTTGAGACGACGAGTGTGGCAAGCACTTTAGTGCGGGGATCAAGCACGAGCTCTCGGTTATTGGCAGTTGAGAGGAACAGCCCCTTTTTCATTATGCGATGCCGGCTCGCTCAAAGTGCTTGTGGAGGAGTTTCTTGCCGATGACAGCTCCGATACACCCTGCGATAAATGCAGCAAGAGCAAGAGGTAGAAGGCTCCAGTCAGGAATGTAGCTGGAGAGCGCGTTGGCATATTCCTGTCCGTAGCCAGAGGCGATACCTGCGAAGTAGCTCGCGCGATTCATGACGATGGGAATATAGTTGCCTATCAACCAAACGCTCAGTACTCCGTGTGAAATTATGGCACGCCCTGCGCTGTTATAGTTACCGCTTCTGAGGACAAGGTCGGCGAGAAGACCACATACTGGTCCGGTGATAAAGGCATATATGCCCATACCGCCAAGACCCATAAGGATGCCGAGGATGGTTCCCATGATAAAGACCATTCCGAAATGCCTTACTTTTGTAATGTAGAGCATGTACGGAATACCACCGATAAGTGGGCAGATAAAGGAGAGCAATGGAATGAATATAGGAACGTAGCCCAGCATTGCCACAGCCATGATGATTATGAAGTAGAGAGCAGTGAAGATACCGATGTTTATAAGGTCTTTTGGTTGCAGTCCTTTTTTCTCGGTTGAAGATGATCCGGGCATAATACGTCTCCCTTCGGTTAGCTGTATCTAACTTATAAAGGATAGACACAGAGAAACGCAGTCAATAGCCCATTTGTATCATTATGTCCCGTTTGAATCGCACGGCTGTTTCTTGTTATCGAGAGTCTTTCAAGCTACTATAAGTTCAATTGAATTGCCGGAGCCTTTGGCAAGCGCTGGCAAGAGAAGGGATTAGGTGCATGAACAACTAGCGATACTCATAAAACCCGAATTCACGTAACGTCGCTGACGACACTATCGCGGGTGTAGTATTGCTCATTCATGTCTTAATTCATAGCCATTTATCTATACATACTTGCATGCTACTCCGCGTGGTCTTCGGCAGAACCGAGGTATCATGCAGCTCAATCTTTCAAATATTGAATATACCTATCCATCAGCGGTAGAGCCTACCTTACACGATGTGACTATTACACTCCCACAAGGATGGACCGCTCTCGTTGGCAATAACGGATCTGGTAAAACAACACTTGCTCGTATCGTATGTGGTTTATTGCAACCTGACAATGGTGTGGTGAGTCCATCGTTTTTCTCGGCATATTGCGCTCAAAATGCAACAGAGGTCCCACTTAATCTTTTTGATTTTGCTGTTGCTTATGATGATGCGGCAATTAAATTGAGGCGAGAGCTTTCGTTAGAAGAAGATTGGCCTTGGCACTTTGAAACGCTTTCGTGTGGCCAACAGAAGCGGCTCCAGGTAGCGTGTGCTTTATGGGCTTCACCTGACGTTCTTGTTGTAGATGAGCCTACCAATCATGTAGATGTATCAACAAAGCATGCTCTATTTTCGGCCTTGTCGCAGTTCAAGGGTATTGGGGTGCTTATCTCACATGATAGGGAGTTGCTGGATAAGCTCTGCACTCAATGCTTGTTTATAGGTAACGGTACGGCAAGTATGAGAGCCGGCGGATATTCTCAAGCGTCATCGCAGATTGAGCTTGAGCGTTCTAGCGCATTACACGCAAAGGAAGCTGCACAAAAAGAGAAGGCTCGCATTGAGCGAGAAGTCCAGCGGCGCCGAGAAGAGGCTTCTAGAGTTCAGGCGCGCAAAAGTGGAAGAAATATTGATAAGCATGACAGTGATGCACGTGCAAAAAAGCGAGGTTATATAATCTCAGGCCAAGATGGTAAAGCAGGTAGACTGGCTGTTCGTATGTTGGATAGACTTGAGAAAGCTACCGGTAAAACTACAGATATGAGAGTTGAGAAACAATACGATTCCAATATTTGGCTAGATAGCGAGGCAAGCAAAAGAAAAGTTCTATTGAGGATGGAACCTACTACCATTCTCATGGGAGAGTGCTGCCTACAAACGCCACCGCTCTTTATAGGTAATACGGATCATATTGGCGTTGTTGGCGATAATGGCTGTGGTAAAACAACGCTGATAAAGAAAATTATTTCAAGTATTTCTGACGATGTGCGAACGTTATATATTCCTCAGGAGCCGACTGAACTGCAGGAAAAAGAGACATTAAGAAAAATTAAAGGGTTATCAAACTCCCAACGCGGAAGAGTGTTGTCTATTGTGGCGCAACTCAATTCAGATCCTGATTGTGTTCTTGCGGGTGAGTCAACCAGTCCAGGTGAAATGAGAAAGCTTATGCTTGCGCAAGGAATGCTCGATTCACCAGAGCTTATCGTAGTGGACGAGCCAACTAATTATTTGGACCTTGGTTCGACCGTAGCGCTTGAGCGTTTACTTTCTGAATATCCAGGAGCTTTATTGTTGGTCTCACATGATTTCTCGTTGATTGATTCTGCTACCTCAATAAAATGGAGCATTCAGCGATTACATGGCAACTTTGAGCTTGTGATGCAATAGGGGCGAGAAACACGTTGGATAGTTTTGATGGTCACACATTTGCATTTTGAGTAGTAAACCAACACAGGCCGCTACTTTTATACCGCTCGCCGTAGTTGTTCAAGTACGCTAACTTTTGCTGAAAAACTTTATATAAACTGAAAGGTCAAATCGATTTCTTCTGAGATTGCTTGTGTGTTTAAGCATGGATTTCGGAGGGGCCTATGCTTCACTTTAATCACGATACAAAGCAAGAAGCCAATGAGGGAAATGTGGGCGCTACGGGTGCTGCAGGCACGGGTGCTGCTGGCGCGAGTTCCGCTGGCGCTGTGGATGCTGCTGGTGCGGGTGCCGGAACCCCTAACATCCCCACGCCACCCGAAGGATATCAACAGGCAGCCTTTGCGTCGACGCTTCCAACGGTTGCTGATCAGACGGCTAACTTAGGCTCCCAGATTGGTGTCATTTCTCCAGGTGAAAGTGAGGAAGACGCTGAGGCTCGTGAGGCGTACGAGAGTTTGGCTCGTCACCGTAAAGCTCGTCGTAAAAAGAAACTTATTAAGGCAGGAATAGCCGCTGGAGTCTTTGTTCTTCTCGTCACATTGTTCATTTTACCTATGTGCCAAGGCGGCCAGAACCAGAACACCACCGTGATGCCAAGCACCACGTTTGTCACGCGCGGCGAGTTCAGCGATTCTGTTTCCGCGTCTGGATCCGTCAAGCCTGTGTCGTCAACTATGGTAACTCCCGAGGTAGATGGCATTATTCAGGATGTTCAGGTTTCCGAGGGTACGTACGTCCATAAAGGCGACAAGCTCTTTACTATCAAGAATGATGAGTTGGACAAGGCTGTTCGTAAGGCGTCTCAGCAGGTAAAAGCAGCCGAGAACGAGGTCAGTAAGGCTCGCTCGGCCCTGACGTCCGCACGCAACGGTGTCTCCGAGGCAGGTGAGGACGGACAGGAGGCAAACGCTGCGTCTGTTGCTGCGGCTGTGGAAGCGGCAGAGGCAAATCTGGAGAGCGCTCAGATTGCGCTTGAGGAGGCACGATCTGCTTACAACGACGCAATTGCCCAGGCAGATAAGCGTATAGTCACCGCTCCATGCGACGGCACGGTTATTGTGATGAACGCAGTGAACGGCGCTTCTGTTGGCTCGTCCGCGCCAGGTGCTGGCAACGCTGGTCCTCTGATTACTATCGCGGACCTTTCCCAGATGAAGGTAAACGTCCAGATAAACGAGGTAGACATTTCCCGCATCGCCGTTGACCAGAAGGCACAGGTCAGCTTTACAGCTCTGAGAGATCTGTATTGCGATGCAGTGGTCACTCACGTTTCTGCCGTCTCGTCCAACGGTGCCGACGCGGGCGCAAGTTACGATAACCCCGGTCGATCCATTGTTTCCTACACCGTTGACCTGCTTATTAGCAGTCCCGACGCCTCCATCAAGCCGGGTATGACCGCCAACGTGGACATCATGATTCAGCATATGGACAACGTGCTGACCGTGCCTCTTGTTGCCGTTATGGACGACGGCGACGGAGCTTACGTCAACGTGGTTACTTCTCGTGACGAGAAGGGATATCCGCAGGTAAAGCGTGTACCAGTGACCGTAAAGGCACAAAGTTCTACGACGGCCGTCATTGAGGGTGCTGGTATTGAGGACGGCACTGAGGTGATGATTGGCGGTGGCGCCGGCGGCCCATCTCAAGGTGCGGCGATGGACGCTCCCGCAGGTGCAACGTCCGGCTCGACGAATGACGCAACGTCCGGTGCGACAGGCTCCAAAGACTCCAAGTAGGCGACGCGTATGTCCAAGGTAATTGAGGTACATAAGCTGCATCGCATTTACGAGACGGCTGCAGGTTTGACGCACGCTTTACGAGGTGTTTCTCTGACTGTGGAGAAAGGCGAGTTTCTCTGCATCATGGGTCCGTCAGGCTCGGGCAAATCAACCCTGATGAACATTTTGGGTTGCCTGGATACGCCCACTGCTGGTTCATACAAGCTCGAGGGGCTAGAGGTTGCAGATCTTTCCGACGACGACTTGGCGGAGATTCGCGCCACGCGTCTGGGCTTTGTCTTCCAGTCGTTTAACCTGCTGCCGCGCACTACGGTGCTGCGAAACGTTATGCTGCCACTCATCTACTCGGACATTCCCGCAAAGGAGCGAGAGTTGCGTGCTTGGAAGGCGCTGCGTTCTGTTGGTCTGCCCGAGGAGTACTACGAGCATAAGTCCAACGAGCTTTCCGGTGGTCAGGTGCAGCGCGTAGCCATTGCTCGTGCGCTGGTAAACGACCCGGCGGTTATTTTTGCCGATGAGCCAACAGGCAACCTGGACTCTGCAACAAGTGAGATGGTCCTCAACACGTTCAAGTCCATGCAAGAGCGCGGCAAGACAATCGTGCTGATTACGCACGACCCCGAGACCGCGTTTTGGGCTGACCGCGTGGTGCATATTCGTGACGGTCGCCTGCTCACTGACGAGCAGGAAAAGGAGTTTGTGAGGCAACACGCCGCACAGTCCGCAACGGGCGCGGATACGAAGCCGGGTGCGCATGCTGCGACGGGCGCGCGTACTGCAGCGGGTGCGCATGCCGCGACGGGAGGTGTCGCGCTATGAGGTTGATGGATCTGCTGCGAGAAACCCTGTCTGCGCTTAATGCCAACCGCGGCCGCAGCCTGTTGACGGTGCTGGGCATTGTTATTGGCATCAGCGCGGTTATTGCCATGACGGCACTTATCGACGGCATCAAGTATTCGCTGGTCAGCTCTCTGGGCCTCAACCAGTCGCGCATGGTCATGATCTACGCGTGGCCAGACCGCGAGGTCACGCAGCAAGACCTCGACATGCTGCAGCTCAGCGTTCCTGGCTACGAGCTTGTGACCGGCATCGACTCCACCATGGCCCGCGTCAACTCGGCCGAGAAGCAGTTTGACGCGCGAATCATCGGCTGCACACCCGACTACTTCACCGTCATGGGCCTCAAGGCATCCGCGGGCTCGCTCTTCACAAAGTCCGACGTAGATGACACGTCTAGAAACGTTCTTCTCGACAAATTGTCCGCCGAGAAGCTCTTTGGCAGTGCAGATGCTTCCATTGGACAGGTTGTTCGCATCAACAACGACAGCTACACCATTGTGGGCGTGGTTGACAGTGGCCCAAATGGGGGCGGGCAAGGCGATACACTGCTGGCCTATATACCGTACTCCACGTATTCGGCGCGCCTGACGGGCACCAAAACTATCAGCCAGGTCTTTGGTTACGCTCGCGAAAACGTTGACATGAAGGCGCTTGCGGATGAAACAAAGTCCTGGTTACTGGACTGGTTTAACATTCCTTCTGCGCAGGCAGAAGACCGCGTGACGGTTATGACGCTCTCGTCCATCATTGAACAGATGAACGCCACGCTGATGTCGTTCCAGGTCCTGGTTACCGCCACGGCAAGCATCTCGCTTCTGGTTGGCGGTATTGGCATCATGAACATGATGCTCACTAACGTGACGGAGCGTATTAGGGAGATTGGCCTGCGTAAAGCTCTGGGAGCTCGCGCGTCTGACATCACCAAGCAGTTCTTATGCGAGTCCATTTTGATTTGCATTATGGGCGGTGTGATTGGCATTGCCCTGGGTTACGCTGGAGCGTGGGGACTGGCCGGCTCGTTTGGCAGCATGATACAGCTTGAAACTGGTATCACGCCTATTATCACTCCAAACATTGTGATGATTACCTCGGGAATCTGCATTGGCATCGGCTTAATCTTTGGCTACTGGCCTGCTCGTCGAGCATCAAAGCTTAATCCTGTGGAATCGCTTCGCTACCAGTAAAGGTGTAAACTTTATAACGTAGTTAGCTAAAGCTAACAAAATGCCAATTGAACGGAGTTTAACCAATGTCTGCTCAGAACGAGAAGAAAGATCATCTTCCGGTACTTGGTGTCGGCCCCGCTTACGTGATTGCCATCACGGCGCTGACAGTTGCGTGCATTACCTTGTCTAAACTGGGATTTCTTCCGTATCTTCGCATTCGAGCAACAGTTGGCGTAATACATGCCGTAGGTACAGCTTTTCTGATTGTGGGTATTTGGCTTTGGGTTTCCGCCGCTATCAAAGAAAAGCTTCGTGAGAAGATCATTGCAAATCAACTGGTAACCACTGGTGTTTATGCGCTGGTCAGAAACCCTATCTACTCCGCATTTGCATTTGTTATGTCTGGCGCAGTGCTGCTTTCCAGCAACCTTTATCTACTGCCTCTACCTCTTGTGTTCTGGGCACTTTTAACTGTGATGATGCAGGCCACGGAGGAGAAGTGGCTTCTCGAGCAGTTTGGCGATGAGTACAAAGAGTACTGCAAACGTGTTAATCGCTGCATTCCGTGGTTTCCCAGGCACTAGCGTTTACGTAGGTTTTGAGTGAAGCTGAGCTTCAGTCCTATTTGAGCTCCAGTCTTATTTGAGCCTTAGTTCGTAATTGAACTGGGGTTTGTTCGGTTTTCTCGCTATATAAATTCTTTTACGAAGTGGCTATGATATACATACGTCACGCTGGCTTGTCATGTGCTTGTACCTGCCGCTTCAGGAGAAACGAGAGATACCATGCTGGATATTCGTCGCGTTTTGGCAAGTGCGCCCAAAAAGCATACGGAGGAGACACTCAATTCTCTGACGACTGTTTGGGGAGAGGTGCTTGATTCGTCGAACGTGTTGCCTGAGTATCCGCGTCCTCGTATGCAGCGTGATAATTACGTGATGTTAAACGGCGCGTGGGATTATGCGATTGTGCCAGTAGATGGCGGGGTTGATGTAGAAACCCTTGCACGACAGGCAATTCCTTCTCGTTGGGACGGACATATTGTGGTGCCGTTCTCGCCAGAAGCTCCGCTCTCTGGTGTTGGTCGTACGGTGCAGCCGAGCGAATTTTTGTGGTATAAGCGCAAAATTGAACTACCTAAACTGGCCGATGACCAGCGACTTGTTCTGCATTTTGAAGCGGTTGACTGGATGTGCGCGTGCTTTGTGAATGGCAAGCTTGCTGGTACGCATACTGGCGGTTACCTGCCGTTTTCCTTTGATGTGACGAATTTACTTGGCTCGCCTGAAACGGGAGAGAGCGCCGCGTCTGCTGCGAGGACAGACAGTGCGGCAACGGTAGACAGTGCGGACGCGGCTGAGCTCGTGCTTTGCGTTTGGGATCCAAGTGACACTGGCTCTCAATTGCGTGGAAAGCAGCGACTTTCGCGTGGCGACATTTGGTATACCGCTCAGAGTGGCATTTGGCAAAGCGTGTGGTACGAGATTGTTTCTGCGGTTCACCTTGAGTCGCTAACGCTGAAGGGTGATATGTTTGGCGCGCTTGAGATTAGAGCGAACGTGCAGGTAAGCGGGCTGACCGGTGTACAAACAGGCGCGTTTAAGCTGGAGTTGGCGCTCAAAGACGAGCTTGGACAAGACGTTCTTCTCGCCACACTTCCGGTGGACGAGGCAGGGGAGATATGCGCTGAGCTGCACGTGGACGACGTGCAACTGTGGTCGCCGGAGAGTCCGCACCTCTATGCCGTGGAAGCTACGCTGCAGAGAGATGGCGTGGTCGTCGATGCGGCTCACAGTTATTGCGCGTTTCGTACTGTTGAGGTAAAGAAAGACGTGGCGGACGTGCCAAGGGTGCACTTGAACGGGGCGCCATATTTTGTGCGTGGCGTGCTGGATCAGGGCTACTGGCCTGACGGACTGATGACCGCGCCGTCCGATGATGCGCTGGTATATGACATAGAGGCTATGAAATCGGCCGGTTTTAATACGCTGCGTAAACATATCAAGATTGAAAGCGAGCGTTGGTATTATCACTGCGACCGACTCGGCATGCTGGTTTGGCAGGATTGTGTCTCAGGAGGTAGCTCGTATAGCGCTTGGCACACAAGCCAAAAGCCTACGTTGTTTAGTTTTACCTGGGATCGATTTAATGATACAACTCCAGAACATCATCAGGCTTTATCCGCAGGTGACGAGGGTTATCGCAAGGAGTGGACAGAAACCTGTCAGGAAATGGTTAAGCTCCTGGACGGGCATCCTTCGATTGGCATTTGGACGCTCTTCAACGAGGGTTGGGGGCAGTTTAATGCGCGAGCTGCTACTGAGGTTGTTCGTGAGCTGGATACAACGCGTCCAATCGATGCAACAAGTGGCTGGTACGACCAGGAATGTGGCGACTTCCTGAGCATCCATAATTACTTCAGGCCGTTACGTGCGGGTTGGCAGAAGAAGCAGCGGGGAAATCGAGCTGCAATAATCTCTGAGTTTGGTGGTCTTACTCAGATGATGCCAGGTCATACGTCGCTTGACCACTCGTATGGATACGGTGATTTTTCCACGGTCGAGGATTGGCGAGCGGCTGTTCGTGAGCTGCTTTCAGAGGCAGAATCGCTGCAGGATGAGGGGCTTGCGGGATACGTGTACACGCAGGTATCTGACGTTGAAGAAGAGGTAAACGGCCTGCTTACTTACGATCGAAAGATCAACAAGTTCAACGGGTAGTGACTGCCGGATGACGCTGGGTAATGCTCAGAGATGCTCGGCAAATTAAGCTATGAGCAGTGGACTGAAAGATGCCCAGTTAATTGAGGTGTGTCCAGTAATACCGAATGTCGATTCTATCCAAAGTGGTAAAAAATGCGTTTAGTTGGGGTTTCATTTTTCTGCATAACGAGTTTTCGCAGATAAAAAATTGCAATGGTGGTAAAAAATCGTCTTAGTTGGGCATAAAAATGACTTTTTAAAGTTTTGATTTCCAACTAAACGGGTTTTTTACCTTTTTAGACCCTTAAATTTTTACTCAAAAATTGATTGATACATAAGATTGAATATTTGTGTATAGATATTTACATAAATGAATATATTTCTAGCTGAGAAAGAAATTTTGCAACTTAACACAAAAAACTCGCCTTCCAGAGGTCTGTTTCTGGAAGGCGAGGGGAAATTGTATTTCTGTAAGTACGCGTTTCTGCGCTACAGGTACGCTTTGCATTTCACCTTATTGCGCTTGGTCACGCGTAGCTGCACGTTAGGCGCTTGCACCCGAGGTGGCATCTACGCCTGCACTTGGTGCGGGAGCACCAGCAGCAGGGGCGGGAGCGCCAGCTGGTGGAACAACTGCGCCGCTAGCGCTTACGAGGCGCTGACCTGTGGTTTGTAGGTACCAATCCAACCATGGCTTGAAGTTGAAGACAATCTCGTTGATGCCTGCATACGAGCCATCGGGGTAGTACATTGCCTGGTAGTTGTGGGTGTTGATGATGTCGGCTGGTGTACCTGGGACAATGGTACGTACATACTCTTTATCGCCGTTTCGAAGTACACCGATGACAAACTCAACATTCTTCATGCGACCCTCGGGAAGAGAGTTGTGAACTGTGGAAAGACGGTTGCCCGACTGCTCAGGAACGCGTTTTGCCAGCATAGTGTCTGGGTTGTCGTGAGCGTTGTTGTAGTAGAGGAACTGATTGTTGTCGTCCGCGTAAGTTAGCTCAAATGGCATTGCCTTCAGGAACATGTCAATCTGGTTGACCGTCAAAATGCCGTGGTCAAGCTTGACGTATGTGTCGCCCGAGACCGCGCCCACAAGCTCGGCGGCCTTCTCGACCCAATCAGGATCGTCGGGATCAATGCCCTGGATAGTGGTGGAAATTGAGTTGGTTACGTCCAGATCCTCTGGCGCGATTGGCTTTGGCTTCTTCAACTTGGAGACCACCTCTACGTATTTGACAAAGTTATCCAGGCAAAGGCCCAGGAAGCCGACGGTGCGCTCGTCGATAATGTTGCCGTCCTCGTCAAAAGCCTGCTTGGCCTTTCCAAGAAGGAACTCGTTACCAGGCAAAACGTATGCGTTTACGCCCGGAGCATCCATAATCTTGCGCAGATGTACCTGCGCGCGAGAAGTTCCTTGGTCGTAGTAAGAAGCTCCGACAATCATGACAGGCTTGTTCTCAAATGGATGCACATCGTAGGAGAGCCACTCGATGACGCTCTTAAGCGCAGGTGAGATGGTATGGTTGTGTTCGGGCGTAGAAATAATGACGCCGTCAGCACGGGTAATCTTGTTGTACAGCAGGCGGAGCTGGAAGTTCTCATCCCACTTGAGGTCCTGGTTGAACAGAGGAATGTTATCAATCTCAAGGATTTCAAGCTCAAACTGCTTGGCAAAATGCTTTTTGATGAAGTGCAGAAGCTTTCGGTTATAGGAAATCTCCGCATTTGAACCGACGATTCCGACAAATTTCATAGTAGTAGTTCCTTCCAGGCCTACAGGTTTTCCCAGTCAAAGTTCTCGGCCTCTTTGCGGAGAAGTTCGCGCGATGCGGCCATTTTCTCGTTGAGTTTCACAAACAGACGGAAATCGTCAAAAAGCAGGTCAAGCTTCTTGACGGTAGCTTTGTCCTTCAAGTTGCCCTTCTCGTCAAATGCCTGCGGGGCGCGGCCAAGAAGGAACTCGGAACCTGGCATGATTGCGGCCTTGAGCTCGGGAGCGTCCAGAATTTGACGGAGCTGAAGCTGTGCGCGAGAAGATCCGAGTGTGCCCAGGGATGCGCCGACAATCATGACTGGCTTGTTGACCATAGGGAAGATGCCGTAGGACAGCCAAGCAAGCGCGTTTTGCAGGACCGCTGGAATGGAGTGGTCGTACTCTGGTGTTGCGATGATGACGCCGTCGGCGGCCTCAATTTTCTTTGCAAGCTCTGAGACAACCTCGGGAACCTTCATCTTTTGAGGCTTGTTGAACAGGGGAATGTTGTCAATCTCCACCAGCTCAATGGCGGCCTTTTCGGCAAAATGCTTCTGCATAAACTGCAGGAGTCTTCGGTTATTTGACTCTTTTGAATTGGTGCCAATAAGGCCAACAAAGTTAAGCATCAAACTTCCTTTCTGAATTACGCAAGGAGCTCAGGCGAGATCATCGACGAATAATATACGCGATTATCAGTGGTTACTATGAGCGCCTCGATGCCTTTTTCTTGTTCCACACGAGCAAGGAGCTGACGGGGTTTCTCGCCATAAAGGCGCGTGGTCCAAATTTCTCCGTCAAGCGAGTTGTCCGAGATAATCGTGATGCTCGCAAGTTGCGTGTCAACTGGATAGCCTGTCTTGCGGTCAAGAATGTGGTGATAGGTGTGTCCGTTTACCTGCAGTTTCCTTTCGTAGGTGCCGGAGGTCACCACGGACTGGTTGCAAATAGGCAGCACAGCAAGGTTGGTGCCTCGTGGTTGTCGCGGATCCTGGATGCCAATCTGCCACGGCCTACCCGCGAGCACATTGTCGCCAATTGTCTTAATGTTACCGCCAAGGTTGATAAGGGCAGAAGTGACGTGCTGACTTTTCAGATAATCTGCAATTTTGTCGGCGATGTAGCCTTTTGCCAGACATCCCAAGTCCAGCTTCATGCCCTCTTTGGCGAGAAACACGGTGCAGTTCACGGGGTCTAATACGATGAGCTGCGGATCGGTAAGCGACAATGCGTGATTGACCTCGGCGTTATTTGGAATGCGAGCGTCTGCAAAGCCGATTCGCCAGGCTTGTACCAAAGGACCAAGAGCAATGTTTAAATGACTTGCAGGTAGAAGGCTTTGCTCCTTACCAATTTGAATGAGCTTAAACAACTCGGGATCAACGGGAACAGGATGTTTGCCCGCTGCATGATTGACCTGCATAAGCTCGGAATTGGCGTCATTTGCGCTAAACCGCTGGTTGTAAACGTTTAGAAGCTCAAAGACGTTATCAAGTAGCTGCTCTGCAGTGCGTTCTGCCTGTGCATCATTGGGAGGTGGCAATAAAGAGATGGTGATAGTCGCGCCCATCAGGTGAGTTGATCTGGAAATGTAGGCTCGTTCTGGCACGACTCTCCCATAGTGTCCAACAGCAGTTTGTTCAATTTTACCTGCAGATTGCGTAGCAGTAATTCTATTTTACGTTTGTTTATTACAGTCATTTGTTGTATCGACAACATTTTGGCGAGAAACTCTACAGCTTTGGTTGCTCGCTGAAGACCGCTCTCAGCTCCAAACGTGAAGAAAACTGTGGAGTTAATTTGATTATTTATTCATGGTGATGTCTGTTTATTGTTGATATGTACTTATTCCAGTATCATTTTTTGCAGAAAGTACTGACCGATGATTGATTCCTGGCTGACGCGTATACGCCAGCCAATTTTTTTGAAGGAGTATGTAGGAAATGAAAAACAAGATGGCGTGGTGTACACGTTTTTCTCGCTAGCAGAAATGAAGTTAAATCTACGCACTTAGTAGCATTAATTGTGCGCAATTTAATGAGTTTTCAAAGTCTTTGTCCAAGATTGAAATAAAAAACTTTAATTGAATACAATATTTCTTTAGAAATTAGGTCAAAAACCATTAGTATGTTTAATGGAGCTATATATGTCTCCAGGGGTACGCTCGATAGGAAAGATGGGGTTGATATGAGCAACTTTAAGAAGTCGTTTGCAACTATGTTTGCAGCAATAATGATGCTCACCGGTATTATTATTTTAGGTACAAGCACTGTTGCAAAAGCAGTGACATATCCGTTGACGCAGAACATTGATTTTGGCGCTGACGGACAACTTACTGTTAACCTTAAGCCCACTTCACCCACAACCGTTAAGGGCAATGCAAATATCTCCACAGGTATCGAGATTGACGCAACTGGCCTTCATAAGCCAATCGACGGTCTTTACCTGGAGATTGAGGTAAACACCAAGCAGTCCTCTACGGATATCAACAATACCAACAACATTACTCCTGATACCTATCTTGATAACTTTGCTACTCCAGCAGCAGCTACACAGCCTATTATCAAGCGCGAGGAGACCATCGTTACCCCTGATGGCAGGACCATTAAGCGCCTGTACCTCAACACTATCGATACCACCGTTAAGCTGGAGCTCCCTTACGTTATGAGCTTTAGAGACATGGTTACCCCAGCAGATTTCCAGCTCAAGCCAGTTGTTCGTGTGTACAATGCAGACGGCACCGAGCTTGCCAACATGCCTGATCAGACATACTCCATCACCTACGACAAACCTTGGCTTATGAAGCAGGTTGCAGGTGAAGAGACCAATGACCAGCTCCTGTATGGTGGCATTAACGCCCCAGGTGATTCCTCCGCTCTTTCCAACGATAAAACCGCAGACGTCATCTTCAGCTTTAGGCTTTACCAGTACTATCGTGCTTATCGCTCCATCATCATCACTGATACCCTTCCTACATACGTAAACGCAGCAGGTCAAACCGTTACTGCTCACTTTGACCCAGCTAAGAACCCTAACTGGACACTCGGCCCAGATGGACGTACCGTAACCCTCAAGTTTGATATTCCTGCAGGAACTACCATTCTCAACGACTACATCAGAGATAACCTTCCTGCGTATTCCCAGCTCAAGCTTTCCTTCCCAGGAGCTCGTTACCTCAATGGAACTAACCGTGTAATCTTCAACAACACAGCTACTCTTCAGGGCATTCCTTATAACCCAAGTGCCGCTGAAGAGACAGTTGGCCAAGTCCCAGGCAACGAGCACAACTTTGACGACGATACCAAGCAGTTCCGCCTTGCTGGTAATGATTTCAGCGGCAACGGCATGCTCAGCAAGCGTGGTCCCGTTACCATCCAGTACGACAAGAACGGTCTTGCGGTTAAGAAGCTTGACTACACCATCAAGTTGGTCAACAAGCTGGATACCCCACTCACCGACATCGAGTTCATCGAGGATGTTGCTAACACTGACAATCGCCTCTTTATGACTGCGCTGACCGGCAATCTTGTTGCAGTTGGACAGCGTATTGGACTTAACATGGACCAGATTGAGGTTCGTGGTTATAAAGCTGATGGAAGCTACGACATCATTCCTACTAAGAAAAATGGAGCAAACTGGCTATATCGTGCTGATATGAACTCGGCTAGCCAGCAACAGCTACAGTCTTATCTGGACCAGATTAACCAGGGCACGCTCGACCCGTCCAATGCTTCTGCTGTTTCTCCTCAGTACAGGAAGATTGGTATTTATTTCAAGAATGTAACCCTGCAGCCAACCAGCAACATTGATTTCAACATCCAGATGATGTTCATGAACCCATTTGGCGAGGTTTACAGCGACAGACCTATTACCAACATCATCAAGGTCAACGCCAACAAAGTTAATACCGACGGCACCAAGACTCCAATGAACTTCTCCGCAAATTGGGATACTCGCTTTACTCCATTTAGCGAGAAGGTCTGGCTGTCCAAGTCCTCTTGGTACCAGCGCGTTGGTATGCCTAACGAGCGCTTCAGTGCTCGCGTTGGCTTTGCACTGACAGAGCTTTCACCTGCTCGTTACCTGAAGAATCCAACTTTCGTCGATCTTCTCCCTACGGGCGTTTCTTATGACGAGAACACCACGGTTTCACCAATTGCTGATTCACTGCAGCCTGAGAAGGTTGAGTACATCAGGAACTACAACGAGACTGGACGCAATGCAATCAAGATTACCCTTCCATCTGGATACGTGTATCAGTATGGAACCATGGGTTATGAGATTAGGAACCTGGTAATCAACGACGACATCATTCCTTCTAAGGCCGAGAATGACGTTCTGAACAACAATAATGACGTCTACTTCTATGCAACAAACTGGACTCACGGAACACCAGATGATTTCTCTGGTATGTACAACGCCAGTAACTTTGTTCAGGATAATCTTGATATCAATATGAATGGTGTCACTGACGAGACTATTCTGAAGGCAACCGCTAAGGTTCTTGGTAACAACGTTGAGAGTATCCAGTCCGACAAGCACATCCGTAGCCTTGAGCCAAACATTGCTGGCGGCGGTGCATTCTACGGTAGGGCATTTACCTCGGCTACTATCATGACTGACTTTGGCGGCGTCACTGATACCAGCGGATTGTTCCAGTATCGTCTGAGCATTCGTAACTACTACAACACGCCAATGAACAAGATTCTTATGTATGACGTTTTGCCATACGTTGGTGATGGTAGGAACTCTGCATTCAGCAATACCCTTCAGGGTCCTATTGATCTGAAGATTGGTTCAACTGACGTCAGCTCCCAGTACGATATTTATTATCGTACCGATGAGCACCCAGCTCAGAACGATATCAACGAGATTAACAGCCCAGAGTGGACTAAGACTCCAGCTGACTACACCAAGGTAACGGCAATCAAGATTGTTGGTAAGGATGGCACTATTCTGCCTCCATACACCGTTCTATCTGCGGTCCTAACCATGAAGGCACCACTGTATGATCCAAACCTCTCCGAGGCTCTTGCATACAACGACATGAGCGTTATCTACAACAACGAAGCTGCTATGCGTCGTACCGAGAAGGTTGCAAACCAGCTTGTCGACATCATGGATGTCAAGGTAGAGAAGAAGTGGCTTGACGCTGACGGCAACGCAATTGCTCAGCCAGATGCTACCTCCATTACCGTAAAGCTTCTTGCAAACGGTGTTGATACAGGTCAGACGCTTGATCTTACCGCAGCCAACAACTGGACTGCTTCGTTTACGCACCTGCGTAAGTACACCGTTGAGACTCACAATGACGGCTCCACTACAAAGACTCCTATTGTCTACACTCTTGAAGAGGTAGGCACAGACGCTAATGGCATGGTCACTTACAATGGAAAGAAGTACAAGGTAACTGCTACTTCTGGTCAGGCAGATGAGAATTCACCAAACGATTCCGTTGCTCTGAGTGTTACTAACCAGCTGCAGCAGGAGAAGGTCTCCGTCTCTGGCAAGAAGCTCTGGGACGACTCCAATAACAACGACGGCAAGCGCCCAGCTTCCATTGTTGTCAGGCTTCTTGCAGATGGTGTTGAGGTTCAGCACAAGACGGTTACTGCTGCAGATAACTGGGAGTACACCTTCTCTGACCTGCCTAAGTTCAACGGCAATGCAGAGATTACCTATACCGTATCTGAGGATGCAGTACCTGACTACACTACAAGCATCAACGGCTTTGAGATTACAAACCAGCATGCTCCTGAGGCTATAAGCATTCCTGTTAAAAAGGTGTGGGTTGATGATAATAATGCCCAGGGTTTGCGTCCTGCTAGTGTTCACGTCAGACTTTATGCAGATGGCACTCAGGTAGGCGAATTTGATCTGAATGCAGCCAACAACTGGTCTCACATTTTCAATGGTCTGCCACGTTACACTGCTGGTCACGAGATTGTATACACCGTTAAGGAAGACACAGTTGCTCATTACTCCGCTTCTTATTCTGGTTCTTCAGCTACTGAGCTTACAGTTACCAACACCATTGAAGGCAAGGTTTCTGTCCCAGTAACAAAGAAGTGGATTGGTGCACCTGCTGATAGCGTAACTATTCACTTGCTTGCTGACGGCGTTGAAGTTCAGAGCGCAACTCTGACCGCTGCAGATAACTGGCAGCACACATTCAGCAACCTTAACCAGTACAACAATGGTGCGCTGATCAACTACACCATTACTGAGGATGCAGTTGATGGTTACACTACGCAGATTACTGGCGATGCTACTAACTATGTTGTAACTAATACCAACATGAAGACTCGCGACATTCCGGTCACCAAGGTTTGGGAGAACCAGGAAGGCGATTCCGCTGAGATTGTTCTGTATCGTGACGGTGTCGAGGTTGATAGGGTAACCATCACCAAGGCTGACGACTGGAAGCACACCTTCAGCAACCTTGAGTTCTACGACAAGACTGATGGTCACGAGTACGCATACACCATCTCCGAGACTCCTATTTCTGGCTACACAACCCAGATCACAGGTAATCAAGACGATGGCTTCACAGTGACCAACACTGCTCCTGTTGTTCCTCCAACCACGCCACCTACTACTCCAGAGCCTAAGAAGCCAGGTCTTCCTTACACTGGTGACGCTTCGGGTATTGCTTCAATTGTTGGAGCTGCAGCTCTGTCCCTGAGTGGTCTTGGCATCGCTCTTAGAAGGAAGAACAGCTAATAGCTAGAGTTTCAAACTTGCTGATCGCGATTAAAACAGGCTCCTGGTAAACCAGGAGCCTGTTTTGCGTAGCGCGTGGAAGGCCGCCAAAGCCGCCAGTCTGTCAAAGCCACCGTATGTGCGGCGCAGAATTATCCCGTCGTATCGCTATCCTGGTGTTTTGTAAAGCTTCTGTATTTGCCACAGCGCCAAGTGGTAAAAATGCGTTTAGTTGGGGGTTACATTTTTCTGCATACGCGTTTGCCCAGGAAAAACTTTTAACTATGGTAAAAAATGCGTTTAGTTGGACATCAAATAACGAAATTTCAATTTTCATCCCCAACTAAACGGCTTTTTTACCTTTTTGGGTACTAAAATCAGTACCCTAAAATTGTGGTATTCATGATTATGAATAAACAGACTCCATTATGCAGGAATCAAATTGCTCTAACGATTTTGACAGCTCTGGCAACATCAAGTTTGCTTCATCCGCCGAAAACTCAGCGTGCAGCAAAGAATCATCAAGCAACGCGATATAATTTTAGGTAGTTCATGGTTATTTCCTGTACTGCAAAACGTGGAGGTAAAAGGCTTATGAGAAGCATCTTTGAGGATCGACAAGTATCAATTAAGTGCGACGACAAGTATTCTTATACCGTCACAAAAGACGGCTTGGCTTATGTTCCGGGTAATGGCAAGCCAGAGGTCAAGGTCCTGTTTTCCGAGGTTGGTTCAACCTTTTTGCTGAACTATTGCAGCTCAAACGGCCCTTACGAGATTACCTTTAAGGACAACGAAGGCCACAACCTCGTTAGCATTGACACAGATCTAAAGCTCCGCGAATTTGGACATAATATCCTGGATACCAAGACAATCATCCTCGCTTTTGCAGCTAATAAGCTTACTACCGAGTTCCCCAATAACCTTGATACGTTAAACACCAAGCTCGGGTTTAGCCTCAAAGAAAAAAAGATTACTATCGCAAATGGCGTGATTTCTGGCGCAAAGCATCAGGTCAAGCTTTCTGACATTCGCCGAGTTCAGTGCGTTGCTGGCGGCGCACTCAACAATCTCTTTGTCTTCACTAAAGAAAAGGGCGGCTTCTTTGATAGGGCAGACATTGTAGTTCCCGTAAACGAGCTCACAGTGCCTATTCTTGAAGCAGCAATGAGAAGAAATACTGGTCATGGCATTGATTTCACCAGGGGCAATGGCTTCGACCAACCAAACAGCAACTTCATTATTATTCGTTATTTGGACTCCAGTTTCTTCGAGACCGCCCCTGGCGTCTTCAAAGAGGACTGGCAGAAGGATGCCTACGAGTTTGTTAAGTCCTTCGGTTATGACCTACAAACCATGCTAGGGGAGTAACCTCTGGCGAGAAAAACGTCTTATCCAAGAAAAACAGCCGTCTTCTTAGTTGAAGGCGGCTGTTTTGCTTATAGGCTATAGAAGACCCTGAACCCTCTGGTCATATACCTTTGCCAGCTCAGATGTCATAAACTCCTGCTTAAGCTTGGATATGAATTTCATATCTGTGAAGAGTCTATAAATCAAAACTGCAGCTCCACCAATATCAAGGTTTCTAGGATTCTTTGTGATAGCAGCCTGAATAACGCTGCTTGATGTGGCAATAGAATTAGAGATAAGAAGAATCTTTTTAGTTCTGACTTGGTACATTTCAGAGCAAAATTCAGTTCCATCATCTTTATTAAAGAGAGAGCATCCATGAAGAGCGGCAACAAGCCAATTGATTGCAATCGCAGCCGCTGCCTGACCACCAACTTTAACAATGTCTCCCATATTGACATAGCTAGTCAGTTTTTCGGTGGTTGCCTTGTTAAGAATCAGGTTTTCGATAGGTAGCTGGATTCCTACTGGCGTATACAAATCTGTACCAATATGGATGATTTGTTTAATTAATGCGGCAGCAGCTGCATCAGGTTCAGAAGGAATTCTCTTTGCCGCAGCACCCAAAAGCAACAATGTAGACGTAGGAGTGGTGATATGAGGATTCTTTCCAAATGGATCGTACTCTACGTTAAAGGAGGTGGGCAGATAGCCAAATTTTCCAATAAGAGGATTTGGATTAGGTGCAGTAAGAGTATTTGTCATGATATTGGCTGTTCCAAAAATCAGTCCAAGAATTGGATCATGACCAAATGTTCCAAAGCGATGATTGGCGCCCTTAAATATTCCAAAATTGCCGTCAGCAAAACGGGTGGCGTCATAAGGAACTCCACGAGCAGATAATATATGGCTTTTGGAGGCATAAAGAGGTCTACTTGCTTCTTCAGTAGCATTAAATTGTTCGAAAATCTTACTCTGAGCATCATGAAGTCTAGCTTCTTTAAAATTGTTCGATCCCGCAGGTTCTACCTCGGTGAGTTTATTAATGAGAAGAACTCTAATAACTTGAAGTGCAGTTGCGCCAATGAGGAACGCTGCATCAGAATCCTGGAGTTTAGTAAGCTGTTTAAACTCATAATCAATGCGGTCGAGATTTTCACCATATTCCTTTACAGCGGAGCTGATAATCTCTTTAACTCGCTGGTCATTGACAATGTCATTTGCAACTCTTTCTGTAATGTATGCATTAAAGAGCTCATTTGCTGCTAGCTCTTCCTCGGTTATTTCCTCATCAATTTCGATAGCAATCTGTACCTTTTTCGAAATTGATTCGAGTTGAGAAACCTCAACAGCCTCAAGAAACTCCTTAACATCATCAAAAGTTATGGAATCATCAGCGATTATAGAAAGCAACTTCTCTTTAACGGCCTCTGGAAGTGCTAAGCCTAGCTGTAGGTTATCAAGTTGTTCTTCGACCCAAAGTTGTTCCTGTGATGAAAACTCTCCATCGGCTCGGAGGAAATAGCACATTGTAGCAACGTAGGCATAGAGGAAGTTAAAACGTTTTGTTCCGGCAAGATAAGCGCCTTGTTTAATTCCGTCGCCAAATCCATTCATCCGAGCTTGTTTGCGACGTGCTGTAGGCGTGTTTTCCTTAATAACATTAACTCCGTCAGTAACAGCTTTTGAGACATTTGATGCAGTTTCTACTGCGTTGTCAGCTACTCCTTTAGCAGTTGCAGTTATAGCGTCTCCTGCAGCAGATATAATGCTTTGTGCATTAGCAGGGATTTTTACCTCATCAATTTTCTTAAGAAGTTGATCTTTGCCACCAACTAATTTGTTACGAGCAGCATCTAAGTCAATAGTAGGCTTCATAAGAAGTCCTTTCTGTAAGAGAAATCTATGTGATTAGTATTTCCAGTTAGAAAAGAACATCTGTACAACAGAACGGACAGAAGGATGGAACTACGTAGATTTCTTCAATAGTTATTAGAAATTATGATTTCGATGCAGACGAGAGATAAAAGCATTTCTGTAAAAGGTCGTATATTTTTCGTTAATGGATAAATCCTCAAAGATGAATTTGCAGAAGAATTTGCACAAAAAATAACCCCGGGGAAATCCGGGGTTATTTCGTAGAACATTAATGCTTTGTGGGCGAGAAGATCGCTCTAGCAGTTGGGTCTTACTTCTGCTTGCGGGCCCTTAGCGCAAAGCCGAGAGCGGTGATGCCAGAAGCAACCATTCCAACAGAAGCAATCACAAGCTCAGCGACATCGCCGGTGTCTGGCAAAACGCGCTTCTTCTTGGTCTTAGAAGGCTTGTGTGGATCAGGGCTAGGTGTTGGCTCAGGCTCTGGGGTTGGTTCAGGCTCAGGTGTTGGCTGAGGTTCAGGCTCTGGATAGTCGTTGGTGAAGACCAGAGGAGGTGTGCTGTTGCACTCACACTGGTCAACCTCAGTGACAGTTCCATCTTCGGCAGTCTTAGTAATGTGATAGGTGAAATCAAGCTCGCCATCATCATTCTTGAAGACAGTGTAGGTGAGGGTATAGACAGACTTGTCATAAGTCACCCTCTGATTAGTACCGGTGACCTCTTTGATGGTGTAGACATAGGTGCCAGGCTGAGTAAAGACTAGCTCACCGAAGTTATTATCGCCAGAAACTGCAACAGAAGTCTCAACAGTATCTGTTGTTGCGTTGTTTGGCATTGGGTAGGAAGGATCGTCACGGGTGAGAGTGAACTTGAAGATATCCTGGGTTGTTGCGGTGCGTGGATTGCCACCGTTGTCATCAGGGAGAACTGATGGATAGTCGGTTGGAGTATCTGGAGCATCACCAGTAACAACCTTCTGGATAACTGGATAGTCCCTAGCAGGAAGTGGATCAGGATAGACGTTAGTAAAGACGGCACCTGTTGCATCGTTATACTCGCCAAGGTCAACGGTAGTAACGTTTCCGTCCTCGTCAGTCTTGGTCATAGTACGTGTTGCCTCAAGCTGGCCAGTGCCATCGTCAGTTACGTGGTAGGTAACGGTGTAGACGCTCTGATCGTACTGGATGTTCTGGGTGCCGGTGACCTCTTTGATAGTGTACACGTAGGTGCCAGGCTGAGTGAACGTGATGTTGTGGAATACAGCATCGCCACCAAGAAGTCTGCGGGTACGAGCAGTGTTGCCGGTGGTTCCCTCAGGCATTGGGCTAGATGGGTCGAGGCGTGTCATCTCAAAGATAAAGACATTAGGGGCATCGCCCTCGTCTTCTGAGCCATTTGCCAGGAAGTCATTGATGAGGCTCTCGGCAAGGCTGTCACTTATGATGCCGCCGGCGCTTGTGGCGCTTGCAGTACCCGCTGCGCTAACGTCGCTCGCGCTCAGGTAAGAATTAACCAGAGACGCAGGTGAAGGCTGTCCAGGTGTAGGAACATCTGGGTAATCGCCCTCGACAATCTTGGTAACGGATGGCGTCACAATAACAGGCCTGACATTGTAGACATTTACCAGCGACTGAGTGGTGGTGTACTGCTCAACGCGAGAAATGCTACTTCTAGTTGAAACGTAGGAATTAGGAACGTTCTCGGTGATGGTGTACGAAACAGTATCAGCAGCAGTATTGTCTACGTACTTACGAAGACCCTTGTAGACGATGGTGTAGGTGTTATTGCTATTATCGGAAACCTCAGGCGCAATGGTGCTGGTATCAAGGTTCTTATCGTTAGAGAGAACCAGATTGTTGGCACCAAAGTCAGTTGTGGATGGACGCTTACCAGCTGCATTGTTGTTATCGTCCCAGACCTTATTGATCTTGAGGTCAATGCCTGCATAGCTCAGAGCGTGGGTGGAGAGGCTACGAGTGGAGTGGTTACCAGCGATATCGTAGTCAAGAACGCTGCTGAATACGCTGCGCTTGCCGTCGTAGGAAGCGTCAACGTTGTTGGCAACCTTATAGGTGACGTCAACAAAGCCGCCGCTGTTAGCAGCAAGGGCGTGTGTTGAGGTAAACAGTACCATGTCAGCATCAGCTGGATCGTTGACTACGGTGTAGTCGCTAGGCTGTGGAGCATGGTTTGCGGTGTAGGTAACACCAGGGTTCAGCTTGATGTACTGATAAGAGAAGTTGGAAGAAGAACTTACGCCCTCAAGCGCAAGAGGAAGCTGAGTTGCACCCTCTGGGTTAATGCCAGCACCGCGGTTTGCAGACTTGGAAAGCAGTGGAACAAACAGCTGCGTGGTATTTGCGGTGTTGCCGGTGTTATTGCGGACTGCAATATGAACGGTAGCAGTGTCTCCGCGCTGCATAACAGGGGTAGTTGCGCCTGGATTAGCGGAGTCGTACGTGTAATCAGTTACGGTTCCAGAGACGGCATCCTTTACAGAAAGGGTAGATGCAGCAGCAATGGCAGATGCCTGAGCAATGTTGATACCAGGGCGCTCGGAGAGAGAAACCATGGTCTCGCCAGAGTTGACACTGTTGCCAAATAGGCTGGTGTACTGGGAAGTGTTCCAGTTGCTGCGATCCCAGTGCTCAGACTTAATTTGAGCACCAATCTCCTTGAAGTCTTTGGTGGTAATGCCAACAAAGTCGTTGATGTGATAGATGCCCTTGCCTGCAAGATCGGTGGTGTGGACATCCATGCTCAGAGTCATGTTCTTGCTGGTAAAGTCTGGCTGATACTGGCCGCGAGTCTCGTCGCCAACATCAATGGTGTACTTCCAAACCTTAACAGCTACGCCGTCCTTATCGTACGTTCCTACAAACTCAGGAGCACTGAGCGTGCCGTTAGAAACGGTGAGGTTGCTGTAGGTAAAGCCCTCAGGCATGATGACGTAGAGCACTGGCTCCTGAAGAGGGTTCCAGTCCCAGTTTGCGTCGTCAATGCGGCCAGAAATCTTGAAGGTCTCGCCGCCGTTAATCTGGGTCTTATCGATGCTACCAACACCGTTAAGAACCTTAGGTGCGCCGGACTTAGCGGTCAATGTAACGCCTGCGTCAGGAGTGGTACCGGTGTCGTAGAGCTTGACGTTAGTGACAACGTCGGCGTTAGTGCCCTTCTTCCAAGAGCCGTAAACGCCGTTGGAGATGTAGCTCCAGCCATAGTACTCGTCAGTGACATGCTTGTTGTTTGGATTCCATGTATCGAGAAGATCGCTCATTGGCCTAATGCCATCGTATCCGCCAAGAATTGGACCAAGGTCAACCTTGATAGAAGTGATGGAAGTGTTGATATCAAGGCCAAGTGCTGTGTTGGTGATAAGTGCTGAGACACCAGAGGTGCGCAGAATGCTTGGGTCAGCAGTTCCGCTAGAACCGTCAGACGCGGTCCAGTGGATTGGACCGTAGGTCATACCAGCCTTGTAAGGGATGGTGACGCCGCGGATGATAGCGGTCTGGTTCTGATCGATGGTCATCTCGAGCGTCTTTGGAGCGGTGTCTGAGGAGAGCTCGTTCTTGATGAGGTAGGTGCCAAGACGAACGTTGTAGGTATCGTTTTTCTTGTATGCCCAGTTAGGAGCTGTGTCGACAAGAGCGTGTGTGGTAAGACGCTCTGGGTTAAGACCGTCAATTACGGTAACCGTAAGCGTAGAAGAAGCGTTTGCAGAGGTACGGTTGACGTTTGGAGTGTCATTCCAAACGGACATAGTGAGGTTCTTAATGGTGACGTTAAAGGTTGAGTTGTTAGGTCTGGTGCTTGATGCAGGAACCTTAATCTGTGGCTTAAAGGTTGGGGTGCCTGCGTAAGAGCCTGGCTCGTTCCACTCGACTGTTGCGGTCTTGTTAGTGCCGTCATCGGTAGTAGAGACGATGGTACCTGGGGTGTTGTAGAGGCTGGTCTCGTTGACACCAACAAGCTCCATATCGCTTGGGTAGACAACCTGAACTGTAGTCTTGCTGTTAGCCTCGGTGAGTACCTTAGAGCCTGTGGTAGAAACCTGCAGGGTAGAGGTGGTGCCACCCTTAGAGAGAACCTCGGTGGACTGATCAGCCCAGAAGCCGTAGGTCATGGCGTCAGCTGCAGTAACAGATGAGGTATGTGGATCAATGTTTTGTGTTGCAGCGGTGCTCAAGCTAACACGAATTGCATTTGCGATAACCTGACTTGCGCTCTGGTTCTCAACAGCGTCATCAAGCTTGAACTGAATCTCTCCCCTGGAAGAGACCTGGGTAAGGCCGTTATTGGTCATGTAGACCAAATCACCACTGCGGTTCTTCTCGGAACTTGCGCCAGGATAGCCGTAAGGAAGGGTTCCTGTTCCCGTAGGTGCGGTAACCAGGTTAGAGAAACTGGTGTTTGAGATGCCACCAACGGTAAACGTTGCACCTGGAAGACCTGTGACATAGAGTCCGTCTCCAAACCTCACGTTGAGGTAGGTTGGCGAGAACTGCAGCGAGGCAGGGATTGTATAGCCAACATTCAAGGCGTAGGTGACTCCCGCCTTAAGCGCAGGGGTTTGACCTGCAAGAAGGTCAGCAACTTGGGCGTGAGTCGACGCATCTTCAATGCTCAGAGCATTGATTTGAAGACCTGTGGTGTCTTCTGCGTAAGCCACGCTAAGGTTGGGCAGCAGTGCTGCGACGAATGCAACGGCAGCTAAAAGCAGTCCCGCTACAATCCTTGCCTTACTTTTCATAGCACATCCTAACTAGAGCGATACAGAACTAATCACTTTCTTTCTTACTTATTCTTACGACGCTTAGTAATGCCAAGTGAAGTCATTACAGCGGTCATACCTGCGAGAAGTGCAGCAAGAGGTGCTGCAGCAGAAGCGTCTCCGGTGTATGGAGTCTTCTGCTTCTTTTTCTTAGATGGCTTAGTTGGAGTGGAAGGAGTCTCTGGAGTCTCTTCCTCTGCAACAGTAATGGTTAGCTGGATGGTGTCGTTATCGGTTGCAACAGCGTCCTTACCGTCTGGCCACTGGACACCATTCCAGGTGAACGAGAAGACCTTGCGGTTGCCAGCTGCGGAATCAGCAATAGCGCTGAAGGAGCCCGTAACGGTGCCGACGGCAGTGAGCTGAGTACCTGCAGCAACGTTGGAGTCAATGGTGACGCCAGGAATAGTGAGCTTCATCCAGCCATCGTTTGCGCTAGCCTCGTCAACAATGCGCTCGAGGTCAGAGTACGTCCTAATGGAAGAAGGATCGCTGAGCTCAAAGGTGACAGTAACTGTACGGCCGCTGACCTGGACATCGCTGACCTTAAAGCCACTACCAAAGTTGGAAGCCTGGATGGTGTTGGCATCAAGGTTGCTTGGGAGAGTCATTCCCTCAGGAACGGTCAGAGTTGCGGTGAATTTGAACTTAAGGTTGCTCAGCGTAATGGTGTCGTGGTTGGTATTAGGGTAGGCGCGCTCAATGTTGTTCATCTGCTCCTGAATAGAGGAAGCAAGAATGGAACCAGTGAGGTTAAAGGTAGAACCTGCCTTCATAGTGATGACCTGGTCATGCTCGGTGTTCTCGTCAGCAAGCATATCTGCAGGAAGGTTCATCTCAATTGGGTTGTTCACAATAAGAGTCTGCTGAATGCCGGTACCACGAGGGTCTCTGCTCGCAGCAATCTGAATGCCGTTCCAAGAAAGTTCGAACTTCTTGGTGACGTTGGTGACGGTGTTCTTTGCAAAAGACTCAAAGGTGCCAGTAAGAGTACCTGTAGCGGTGAGCTCCTGACCATTGGTTACCTGAGTTGGGTCAAGTGTGAGACCATCAACAGTTACGGTAAGAGGTCTTGCAATTTCTGCGGTAGCTGCATCGTCTTTGCCAACTGTCTCGACAGCGTCTTTGAGCTGCTTGTAGTTGGTGTAAGTGCCCTTGAGCTTCAGGGTAACGGTAACTTCCTGACCGTTGACGGAAACGTTTGTAACCTCAAAGAGATCACCAAGGCCAGACGTAGTTACTGTTGGATTAGCTGGGACAACAACGCCAGCAGGAAGCGTGAGCTTTGCAGTAAAGGTAGAAGTTGTGCCAGAAAGCGTAATCTTGGTTAGGTCGTCGAGGCCGCCAGCAATGCCATTCTCAAAAGCGCTCATCTGATTAATGACGGAAGTAGCGTCAATAGCGCCTGTAAGACTGAAGCTCTTATCGTTAGAAACTTCCTTGATCTGAGTGGTGTTGCTCTGAGAGTCACTCCACATATCAGCAGGAAGATCGCTAGTAAGCTCTACTCTCTGGATGGAAGGATCTTCCTTCCACTTGAGGTAGTAAGTGACGTCGTTAGTAAGTGTTGCACCACCGTCGATGGTTGCAGCGGAGTTACCTGCAGCATCAGTGAACCAGTAGTGGTAGTTGTGACCAATAACAATGCCAAAGAAGGTCATTGGATCATCTGTGTTGTCCAGAACGTGGTTCTCAAAGGTTGCAATATCGGTATAGGCAGTATTGGTGTTAGAGCTGGTAGGACTTGCAATTCCAGCTGTTGTAGCGCTCAGGGTGTTGCCACTGAGGTTCTGAAGCAGTGCGTTGATGTTGGTCTGCTCAGCAACAGTTGGGTGAGTCTTGATAGTTGCAACTTCTCCGCCGTTTGCATCGGTGGTGATGTCAAAGACGTTTGGATTCTGCTTAAAGACGCTGTTCGAAGAGAAGGTTCCACCATTTGCCGAGAAGGACACGGTAAGGTGCTGCTCTTCCCACTCTGCATACAGATCAACAGTATCAGTACCTGCAGGAACAGCAAGGCTGGAATTAGCCGCTACCTCATCGCCAGCGCCGTTTGCCTGAGTGGTCCAGCGCTTGAAGGTTTTACCTGCAATGTTGAAGTTGCTGTCGCGATTGTTAACGTCAGTGTTAGAAAGAATGTTAACGGTGCGACCAGCGTTTGTAGCAACGCGTTCAATAACGGTAACGTCGTTGCCGTTGTGATACCTGACATAGAGCCAAGCAGTGTTGGCCTTCCAATGTGGATAGACTGTCATGTCAGAAGTGACCTGGGTATCAGCGGTGAACTGGTGCTCGGTGCCAGCAGCGTCTGTGTAGTACCAGCCGTCAAACTCCTGACCACTTGCATAAGGATCTGCAGGTAGGGTAGTGGAGCCTTCTGCTACAGAAGAAGCAGTTGCAAGAGAGTTACCGCGCATAGCAAGAGCGGTCTTGTTGGCAGTAGTGCCGTCAGCAAACGTTGGGTTGACGCCAGTAACACCTGGAGTGTTGAGGTCAAAAGTGACGGTTGCAGCAGGTGCCCAAACGTGCTTCTGACCATCGCTTGATGCGTTGGCAACTGGGTAGGTGTAGGTTGCTCCGTTGGCATTAATGAGGTTTAGAGAGTTAGTTGATGGGTCAGCAAGGGTAAAGAGCGAGAGAACCTCGTTGCCGTTAGCTGCGCCGTTTGTAGGGATAGTGCTACCAAAGCCACTGTTGTAGCTTGGTGCGTATTTGATCAGGTAAGAGCCGCCAACAACGTTATAGTTCTGACGAGTCTGGCCAGCGCCGTTATCGGAGTTCTTGGTGGCAGGGGTTTCTACCAGGCTGTTTCCGGTGAACTGAATGGAACCGTTAGTCTGCGCGCCAAAGAGAGCACCAGAGTTACGGCCGTCTCCCTTAATGGTGGAGTTGTTAATGATGACGTCACCGGTGTTGACGTTAAGGCCGCCAGTACCACCGTTAGTGAAGTTAAGGGTTGAGTTAGTAACGTTTACTGTTCCTCCAGCTACACCAACAGAAATGCCAGAAGTTGAGCCAGCATTTGCGTTGATGGTGGAGTTAACAATATTGGAAGAACCCTGGATGGTCATGCCCGTCTGACCCCAGAAGGATGGGTTGATGGTCAGGGTTGAATCAGTCATGTTGAGCTGGTTGACATAGAAAGTCTGGCCAAAGCCCTCGACCTTAAGATCAGCATTTCGAAGGGTAAGATTACGAGCGTCATTCCAGGTACGAGCCTGGGAAGTTACGTTAATCGTAGCATTCTCAAAAGTAACGCCAGACTCAAAGAAGTTGGTATTGCTCTTATCGTCTGCAGTGATGGTAACGCTGTTCTTGTTGGTGCTACCGCTAACGGTTCCGCCAAGAGAAATACCACGAGTACCGCTGGAACCTGCGTTGTTTCTAAACACATAGGTACCATCGGTGATGGTTGAGCCATCTTCTGCAGTTAGAGCGGTTTTGAAGCCGGACATGGTAAGAGTACCAGTGCCGGTGAGTATTGAACCAGGAGAAAGAACCAGTCCATCAATGCTGTTTCCAGTGCCAGTAAGCGTTGCGCCTTCAGATTCAATCTTGAGTGTGAGGCCAGAAGGAATAGTAACTGTAGAGGTCAAATTAAGGTTGCCCTTGAGGTGAATGGTGTTGATTGAAGAAGTTTCTCCCCACAGCTCCAGTGCTTTCTCGAGAGATTTAACAGGATCGGAGCTGGAGCCCTCGTTAGTATCGCTACCGTTGGTTCCGTCTACCCAGAGCTCAGTTGAGATGTAAGAAAGGCTTCTTGTAACACGGCGAGAAGATCTATCTGCAGGAGCAGTAGTCTGCTCAGAAGTCTGCTGGTTGGAAGTAGACTCTGCGGTAGTGGTAGCCTCAGTAGAGCTCTCTGCAGTTGCCTCCGAAGTTGAGGCAGTTGCATCACTTGTTTGAGTTGCTGCAACTTCTTGCGTCTGAGTTACTTCTTGAGTGCTAGCAATTTCTGCTAACGCTGAAGAAGGGACCAAAGAGAGCGCGAGTACCAAAGACATAGCTGTCTTTGCCCCTTTGCTTGCAAAGTTCTTGTTTTTTCTTTCCATACCTACCCCTAACAAATAGTGAATACCCCAACAAAATTTGCAATTAAATCTTGTGCGAAAAGTGACGAATCACGATAAGCACAATAGAAATAAACGGTACAAATTTAGAACATTTTTCGTATAGATAATTATCCATTATTTTGACAAAAATTATTGTCTCAACCAGCGATTTTTATAGTTTGAACACATTTCAAAAAACCTCTTGAACTCATGTTATATAAATAATTTAATCAAAATATTTGGTACGTTGAAAAATGGCATTTAAATTGCTCTATTTTTGACGATTTTCTCGACATTTGTCATAAACGTGCAACGGATAAAAATTGCAAGGGAAATGTATTAAATTTTAAGACAAATGTGAGTTATGCGGAAACTGAATAGCGGAAGCTGGATAGTTAACAATTTCATGAAATTTGGAGTTCAAAATTTTCTAGCAAGAGAAGCTTTGTACACTAAGAAAAAGACAGTTAAGAGGATGTGCAGTCTACGCAAATAGTGCGCGAAAGATACGTTTGAATGTGTTGAGCGGGGGAGTTATGAACTCAAAAATTATTGATGACGCCTTGGACTTTGTAAAAGAGGTCTTCTCCACAGATTTTAGTGGCCACGATTACTTCCACACGTTGCGTGTGTACAAAATGGCTGTAAGAATTGCGCAGGAGGAAGGAGCAAATCAAGAGATTGTTGCCCTTGCTGCGCTTTTGCACGATGTTGATGACATCAAGCTTTCTCCAGAGACGCATGAGCATAAGGATAGGGCCGTTGGTTTTCTGCGCCAGCATGCTGTCGACGAGGCCACTATCCAGGCAATTTGTACCGCAATCGATGAGGTTTCTTTCTCAGGAACAGACTCGGTAGTTCCTTCAACGCTTGAGGGTATGTGTGTTCAAGATGCAGATCGCCTGGACGCGCTTGGTGCTGTTGGCATCGCACGTACCTTTGCCTATGGCGGAAGTCATGATCGCGGTATGTATGACCCGGATGAACCACCGACCCTTAATATGAGTGGCGTGGAGTATCACTCACACAAATCAACGTCGCTCAATCACTTTTACGAGAAACTCTTTTTGCTGGCAGATATGATGAATACGCGCAGTGGCAAAGAGCTAGGAAAAGCTCGCGAGAAGTACATGCGTGAGTATGTTGACCAGTTCTTAGGTGAGTGGAACGGTGAACGCTAACCTATAGTTTTTAGCTATATGAATTAGTCAAGTATTTGTATTTCACAAGTAAAGCACTGATTGTCATACTGGTTTCTCGTAAGCAGTTCTAAGGGGTCATGATGGCAATCAAAAATGATAAAACTACTCCACATCGCTTTGATGTTGTTGGTAGCTTTCTTCGTCCAGAAAATCTCAAACAAGCTCGTGTTCAGTTTGAAGCTGGTCAGATTGATGCTCACGAGTTAAAGCAAGTAGAGGACAAAGCTATTACAGAGCTTATCCAAAAGGAGAAGGAAGCAGGCCTCAAAGTCATCACTGACGGCGAGTTTAGGCGTGCAACATGGCACCTCGATTTTATGTGGTCGTTTGAAGGTATTGGTCATGCACCAACTAATACTGGCCTTCCTTTCCACGATGAAACTGCAAAGATTGACGACACGTTCCTCGTAGGAAAAGTGGAGCTCACTAAAGAGCATCCGTTTATCGAGCACTTCCGTTTTGTCCAGCAGTTTGAGGACGAGACTACCGTTGCCAAGCTTACTATTCCTGCTCCTGCACAGTTTATTGAGCAGTTCATTATGCCTATGAATCGTGAGCAGACTGACAAGTACTATGCCAATGACCAGGAGCTTCTTGAAGATATTGTTGCTGGCTATGGTGTGTTTATTAAGCAGGCATATGCTGCAGGCTGCCGTAATCTTCAGCTTGATGACTGCTCATGGGGTGTGCTGGTTGACCCTCGTGCGGAGCTCTTTTTTGGTGCTGACCAGGAAGGTCTCAAGAAGATTAAGGCACTGCTCTTGGAGATTAACAACCGCGTCCTTGATGCTGCTCCAGCTGATCTGACTATTAATACGCATGTTTGCCGTGGTAACTTCCACAGCACTTGGGCTTGCGAGGGCGGCTACGACGATGTAGCTGATGCTCTTCTTGCTCAAGAGCACGTAAACGCGTTCTTCTTAGAATTTGATGATCATCGCTCCGGTGGCTTTGAGCCCCTGGCTTCTGTTCCAGCTGGTAAAAAGGTTGTGCTTGGTCTGATCACCACCAAGCACGCCCAGCTGGAAGAGAAAGCCAAGGTTATCGAGCGTATTCATGAGGCGGCTCAGTACGTACCTCTGGAGAATCTCTGCCTTTCTCCCCAGTGCGGCTTTGCAAGCTGCGAGATTGGTAACAAGCTCACCGAAGATGAGCAGTGGGCAAAGATTGCGCTTGTAAAAGAAATTGCCGAAGAGGTTTGGGGCTAAATATCAGTTTGTAACGGTTTGTCTGCGACTTACATGCCGTTTACCGAAGAGTTTCTGACCATACGATCTTCTCGACTCCTGTCCACTAAAATGGACAGGAGTTTTTTATTGGCGCTAGACTTCGGAGGCAGTATGCCAAGCGAGAAGACCCGCTGCTTGCATCTCATTCAGATTTTTGAAGAAGAAACTGATGACGATCATGGTTTGAGCACGCCTCAGCTTATTGAAAAGCTGGCAGAGCGTGGCTTGAGCGTGGAGCGTAAAACGCTTTACGACGACATTAAATCGCTGCAGAATTTTGGTTACGACATTCAGTCTTACCAGCGCCATCCTGTTGAATACGGCCTGGCTACCAGGAAGTTTCAGGCCGAGGAACTTATGTTGATGGCAGACGCCGTACAGTCATCAAAGTTTTTGACAGAGCGCAAGGCAAATAACCTGGTGAGTCTTATCGGTGAGCTGGGTGGAAAGTCTACCTCTGACACGCTGAAGAAGCGCATCCATGTCGAGGGTCGTATTAAGTCGCAAAATGAGTCTGTGTTTTATGCTCTTAATGCTATTCAGACAGCACTTTTGCAGAAGAAAAAAGTCTCGTTTAAGTATCGCAAGAAGGGCTTTAAAGATAAGGTTATTGAAGAGCTTCCGGTAAGAGAAGAAACACCTGTTCAGCTTACATATATTGATGATTTCTACTACCTAATTGTGTGGAATGATAAGCATCAAAACTTTGTCAATTATCGTGTGGATCGCATGTTTAGACTTGAGGTTTCTGATGCTGATGCCACGGTTAACGAACAAATAAAACAGTTTGATATAGACAAGTATCAAGAGCGCGTCTTTGGCATGTACTCGGGCGAGGTTGTTGAGGTCACGCTTCGCGTCAATGAGCGCGTAATGTGCTCAGTGTACGACCGTTTTGGCAAAAACATTATTTTGAACAATCCAAGTTCTGATGGAACTACAGCTGACGTACATGTTTCTGTAATGGAAGCTCCAACGTTTTATGGTTGGCTTGCAACCTTTGGAACAGATATAGAACTGGTAGCTCCAAAGAAGACCAGGCAGAAATACCAAGAGTACTTGAGCGGAATTCTTCAGAGCTACCAAACACAGAAAGATGATTAGCTAAACCAGGTCAAAACAAGTAGTCTTTCTCGCCCAATTAACGAGCATCAATGACGTAAAGACCTGCTTTAACAAGAAGATGACCATGGTGATCGCTGAGCTGCGTGATCTTGCAAGTAACAATGTTTTGATGTCCGTAGAAGAGCAAAGTACTCCAGAGAGAATTGCTTTCTCTAGGAACAAAGCCCAGCTTGTGGTCATTAGAGTACAGAGCAAGAGCTTCTGGGTCGTAAGGGTTATCACGTTCAGGAACAATGGTTAGATCTGAGCCAAGTTTGAGCTGGTCAAAGACAAGAGGAGCGTCGTAGTAGGGAAGACCGGAAACAACGAAGGAATCAACAAGCTTTGTAGGACTGTACATAAGAGCCTCCTTAGAAGATGTTGAGAATAGAATATGGATTTGTTAAAGAATGAGTGTCCAACAGATTGGACAGTAAAAATAGCTGAAAGACAAAACAGTAAGAGACAGAGACAAAGAGTTTCAAAAGGAGTTTGGATGATTACCACTAAGAGATTGTTTCTTATTCCATGGCATGCATCTGACGCGGATGAGCTTTATGAACTAGCAAAAGATCCAGAGATCGGACCACTTTGTGGCTGGGAACCGCACAAGACTCTGGAAGATTCTAAGCAGGTTCTTGCAAATGTATTGTCCGAAAAGTTCTGTTATGCCGTAAAAGACATGAAAACCGGTCATGTAATTGGCTCGATGTCATTGGACTTTAAAGAAATTCCTGATCCAAAAGATTCCTCAAAGCAGTTGCATCAGGCAGAAATTGGCTATTGGATTGGTCGTCCTTATTGGGGACAAGGGTTGGCGCCTGAAGGCACTCAAGCTCTTACTACCTATGCATTTGAAGAGCATGGCGTTGACCAGGTGATTATTAGATATCTTGAGCGTAATAAGAGGTCTGCTTCAGTGGCTCAAAAGTGTGGCTTCACAGAAGCAGAAATCTTTACAGACTTGAATAAATATACAGGCAAAGAAGAGCAGTTTGGTATCTCAGTACTCACAAAAGAGGACTGGGAACGTGTTCAAAAATAGCAGTTGTTCTCGCTATTTTGTGTGTTGTTTTTAAATGTTGCATAAGGCAAACTCGTATATGCAACGACAAAACTACATGTAAAGCAATTAAAACAGTTAGTGGATTAAAGATTCTGCTTGTAAGAAAAGCGAAAGAAGTCTGCATATGATGATTAACAAACGCCTCATTGCCCTCATTGAGGAGAGTAAAAAATATATTGGCTTGACCGTGCTTTACCAGTGGCTTGCGCTGCTTGCCAATATTGTATTTATGTACTCTCTGGCAAGAATGATAGAAGCTTTGTTCATGAATTATTTTGTCTTTGAAGAGCAGCTGGTGTTTATTGCATTCTGCCTTATTGCTATTGTGATCAGGTATTTCTGCAAACTTGCTCAGCACAAGACAAGCTTTTACGCAGCAAAAAGGGTTAAAAAGACCCTTCGCGAAAAAATCTATCAGAAGCTTTTAGAGTTTGGTCCCTCGTATAAAAATTCATATGCGACCAGTGAGATTGTTCAGCTGGCAGTTGAAGGCGTTGACCAGCTAGAAACGTATTTTGCGCAGTATCTACCACAGTTCTTCTATGCAGCTTTGGCTCCGCTCACACTTTTTCTTGTTTTGCTCTTTATTAGTCCGGTAGTTGGCATTGTTTTGCTGGTATTTGTGCCGCTCATTCCAATGACCATCGTTCTTATCCAGAAGTTTGCAAAGAAGCTTTTGTCTAAGTATTGGGGCCAGTATACGCAGCTTGGCGATACGTTTTTGGAGAACCTGCAGGGTCTGACCACAGCAAAGATTTATAAGGCTGACGATTTTAAACACAAGCAGATGAACGAGGAAGCCGAGCACTTCAGGCGTATTACCATGAAGGTTCTAACCATGCAGCTCAACTCCATCACCGTGATGGACGTGGTTGCATTTGGTGGAAGCGCGCTTGGTACAATTCTTGCAATTCAGCAGGTAAATGACCACCTCCTCTTAATGTGGGAAGGCGTCTTTGTCATTTTGATTTCGGCTGAATTCTTCCTGCCTATGCGTCTTTTGGGCAGTTATTTTCACATTGCCATGAACGGTATGGCAGCGTCGGACAAGATCTTTGACCTGCTTGATATGCCTGTTCGAGAGCAGGGTACCAAGACCGTTCCCGAGTCCAACGATTTGACACTGCACAATGTCTCTTTCTCTTACGACGGCGAGAAACCCGTCTTGGTGAATGTTTCTTTTGGAATGCGCGCTAACTCTTTGAATGCCCTGGTAGGAGAGTCGGGCTGTGGCAAATCAACAATTGCCGCACTTCTGACAGGAAAGCTTCGCTCGTATTCTGGCGATGTTCTGTTTGGAAATACCAGTTTGTCAGACATTTCTGACCAGAATTTGCTTCAAAACGTTACGTATATTGGTCATCAAGCACATCTCTTTATGGGAAGCGTTCGCTCTAACCTTGCCATGGGTAATCCAGAGGCAACTGAAGAACAGCTCTGGCACGCCCTTGAACAGGTCAATCTTGCTGAGTTCGTAAAGTCTTTGGGTGGACTTGACGCGCCAGTTGCCGAGAAGGGCTCCAACTTGTCTGGTGGTCAGCGTCAGAGATTAGCACTGGCCAGAGCCCTGCTTCACAATAGCCAGATGTACATCTTTGATGAAGCTACTTCAAATATTGATGTTGAGAGTGAAGACGTTATTATGCAGCAGGTTCACCAGCTTGCTCAGTCAAAGATGGTGCTGGTAATTTCTCACCGCTTAGTAAACGTTAAAAATGCTGATCAGATTGTTGTTATGCAGCATGGTCGTGTTGTTGGAAGTGGAACGCACCAAGAGTTGCTTGCAACAAATGACGAGTACAAACGAATGACGCAGGCCCAGACCGAGCTTGAGAATTATGTGAAAGGAGTTGAGGCGTAATGAAGACAGAAGTTAAGAACAGCGCCACAACTGCACGTACTTCTCGCCGTAGTGCGCTCACCATTATGTTGAGGCTGGTGGGGCTGGTTCGTCCGCTGGCTGGCTTTATGATACTTGCAATTTTGATGGGAGTCTTGGGTAACCTTGCCGCCACGTTCATCAGCATTTTTGGAGCATATGCGCTGCTCAGTGCGATGGGCTTTGCTTCATCTTCTCCTATGGCACTGCTTTTTGGTGGCATGCTTTTGTTTGCTCTGGTCCGCGGTCTGCTGCGTTATGCCGAGCAGGAATGCAACCACTTTATTGCGTTTAAACTGCTTGCGCTTATTAGAGACCGTGTGTTCACGGCGCTCAGAAAGCTTGCCCCTGCAAAGCTTGAGGTCAAAAATAAGGGCAACCTGATGAGCGTTATCACCTCTGACATTGAGCTGCTTGAGGTTTTCTACGCGCACACTATCTCGCCTATCTGCATTGCGGTTGTGTTCTGCATTGTAATGGTGTGGTTTATTGCAGGTACTACCAACTGGATTTTAGGTGTTATTGCACTTGTTTCTTACCTGGTAGTTGGCGTGGCAATTCCTCTTGCTATGTCTAAACGATCCGAGCAAGACTCTGCTGAGGCAAGGGAACTTGCTGGTAACCTTTCTACGGTTACCCTTGATAACCTGCGCGGTCTTGACGAGATTCTGCAATACAACACCGGTGCACAGATGATTGAGAAAACAAGTCAGTTAGCTGACCAGTTAAGCGACAGACAGCAGGCAGTTAAGAAGGCATTTGGTGTCAACGATGCGGTCACCTCAACGGTTATTCTTGCCGCAACGCTAGTCATGTTCTTTAGTTCGTTCTACCTGGCCTATCACCAGCAGATTCTTATGAATGAAGCTTTCATTGTCACCATTGCATTGATGAGTTCGTTTGGGCCTGTTGTGGCTTTGGCAGCACTTGGTACAACTCTGACCAGTACGTTTGCTGCGGGTAATCGTGTTTTGGATATTCTGGACGAGAAACCCCTGGTTGAAGACGTAGTGGATCAAAAAGACATCTCATATGAGGGCGTGCGTGTATCTGAGCTTTCATTTGCATATGATAACGAGCAGATTCTGGACAACATTTCTGTGGATATTCCTACCGATAAGATCGTGGGAATTGTGGGAAAGAGCGGCTCAGGCAAGTCCACGCTGCTAAAACTCTTGATGCGTTTCTGGCCAGCAACACCTGGTGCCATTGAAATTTCTGGAACCCCTTTGGAGCAGGTTAATACCTCTAACCTGCGCGATCTTGAGAGCTATATGACGCAGGATACGCATCTGTATCACGATTCCATTAAGAACAACCTGCGCATTGCAAAACTTGATGCAACAGATGAAGAGATTGTTGAGGCATGCAAAAAGGCTTCAATTCACGAGTACATTTCCACGCTGCCTCAGGGTTACGACACGCCCGTTGCAGAACTTGGCGACTCGCTCTCTGGCGGAGAGCGCCAGCGCATTGGCCTTGCTCGCGCTTTCTTGCATGACGCGCCACTCATGTTGCTTGACGAGCCAACCAGTAACCTAGACAGCTTGAACGAGGCAATTATCTTGCGCTCACTTGATAAAGAAACTGAGCGTAAATCCGTGGTTCTTGTCTCTCATAGGGCTTCTACCATGGGAATTGCAGATGTTGTTTACACCGTTGATGGGGGACGAGTGAGCTGATGACACCTGAAGAAATTGCGCAGAAACGTCAAAAAGAAAAAGATCTTATTTCGCTCATGATTCGTTTTTATTGCGAGAAGCACCATCGCACCAAAGCTCACGAACCTCTGTGCGACGAGTGCGCTGAGCTTGAGAAGTATGCACATACGCGTGTGGACCGCTGTCCTTATATTGAGACAAAGACGTTTTGTTCAAAATGCAAATCGCATTGCTATAGCAAAGAGATGCGCGCTCACGTCAAAGAAGTTATGCGGACTACTGGCCCTCGACTTTTGCTGCACCATCCAATTCTTGTGATTAAGCACGCGCTTCAGTAAAGCAGTCCTGGTTGATCTGGTACACCTTTGACATCTGCGATTTTCTCGCCATTTTACGGTCTTCTCGCCAAAAGTGAGAAGACCGCATTTTTTTGAATCTTTTTCATTTGAAACATAACTGTTAACTCTGAGAATTACGTATTTTTGTCGCGGCGCGCTAGGTTTACAGTGACCTCTCGCTTTACAGAAGGAGGCACTGCGTTGATTAAATCTAAGAAAGCGTCATTTATTTTTAAGCTATTTATTGCTGTGATTGGCACCTTTGTGCTGTGTGATTCTGCGGGCGTCTTCCGAATGAACTTCCGCGTTTCTTTCTTGTACTACTTCACCAACATCTCTAACGTGCTGCTTGTTGCCTATTTCTGGGGCGCGCTTTTCCAGGCTTACAAGCATCCCGAGACTGCTCAGAAGCCATGGATGCCAACGGTTAAGCACACACTTATGCTGGGCATTACCGTAACTGGCCTGGTAGCTTACTTCCTGCTTGACCACGGCGAGGTTTTTGTAAATGGCGTCTTTAAGTTCAACAATTTTATCCTGCACGATGTGACCCCAATCTGCGCCGTTTTGGACTGGCTGCTCTTTGACGAGAAACCAACCATGAGCTTTAAAGAGCCTCTGATCTGGCCTTTGTATCCGCTTACGTATTTTGCGTACATTATTGTCTTGGTCCTGGGCTTTGGTGTGCAGATTAAAGAGAAGTCTCGCTGGCCTTATGGATTTATGGACTTTGACAAGCTAGGAGTCCCAACAGTTGCTCTGACCATTGTGATTTTGATTGTTGTCTTTGTTGCCTTGGGTTACCTCTACGTCGTCATTGATAAAAAACTTGGCGAGAAGATCAAGAAGGCTGAAAACTAATCCGAGCAAGGTTAAAAGCCGGGATAACTGCAACGTTAAACCTAGTGTGTTGCGAAAAACCTCAATTAATTGCGCAGCGCCTGACGTTCGTGAACTGCCTCCCATTTCTTAGACACGAGAAATAGGAGGCAGTTCAAAACACACCTAAGTCAGATAATCTGTTAAAAAGACGTATACAT
>CALKRF010000025.1 GCA_937990665.1 uncultured Atopobium sp.
GTTTGAGGTATTTTCAGCGTAATGTATACGTCTTTTTGACAGATTATCTGACTTAGGTGTGTTTTGAACTGCCTCCCATTTCTCGTGTCTAAGAAATGGGAGGCAGTTCACTGCGGGCTGGATGGGTTTCTCGCCTTGGATTTGATACAGAAAAAGACGTGAGAGTTTGTCTCTCACGTCTTTCTTGTTAGCTTGATCTGCGTACGGAATTTGTGTGCGCTGCTAATGTATGTGACTCGATTACTCGCTGAACTCGAGGAATGCGCGGTATCCGCGATAAGCCTCAAAGATGTCGGCCTTGTTTGCAATCTCCCAAGGTGCGTGCATGGAGAGAACGGGAACGCCGCAGTCGATGACGTGCATACCGTATTTAGCCAGCATGTAAGCAATGGTTCCGCCGCCACCAGCGTCAACGCGGCCAAGCTCAGCGGTCTGGAACTGGACGCCAGCGTTGTCCATAATGCGACGAATCAGTGCAACGTACTCGGCATCGGCATCGTTAGAGCCGAACTTACCGCCACTACCAGTGAACTTGTTGAATGCAAGGCCGTGACCCATGATGGCGGAGTTCTTGATTTCAAAGCTACCCGCAAAGCTAGGATCATAACCAGCAGAAACGTCGCTAGAGAGCATGTAGGAGTTAGCCATGCAGCGGCGCAGAGAAAGTGGAGACTCAAAACCGGCAAGCGCCAGGACCTCTGCCATGATGTTTTCAAAGAAGAGGGAGTTCATGCCAGTAGCGCCAACGGAGCCAATCTCTTCCTTATCGGTCAGGATAGTGACCGAGGTGCGAGCAGGAGTGTCGCACTCAAGCTGTGCAATCAAGGAAGGGTAGGAGCAGCTGCGGTCGTCGTGACCGTAGCCCAAGATCATGGAGCGATCAAAGCCCATGTCGCGAGCGGGACCTGCAGGAACAATCTCAAGCTCAGCGGAGAGAAGGTCTGCTTCCTCAATGCCGTAGAGGTCCTTCAGGATGTTGATGACGTTAGCCTTAACAGCTTCCTTTGGCTCGTCGCCCTCTGCATCAGCGGGTTTCTCGCCATTCTGACCCCAAACAAGTGGACGATTGCCAACAATAAGGTCCAGCATTTCGCCCTCGATGACCTTGGAAGCAGTCTTTCCAAGCTGCTCAGCGCTCAAGTGGATGAGAAGGTCGGAGATGCAGAAAACAGGATCGGTTGGATCCTCACCAACGCATACGTTTACGACGCTACCGTCTTTAAGTGCAAGAACGCCGTGAATTGCCAGAGGAATGGTGACCCACTGGTACTTCTTGACGCCGCCGTAGTAGTGGGTGTCAAGGGTAGCAAGCTCATTGCGCTCCTCGAGAGGGTTCTGCTTGACGTCCAGGCGAGGGGAGTCAATGTGAGCACCAAGAATGTTTAGACCCTCTTCCAGGGATTTGGTACCAATCTGGACAAAGATGACGGACTTGCCGCGAATGTCTGCGTATACCTTGTCGCCAGCTTTGAGGGTTTTACCTGCAGCGATGGCGTCGGAAAGCTTGACGTAACCTGCTGCCTCGGCAAGCTTGATGGCGCTTGCGGCGCACTCGCGCTCAGTCTTGTTCTCGGAGATAAACTTTCTGTAGCCCTCGGTAAACGACTGGAGTTTGTCCAGGTCCTCCGAGGTGTACTTTTTCCATGCGTTTGTGGTTTCCATACCCATCCTTTCTGTAGCAAGCTCTGTGTGAGCTGCTGCTTGTTGTTGCTGTTAGGTGCGTCGCGGAGGCCGCGAAGGCGGCTGCTGCGCCGGCGGCTGCTGCGCGGCGGCAACCGCTGCGCCGGTAGCTGCCGGGCTGACGGCTGTCACGACCGCGGCTTAGTTGCCTCCGTTGGAGCTGTTTGAGCCAGAACCGTTAGACCCGCTGTTGTTACCGCTGTTGGAGCCAGAGTTCTGATTGGAACCAGAATTGCTGCTTGAGCTACCTGTTCCAGAGTTGTTGCTGGAAGAGTTGTTCTCCGATGAGTTACTTGAGCTGCTAGAGTCGCTAGTCTTTTCCGAACTAGACGAGCTGTCGGAGCTGGTGGTCTCTGATTTCTTGGAGTCAGTGCTCTCCGAAGAGGAATCCTTGGAATCAGTGGATTTGCTTGACTCGTCGGTTTTCTCGCTAGAAGAGCTGGAGTCGTTCTTCTTATCCGCTGAATTGCTGGTATCCGCAGTTTTTTCTGTCACAACTGGGGTGGTGCTGACCTTTGGCCCAAGACCGGATCCGTCGGTGATATAGCTGAGGAACATGGCGTAAAGAATGACGGCAGAAATGGTAAAGATAATCGAAATAATGGTTACGATAGTCAGCGCTCTTACACGCTTGCGCGACAACTTTGGCGCGCGATTTACCTGCGACGATTGTCCCGCGGTAGAAGCGGCGTTGGAGTAGTAATCGCGAGAAGGTGCGTATTGGGGTTGAGGCATGTACTGCGTGCCCTCGAGCGTACTCTGATTGCTGTCTGGATATGTCTGCTGGTTGTAGTCATCGTTGTCGCTGCTACGGAACTTGTGCGTGGAGCGCCTAATAACGTTCTGGTAAATCTGCGAAGCAAGCGCCGACGCAGCGGCACCAACAGCCACGCCGATGATTGATCCAGCAATACCAATCTGGTTTGACAACACAAATGCGGTTACCGCAGCAAGCGACGTTGCCAAAATTTGGGTAATTGAGACGTCCTTCAGAAGGCCTGGTTTCTCGTCCGCCGCGTCATCTGTAGGTTGAGCGGGCGAAGCAAGTCGAGTTTTGTCTGCATCAAAGTGCTTATAGCTCACAAGATGCTCCTTTCTTCGAACTGATAGCCTACCTCATTTTTGTGAAGATGTAATGTTTCGTCGCTAAATCGCAACATCAGTTGGCGAGAAACCCGTCGGATTGCTTGTCCGAGCACACGTCGAGTTGTTTGATTAAGTGCATCGGGTTTCTCGCCCGAGAACGCGCCGGATTTCCCGCGATGTTTGTTAAAAACGACCGCATCAAAGGTGATGAAACAAGGTATCATTTATATGTATCAGTTTTCCGTCAAACGGAGGTTTAGCATGCTTGTAAGCGCAAAAGCCATGCTCCAGAGTGCCGAGAAGGGCCACTATGGCATCGGCGCATTCAACGAGAACAACCTTGAGTGGACCGCAGCAATCCTTGATGCAGCAGAAGAGCTCCAGTCTCCTGTCATCATTCAGTGCACCAGCGGCGCAGCAAAGTGGCAGGTAAGCTACCGCGTTGTTGCAGACATGGTTCGTCGTCTTGTTGAGGACAAGAACATCACTGTTCCAGTTGCTCTCCACCTTGACCACGGTTCATACGAGGATGCATTCAAGTGCATCGAGGCTGGATTTACTTCCATCATGTACGATGGTTCTCACGAGCCTGATTTTGAGACCAACCTTAAGCGCACCGAAGAGGTCGTAAAGGCAGCTCACGCAAAGGGTATTTCTGTTGAGGCTGAGGTCGGCGGCATCGGCGGCACCGAGGACGGCGTTACCGCTAAGGGTGAGCTTGCTGATCCTGAGCAGTGCGCAAAGATTGCTGACCTGGGCGTTGACTTCCTTGCATGCGGCATCGGCAACATTCACGGCATCTACCCAGCTAACTGGGAGGGCCTCTCCTTCGATCAGCTCAAGGCTATCAAGGAGCGCGTCGGTGATCTTCCACTTGTTCTCCACGGTGGTACCGGCATTCCTGTAGAGCAGGTTCAGAAGGCTATCTCTATGGGCATCTCCAAGATCAACGTTAACACCGACCTTCAGCTTGTCTTTGCTGAGGCAACTAAGAAGTACGTCGAGGCTGGCCTTGTTGACAACGGCAAGGGATACGACCCTCGTAAGCTCCTGAAGCCTGGTCGTGAGGCAATCGTTGAGCGCACGAAGGAGCTCATCCGCGAGTTTGGTTCCGACGGTAAGGCTTGGAACTAACCTTCGACATGCGCTGAGCGCGGGCGTCGATGCGATGGCGTGCGATGCGACAGCGCGTTCTTGCTGCTAGTTAAAGCAACGGACCTGGATTTTCTCCAGGTCCGTTTTTTGTTGGGCACGGTACGCGCGAAAGACGTGCACCTAGCACGCCCTTCTCGCGAGAGGCGGTTGATGTGTTTGATGTGAGCCTGAATTTCTCGCCAAGTCTGAACGATTTGCCGGATTTTCTCACCATGTCTGAGTAATTTGCCTGTTTTTCTCGCCTTATCTGAGTGATTTTGTTCAGACTTGTTAAACATTTCAGGCTCAGTTTCATGAAAGAGAAGTGCGCAAGCCGCTTGGTCAAGTTCGCATTTCGGACTAGCGTCAATTAACATGTAATACTCATTTGCGTCATGCAGTATGGAGAAGAATACTCATTTAAATATGGAATTCTAATTTTGTCACTTATTTGTCACGAAATTGAGAAAATACATTTATTTAGCGGTCTAATCTTTGTAGCAGGACTTTTATAAGATGATATTTTAAGGTGTTTTTAATCTATCTGCGGAAATAAGGTATTAATCAAATATTCGTAGGTTTTTTGTTGTTTTGCTTATTTGACTTTTAGAAATACTATTCCCATATGGAATATTACCTTTCACATACATCTGCTCTACAAATTTATCGTGCTTTGCGAACACGGAGACACGAACTCTTAACTCATGGATTTAATGAGTATCTGAATAAGTTCAATTTAGATGCTAGACAATTACTGGCCAAAGATGATATTCCTTATCGCGATTTGGTTAGAGCTATTAATGCCGAGTTGCTAGTAGATTATGGTATTGAACTTAAAAATCCAGTCGAAATTACTGTGAGTAATAAAAAGAATTCTTGTGTTTATGAGGGAATTCATTTTCATGTGGATACCTGTGCTTCGTTTGGTTCTGTGATAAAACTGAATATAAACAGCTCTTCAGTTTTAATTTCATCTCCATTTGAATTGCTGTTTCAAATGGCTTCTAAATTGAGCCTGTTTGAACTAGTACTCCTCATTTCAGAATTCCAAGGACGTTTTGTTATTGATGCGTCAACAGGAGAATTGCAGTCAAATTGGTATACGCCTCTTTTTAAAAAGTCAGAATTACTTGCATATCTCACCAAAAAGAAAGGTGCTAGATCTTTTAGAAAAGTAAAGGCTGCGGCAGATTTGTCTGTTGAAAATGCAGCTTCGCCGATGGAGGTTAAACTGGCACTTCGAGCTTTATTGCCAGTGTATAAAGGTGGATATGCTATTCCATGCGTTGAGTTAAACAAAGAATTTGAGATACAAAATATGTCAGGTATCAAATCTCAAAAGAAAAATCGTGCAATCGATCTACTTCTATCCAGCGGTGTATCAAATGCACGAGGTACTCAAAATGTAGCACTTGAATATAACGGATCTGTTCATGAATCGATTGATGCCGCAGACAGGGACTACAAACGAAATAACGAACTTTTAGCTGCTGGTATAGAAGAGTTTGTAATTAGCAAAAATGAATATGACGATATCGTTTTTATGGATAATCTATTTACGGTCATTCGCTCTAGGCTAAATCTACCAAGAAGACATACATCTTCAAAACAAAGGCAAATTGAAAGAGAGAAAAGAATTAAATTGTGGAAAGAGTTAGAAAAGATTTAGAAATACTAACTTGAATCTACGATAAATTCTTCAAGCCTAGGAAATCGTTCAAGCCCTAGGAAATCGATCAAGCCCTAGGAAATCAGAGCCTGAATAACTTACCAAGTCTGAGTAAAATCGCTCAGACTTGGTGAGAAAAACCGGCAAATCACTCAGACATGGTAAGAGAATCCGGCAAATCGTTCAGACATGATGTGATTTTCAGGCTCACACTCGGTGCACTCCTGGTGCGCTCTTCTCGCGAGAAACCCGGTGCACTCCGGGGTTTTCTCGCTGTGCAAGTCCCGCCGCACACGACAATAAAAGCGCAGCTTAAACGCTTACTCGGCAGTGGGATTGTCGGCGGGGGAGACGTGCATGTTGCCTTCGTTGTGGGCAATGTCCGCAAGCGTCTTGCTGTCCAGGAAACTGGAGGTCATGCGGCCAAGGTCGCGCCAAATATTGATGGTGGTGCAGGACTCCATCTGAGGGCAAAGCGTAGTGTTTGTGCAGTTTAGGCAGCTAGCGGGAGCAAGATTGCCTTCGGCTGCGCGAAGAATCTCACCCAGCGTGTAGTCCTCGGGCTTGCGCGTGAGTCGATAGCCGCCGCCCTTTCCACGCAGGCTCTCAACGTATCCCGCCTTGTGCATCAGGGCAATGACCTGCTCAAGGTACTTGCGCGAGATGTTCTGGCGCTCGGAAACGTCGCCCAGCGAGACCCAGCCATCGTGAACGGCCAGGTCAGCCATTGCACGGAGTGCGTACATTCCCTTTGTAGAGAACATTCCGGCCACGGTTACTCGCCGTCCTCGGCATGCTTGCTCTCGGCGCCGCCGTTGCTCGCGCTTGTGGCACTGCCGTTGCCCGCGCCCTCGCCGCCCTCGGTGGTAGACGTGCCAGCTGCAGAAGAACCGCTGTTGTGGGCCTCAAGCATCTCCTCGAGCGTATGCCATGCTAGCTCGGCGCACTTAACGCGTGCGGGCATGTGAGCGATGTCGTGCAGAATGTTGGCATCTTCCAGCTGGTCAAGCACAGCCTCGTCAGTTTCTTCTCCGCGAATCATGCGACCAAAGAGTTTGCAGAGCTCAATAGCCTCTTCTGGAGTGCGATCAATCATCAGGTCGCTCATGATGTCGGCGGACGCCTGAGAAATTGCGCATCCGCTTCCCACAAAAGCAGCCTCGGCAATCTTACCGTCCTCAATACGCACGGAAAACGTCAGCTCATCGCCACAAGAAGGGTTAACGCCCTCGTGAGAAACGGTAGGGTTGTCCATCTGATATTTGTAATCGGGGTGAGAAACGTGGTCCATAAACTCAGCGTTATACAGGTCGTTTGCTGCCACTTATTTCAACTCCTTGTTTATTTGCTGCTGACCGCGCTGCCAAAGATCTTCCATACCTGGTTAAGACCCTCGATTAGCTGGTCAATATCGTGTTTATCGTTGTAGAACGCAACGGATGCGCGGCAGGTGCTGGACTCGTGCAGCTCAATCAAAAGCGGCTCGGCACAGTGATGACCAGCGCGAATGCAAACGTTGTTCATGTCCAGGATGCTCGAGACGTCGTGTGGATGAACGCCGCGCACGTTAAACGCCACAGCGCCCACGTGATTCTGTCCCAGCTTGGAGCCAACGATGTCAACAAAGTCCAGCGTGCACAGTTGCTGCACCAAGTACCTGGCGAGAAGTTCTTCTCGCTTCTCGATTTTTGCCATATCCAAGCCGTTGAGGTATTCGACAGCGGCGCCGGTAGCATAGATACCTGCGGCGTCCTGCGTGCCTGCCTCAAACTTCTCGGGAACAGGAGCCCAAACGGCGCTGGTCTCGGTGACGGAATCAATCATCTCGCCGCCGGTAAGGAATGGCGGCATGGCATCGAGCAGCTCGGAGCGACCCCAAAGCACACCAATGCCCATAGGTCCGCACATCTTGTGTGCCGAGAAAGCCAACAGGTCGCAGTCAAGATCGTGCACGTCAATAGGGATGTGAGGTGCAGACTGAGCGGCGTCAACTACCATGTAGGCACCCACAGTATGAGCGCGCTTGGCAATAGCCTTGATGTCGTTGTGAGTTCCCAGCACGTTGGAGACGTGTGTGACGGACACAATCTTTGCTCGCTCGGTGATCTTTGACGCAATCTCTTCAGGCGTAATCTGGTACTGAGAGTTCATACGCAGGTACACCAGGTTGGCGCCAGTAGCTTTGCAAATCTGCTGCCAAGGGATGATATTAGAGTGGTGCTCCATGATGGAAATGACCACATCATCGCCTGGCTTGAGCGCATAGCGACCAAGGCTTGAAGCAACCAGATTAAGCGCCTCAGAAGTGTTGCGCGTAAAGATAATCTGACGGTCTTCAGGCTTGCCGTTTTTATCGATAGCGCCAATGAACTTTGCAATTGAAGCGCGAGCACCCTCGATAGCTGCGGTTGCTTCCACACTCCAACGATACAGTCCGCGCAGAGCGTTTGCGTTCATGGTCTCGTAGAAGCGAGACTGCGCCTCAATAACCTCACGTGGGCGCTGAGAAGTAGCAGCACTGTCCAAGTAAGCTACCTCGGGATTTGCTGCCAGAAGCGGAAAATCTGCCTTGTAAGGGTTATCGGTAATCTGAGCAACTTCTGCGTCGGTCATTACGCGACACCACCTTTGTTGGAATCGGTCTCGGAGCTGGAATCGTTGCCGTCGTTGCTGGCGGCATCTTTGCTACCTGCAGCTTCGTCATAGTCGTGAGCAATTTCTGCGCCTAGCTCAGCCTCGCAACGCTCAACAGCCACGCGGTGAGAAATCTCCTCAGGTGCGTTGATGATGGCGTCTTCAAAGAGAGCGCGTACAAACAGCTGCTCTGCAGCCTGGCGAGAAAGTCCTCGAGCTGCAAGATAATCAAGCTGCTCAGGGGAGACAGATCCGATAGTAGCGCCGTGGTTACCAGCAACATCGTCCTCATCGCAGAGAATAACAGGCATGGTCTTGTTGACAACGTCGTCACCAAGAATCATGACCGTTTCAATCTCGTTGCCCTGGGCATCCTTTGCACCACGGACAAGATCGATGGTTGCGCGAAGCGTCTTCTTAGCTGCTTCGTTAAGGACACCAGACTCGGTGAGCTGCGCGCGCGTAGAGGTACCACGCATGCGTACCAGGTGATTGATATCAAGCGTCTCTTCGTGAGTAGCGTGATAGCGATTGTTGAGGTCCAGGCGAGCTCGAGCGCCAACTAAGTTAGCGGTGAGACCAAGACCAATGGTTGATCCACCCAGAGCGTACTGCTTAACGTCAACTGCAGCATCTTGGTGAACCTCAAGACCAACACTTTCAAGGTGCTGCTGGCCCTCGTTGACACCAAGCATCTCAATAAGATGCAGCTTTGCACCAGCTTCAACCACAACGCGGGTGAGCGCAGCGCTAGTTGGGAGCGCGTCTCCGGAAGCACTCGCGTCGCTGCCTGCAGGTGCGCTGCCATCAGCCTTGCCTGCAAACGCAGCGATAACTACGGTAGCCTCGGCGCCTTCGCGCACAATGATGCCGGTGTTAGCGCACTGATTTTGAGCTGCAGAAACAGCAACAACAATAGGCTCTTCTCGCTTTGTACGAGCGGGAACGTTATAGAAATCGGACTTGAATGCCTGAGACTCTACGTAGTCAGTTACCTCTTGACCCATTCCGCACTCAATGCGCTCAAAAAGGCGAGGAAGTGGCAGGTACACTTTGCCTGCATCAGCGTGATCAGGGACGGTAACTGACAGTGAGTTAGCGCGTAGACGGTTCCACGTCTGAGCTGCAGGAACGTTGGCGCGATTAATCAAAACGTTATCCATTAGCCAATCGCTCCTTCCATCTCAAGTTTAATTAGGTTGTTCATCTCAACGGCGTACTCCATAGGGAGCTCCTTTGAGACAGGGTTTGCAAATCCGTTAACTACCATGGTGCGAGCCTCAGCCTCAGAGCAGCCGCGGCTCATCAGGTACAAAACGGTGTCGTCAGAAATGCGACCAATAGTTGCTTCATGACCAATCTGAGCAGTTGCATTGCGGACATCCATCTCTGGGATGGTGTCGGAACGGCTAATGTTATCCAGCATCAGGGACTGACACGAGAATGCCACGCGAGCGTTTTCTGCCTTGCGGCCAACAGTAACTGCAGAGCGGAAGGTATTGACGCCGCCGTCTTTGGAGATGGACTTGGTGTCAACGTTTGCCGAGTTATTGGAGCCGTTGATAATGACTTTGCAGCCTGTATCCAGGTCTTGTGTAGCGCCTGCAAAGGTAATACCAGTGAACTCGCAGTTAGAGGAATCGCCGTTCATGATGGTAGAAGGGTAGAGGTAGGAAACGTGGCTACCAAAAGAGCCTGAGACCCACTCCATCTTTGCATTGCTGCCAATGATGGCGCGCTTAGTGTTGAGGTTGTACATGTTCTTGGACCAGTTTTCGATGGTCGAGTAGCGCAGACGAGCGCCGTCCTTAACAAAGAGCTCAACAGCTCCCGCATGGAGGTTTGCTGCGTAGTATTTAGGTGCGGAGCAGCCCTCAATAAAGTGCAGGTCAGCGCCTTCCTCAACAATAATAAGTGTGTGTTCAAACTGGCCAGCGCCCTGAGCATTCAGTCTAAAGTAGCTCTGAAGTGGGTAGTCCAGGGTGACATTTTTAGGAACATAGACAAAAGAACCACCAGACCATACGGCATAGTGCAGAGCCGCAAACTTGTGATCTGTTGGAGGAATCAGCTTGCCAAAGTACTCTTTAACAACAGGCTCCCACTGCGGATCGTGCAGAGCATCCTCAATGGTGGTGTAAATAACACCCTGTTCAGCAACTTCCTCGCGCATGTTGTGATAGACAATCTCAGAATCGTACTGAGCGCCAACGCCAGCAAGGCTCTCTGCCTCTGCCTGTGGAATGCCCAGACGATCAAAGGTATCCCTAATATCCTCAGGTACGTCGTCCCAGCTGTTTGCCTGCTGAGTTTTTGGCGAGACATACGTGGAGATATGATTCAAATCCAAACCTGCAATAGAAGGTCCCCAGTTGGTGGCCATCTGGCGCTGGTGATAGGTTTCCAGAGCCGACAACCTCATCTGGAGCATCCACTCGGGCTCTTCTTTTTTCTCGGAAATAGCACGCACAATTTCTGGCGTAAGGCCATCATCGTAGCGCTCGTAACCCTCTTCGGACTTGGTGAAGTCGTAGAGCGAGCGGTCTACGTCAGCGACCTCAGATCGCTTCTTCTCGCTCACTAGTTAGCACCGCCCTCATCAGACTGGTTCTCAAAACGCTCAAAGCCCTCGTGGTCAATCTGATTGATAAGGTCAGCAGGGCCGTCTGCTACCAGGTGACCCTTGACCATAACGTGAGTGCGGTCAATCTCAAGGCGCTCAAGAATGCGGGTGTTGTGAGTAATGATGAGCAGCGAGCCGTCGCAAGTCTCGCGATAGGCCTGAATGCCCTTTGAAACAACGGAGAGTGCGTCAACGTCCAAGCCAGAGTCTGTTTCGTCGAGAATGGCAAGTTTAGGCTGAAGCAGCAAAAGCTGGAGCATCTCAACCTTTTTCTTCTCGCCACCAGAGAAGCCAACGTTAAGCTCACGCATCAAGAAGCCCTGATCAAGCTCAAGCTGATCAGAAATCTGGCCAACACGCTGACGGAACTGACGAGCGGTCATCTTAAGCTCAGGGCGCATCTGTGTAATGGTACGCAGGAATGAATAAAGAGGAACACCAGGAACCTCAACAGGTGCCTGATAGGAGAGGAAGATGCCCGCAAGGGAGCGCTTATCTGCAGCAAGCTCAGTTACATCCTCGCCGTTAAAGATAAGGGAACCATCGGTAATCTTATAGGTAGGATCACCCATAATGACGCGGCCAAGTGTTGATTTACCTGCGCCGTTAGGTCCCATCAGAACGTGAGCCTGGCCATCACCAATGCTCAGATTAATTGAATGCAGGATGGATTTCTCCTCGGTACCTGCAGAAATTCCGTTTACACGGAGTAGCTCAGTTGCCATAAATCTCTCTCCAAATATCTCTACGTGCAAGCACGCGATACGTTTGTGACTAGCCAGTTCGGGCAGCTCTAGGGCGAGCAAAGCCTTGCGCTAGTGCGGTTTTGTGGCAAAGACAAACGCCAATGTCACCTTCGTTTTTTGTCATACCCCAAAATCCGCTAATTCATACTAAATGGTAGGAATTAAAAAGCAACCCACATATACGCACATTTCACGTTTTCTAGAAAATAATCGGATTTTTTCATAGGTTTCAAAAGTTATGAAGGCTTTTCTGTGCCAGAGTTGTCGCTCACGGGTAAACTAGAAGCGTCTATGTTCTAACAAGGAGGATTCATGGGTCAGAGAATTCAAGGTACCGAAGATCTTTACGGCGGCTATATGCGCTCTTGGGAGCATATGCAAGATGTTGCCCGCCATCTGTTTGGTACTTACGGTTTTGACCGCATTGAGACTCCAGCACTTGAGCAGGTAGACACCTTTGTGCACGGCATTGGTGAGTCCACCGACGTTGTGCGCAAAGAGATGTTCCGCGTCTTTTCAGGTGCGCTGCTTGAGGACCTGCTAGCCGCCGGTAATGAGTCCGGTCTTAAGCCTCGCCAGCGCATGGCTATGCGTCCTGAGGGAACTGCTGGTGTAGTTCGTGCTGCTGTTGAGCACAACTTTGTGCCACAGGGAGGAACTCCTGCAAAACTTTGGTACGCCGAGTCAATGTTCAGGGGAGAGCGTCCTCAGAAGGGTCGCCTGCGCCAGTTTCACCAGGTAGGTGTTGAGTGGCTTGGTGCCTCAGATCCAGCTGCCGATGCAGAGTCCATCATCATGTTGATGAAGTTTTACGAGCAGATGGGTTTCTCGCCAGCTGATATGAAGCTCATGATTAACTCCATGGGTGATGCGGAGTGCCGCCCTGCATATCGCGAGAAGGTCAAGCAGTTCATTCTTGATCACAAGGATGAGATGTGTGAGGACTGTCTTGAGCGTGCAGAGATTAATCCGCTGCGTGCATTTGACTGCAAAAACGAGAGTTGTCACGCGGTCATGAAGGACGCTCCGCTGATTTCTGACAACCTGTGTGATGATTGCCGTGCTCACTATGAGCAGGTCAAGGCATATTTGGATGCTGCTGGTATTTCATACGTTGAGGATCCAACACTTGTTCGTGGTTTGGATTACTATACGCGTACCGTCTTTGAGGTAGAGGTTCCAAACGCTGGTGTTGGCGCCATTGGCGGTGGCGGTCGTTATGACGGTCTTGTTGAGCTTGAAGGCGGAAAGCCAACTCCAGGTGTTGGATTTGCTGTTGGTTTTGAGCGCATTATGCTTGCGCTGGAAGCTCTTGGTGTTGCAGCCGAGCCAGCGGCTCCAAGCTGTGTCTATGTAGCTTGCGCAGGTGCTGAGCAGGCTCCTGTTGTATTTGATGCTGTGCTGGCACTACGTGAGGCTGGCATTAGATGCGAAGCTGATCGTACTGGCCGTTCGCTAAAGGCTCAGTTTAAGCAGGCAGATAAGATGGGTGCAACGCTTTGCGTGGTCATTGGTCCAGATGAGGTTGAAGCTGGCGCGGTAACTCTTCGTGACATGGAGTCTCACGAGCAGGTACAGGTGCCTGCTGACCAGCTTGTTGCTGAGGTAAAAGCCAGACTGTAACGGCTAACGGATTCTAACAGTCAAACGTAAACCCTCTCGTGTCTGTGACTCGGGAGGGTTTGTTTTGTTAAGCAACCTTTACAGCAGGAAGACTTGCGGTAGAGTCTGCAGACTCATCGTCCTGCACGCGAGGCCATGAGCAGCTGCGGACATCGTCAGAGGTAAGGCCAAGCCAACGAGCACGATGACCGTCAATTTTTGCTGGGCGGCGATGGAGCCACAGAGAAATTCCCAGAGTCCAAAGAGGCAGCAAATAAAGGAAACTTGCAGCCAGAAGGCTCATTGAAGGTGCGCCAATTGCAGAGAGTACCGAGATGTTTGAGATGGACCACGGTACCAGAGGAGCAAGAATTACAGCGCTATTCTCGATATCCAAAGCAAGGGCACTGGAAGAGTTTTCTGCGTTCTCGCACAGATCGTTTGTCAGCATAATTGCCAAGGTCTGGTTGCAAGAAACCATTGAAGTAAACATGCTGGTAATCAGAACGCCAAAGAAAGGCGTGGAGTTATCGGAGAGGTCAGCTACCAGCTGGCACATACGGCGAAGCAGTCCAGTTGTCTGGAAAAGACCAGCGTAGCTTGAAGAAATGGTCACGATTGTCAAGACGTTCATCATGGAGAAGACGCCGCCGCCATTAACCATATTTGCAACGGTAGCTCCTGGGGCACGAAGACCAAAGAGCAGGATGACTGGCAGGTCTGTAAGAGGAACGCGCTGGACGGTGACACACAGAACGCAGGCAAGTACCAGGCTAGACGCCATGGTCACAATGACATCAACCTTAAGAAGCGAGAAAACAATTACAAGAAGTGCTGGTGTAAGTGAAATCAAAGAAAGCCTAAAGGAACGACTCAGAAGACCAGTAACATCGGGGATAGTTCCCGTGTTTGCCATAAAGAAGTCCCAGGCCACGTAGATAACACATGCAGCAATAAAAGGTACAACGCTAGTACGAAGCATGCGGTTAATGTTCTTGGATAGATTGGTATCGGTGAGCTGCGAAACAAGGATTGCGCTGGTAG
>CALKRF010000026.1 GCA_937990665.1 uncultured Atopobium sp.
CTGCAATTTTAGCCTAAAACTCAACTACCTGCTGATACGTTGGAATTGATTGCTGAGCGCCAACCTTAGTAGTAGCGAGTGCCGCGGCCTTCGCGGCCACGTCGAGCGCATGCTTGATGTCGTGACCCTCCAGCTGCCCCGACGCCTGGAATGCAGCAAGCGTGCCCATGAACGTGTCGCCCGCGCAGGTAGTGTCCACGGTGTCCACACGATAACATTCCTGCTGGTAGATACCGTGTGCGTCGGCAGCGATTGAGCCCTTGGAACCCAGCGTCAACACCGCAGTTGTCACGCCACTTGCAAGCACCTTCTGCACTGCAGCCTCGGGATCTGCCAGCGGGCTTATCTTGCCCTCGCCAAACAGGTCCGCAAACTCAATCTCGTTCAGGCAAAGCACGTCCACGCTGGCGAGAAGACCGGTGGTCATGGTAGCTGATGGCGATGGGTTCACCATCGTATAAAGCCCCAGCTCATGCGCGTACCTGATAAGCTCAAACGTGGTCGACAACTCGCACTCAAACTGCGTCAAAAACGCGTCACCTGGCTCCGCAATGCGATCGAGCACCGCTTTTACGTCATCGGTTGTGCGAACGTAATTAGCGCCATGGTCCAGGATGATGCGATTATCGCCGCCTACGCGCACAATCACAGCAACACCAGTGGAGACCCCAGACAGCTCTTCTACCTGCTCCGCATTGACGCTGTTGCCAATAAGCGACTGCTTGAGGTCCTGTCCAAATGAGTCAGCGCCAACAGCACCAATCATGTGGACATCTGCACCCATTCGAGCTGCAGCAACAGCCTGATTAGCGCCTTTTCCACCTGGGCTGGTGACAAGATTTTTGCCGCCAATAGTCTCGCCCTGCTGAGGCATCTTATCTGCCTCGATGGAGACGTCCATGTTCAGGCTTCCAAATACAATCACTTTGCCCATGAGATGCTCCTTCTTAGCAAGATCGTAGTGTACGGCGTTTTGTCGTTCTGCTTGTCGTTTCTTCTCTGCGTTACTGCTCGACAGGGCTTCTCGCCATATTGCGGTGAATAAACACGCAGATTAAACACGTTATTTATAAGATATATAGTAATAGGTTGACCAAAGTCGTCAACCCAACTACTCTTAGAGATGTCTGAATAGACGTGACGTCCGTCCATCGCATGGTGCCTCGCTTCACTGGACGTCCCTTGCAGAACTCCAATATAAGGAGGTGCTTTATATGCCTAGTCGAAGTAGCAGCTTACGTCTGACAGCAGATGCTGACCCTGTTCATTTATGTGTGACGGATATAAAGAAACCTCTTATTCAAAAGTTTTAATTTTTACTGCACCGCAAGCCTATAGGGATATAAATTTGCAGGTTTATAGAGTAATCCTGTAGATATATGAATCTATGTGGCAGGTTTCAAGATTATCCAGCCTGGATCGACTGGCTCGGATCGTCCGGTTTCAAGTCCCACACATAACAGAACGCTTTCAGTTTGCGTCATACACCAACCAGTTAGTCACTTATTTCCACTAATCATCGGAGGTGCACATGGCAATCATGAAGCACACAACCCAAACAAAGACAGCTCAAACAAAGACAACTCAGACCACTTCGGGAGAGCTTGGACAGTCATTGACCTTTGCCGCAACTCATTCGGTAAAGAGCGTCTGTAGAAAGTTTCATACCACCCCAGACGGACTTGCTATTGACATTGCGCAGGCAAAATACGACCTCGACGGCCCAAACGTTATCACCAGCGCCGCTGAGGAGCCCTTTATCATTCGCCTGCTCAAAAGCT
>CALKRF010000027.1 GCA_937990665.1 uncultured Atopobium sp.
GAGCTTCTCGCCCAGACTAGAGAGGGCGGACATCCGGTATCTGACCGAGGCCGTCGCCTTAAGATTCAGTACGCTACTCAGACGGGTTCTAAGCCTCCTGTTATCTCGTTCTGGTGCAATGCTCCAGACCTTGTTGATGACAACTACGAGCGCTTTATTGAGAATAGACTTCGCGAGAAGTTTTCTCTAATTGGTACACCTATTCGTTTGAAGTTCCGTAAGAAGGTCGAATCTAACTAATGTCTGGAATTGTTGTTGCTCTGATTTTTGGACTAATTGCATTTGGCCTTGGTGGCATTCCATTTGGCCTAATTATTGCAAGCGTTATGGCTCATGAAGATATTCGCAAACTTGGATCAGGAAACATTGGCACCACCAATGTTGCAAGAAATGCTGGTAAAGCCGCAGGTATTCTTACGCTTCTTTGCGATGCAGGTAAGGGCATTGTCAGTGTCATGTTAGTCCGCTGGTTCTTGGGAGCCCAGGGATTTACTCCTCTGGTCTCGGGAAATGATCACGCAGAGGCTGAGCTCATCATTTCTTTTGTGTATGCCTGCTGCGTTCTTGGTCATATTTTCTCGCCTTGGCTTCATTTTCATGGCGGTAAGGGAATTGCAGTTGGATTTGGCGGTGGTTTGGCGGTTAATCCACTTGCTGCTCTTGTAGCTCTTGCGGTGTTTATTGCGCTTGCCGTACCAACTAAGTACGTATCGCTTGGCTCCATTGGCGCAGCTGTTGCCATTCCACTATTCTGCCTGCTATTTGGTATGGATCCCGTGGCAACCATTCCCGTATTTGTTGTAGCAGCGGCAGTTATTTGGGCTCATCGCGAGAATATCAATCGTCTTAATGCTGGTAGTGAGTCTAAATTCTCTTTCGGCGAAAAGAAAAAGGACAACTAATCATGAAAAAAGTTGCTGTTATTGGTTCGGGATCATGGGGTACCGCACTTTCAACACTACTTGCTTCAACTTCTGATGAGGTAATTATTTGGTCTAGAGAGGCCGATGTTGCCGAGTCCATCAATAAAGAGCACGTTAACTGCAGACATCTTTCTGATTCTGAGCTTCCACACAATATTGTGTCTACCACTAGTGAAGCTGAAGCTCTCACCGGTGTAGATGCTGTTGTTATGGCTGCTCCTTCCGCGTTTTTGCGCTCTGTTTGTGCTGCTTGCGCACCATATCTTGATCCAGAGGTTGATGTTTTGATCCTCTCCAAGGGTATGGAAGCAGGATCTCACAAGCTTATGCATGAGGTGGCTGCTGACGAGCTAGGAAACCCTGCAAGAATTGCAGTTCTTTCCGGTCCAAACCACGCAGAAGAGGTCATTAAACAGGGAATTTCTGCAGCAGTTGTAGCATCTGAAGATGCCGAGGTTGCAAAGCGCTTCCAAGCACTGCTTTCTCGTCAATACTTCAGAACCTACGTTAGCTCTGACGTACGCGGTGTTGAGGCTTGTGCTGCTGCCAAAAACGTTGTTGCTATTGCCTGTGGTATTGCTGTTGGTCTGGGCAACGGTGATAACGCTCTTGCAGCCCTCATGACCCGCGGTCTTGCAGAGCTTGGCCGCGTAGTATGTGCTATTGGCGGAGACCCACTCACCTGCATGGGTCTTGCAGGTATGGGAGACCTGGTAGCAACCTGCACCTCTGAGCATTCTAGAAACAGAACGTTTGGAGAAGCCTTGGTCAAGGGTAAGACGCTTCAGTCTTATCAGGAAGAGACCGGTATGGTTGTTGAGGGTGCTCAGGCTGTCATTGGTCTTTATGAGCTTGGTCAGCAGATGAGCGTTGAGATGCCTATCACTTCAGCTGTTCACGCTGTACTTTACGAAGGTGCTACGCCAGAAGAAATTACTTCTCGCCTTACAAACCGCCTTCCAAATGAAGAATTTTATGGAATGACTCGATAGGAGAGTTTGATGAATAACGTCCTGGTAGCACCATCTGTTCTATCTGCAGATTTCTCCAAGCTTAAGAGTGAGCTTGATTCAATTGCAAACGCTGATTACATCCATTACGACGTCATGGATGGTCACTTTGTCCCCAATATTTCTTTTGGTCCGGATATTTTCTCGTACTGCAAAAAGTCCTCTGAGCTGCCTATTGATGTCCATCTGATGGTCACCAATCCAGCTGAGATTGTGCCGCTATTCCTAGACCGTGGTGCCGACGTTGTCACCTTCCACTATGAGGCTGAGGTTCACACTCATCGCCTTGTTCACCTTATCAAGGATTCCAGTGCTCAGGCTGGCATTTCACTTTGCCCAGGAACTCCTGTAAGCGTTCTTGAGGATCTTATCGAAGACCTTGATCTGGTGCTTATCATGACGGTTAACCCTGGCTTTGGTGGTCAGAAGTTTATTCCTCACTCAATTGAGAAGCTCAAAGCTCTTAAAGAGCTCTGCCGTAGGCACAACGCTCATCCTCTGATTGAGGTTGATGGTGGTATTAGTGCAGCTAACGCAGCTGATGTTGTAGCCGCCGGTGCTGACATGCTTGTTGCAGGCAGTGCCGTGTTTGGCCAGGAAGATCGCGGTGCAACTATCCAGGCAATCCGCGACGCTGGCGAGTCTGCTCTTACCGTCCAGGGCTAGGCTGCACTCTCAAGCATTATTTGCATATAAACTACCAAGATTGAATCAACAGAAACACGCTATGGATTACGTTTACCTAGACTATGCAGCTTCAGCACCAATGCGCCAAGAGGCGCTTGATGCCGAGAAAACCTATGAAGCTTCACCTATTGCAGGGGTGAACCCAAACTCTTTGCACTCGCTTGGTCGTCAAGCAGCGCGAGAGCTTGATGGTGCTCGTGCTGTTATTGCACGTGCGGTAGGCGGCAAATTTAGAGCTCCTGACGGGGTCTTTTGCTCCGGCGGTACCGAGGGCAATAACCTCTCTGTTCTTGGTATGGCAGAAGGTATTCGTAACAAGGATCACAAGCGCAACACGGTGGTTTTCTCGGCAATTGAACATGATTCTATTTTGGATCTTGCGCCTGTTCTTCGCGAGAAGGGCTTTGAGGTACGAATTGCTCAGCCTAACCGTCAGGGAAAGATTGAGTCTTCTGCCCTTGAGGGTCTTTTGGATCAGTCGGTAGCTCTTGTATCTGTGATATATGCCAACAATGAAACGGGTGTTATCCAGCCGGTTGCAGACCTTGCTCAAGCTGCGCATAAAGTAGGAGCTCTTTTCCACACTGACGCCGTTCAGGCGTTTGGTCGTATTCCTCTTGACGTAGCAGACGTAGATGCTCTGACTGTTGCCGCCCATAAAATTGGTGGACCTCTAGGTATTGCCGCGGTGCTTATGCGTTCTAAGGTTCCCTTTAAGGCTCAAAGTTACGGCGGGGGACAAGAGTCTGGCAGGCGTCATGGTACTCAGGATGTTCGAAGCGCAGTTGCGTTTGCCGCAGCTGCCAAGTGGTGTCAGGATAACCTTACTCAAACACAAGAGAGCGTTTCTGCGCGTGCTAATAAGGTGTATGAAACACTTTGTGCTTCTCCCAAGATTAAACCAACTACAGAGGCATATGCTGGCAAAGATCACATGCCTGGCACGGTAAGCATTATGGTCCCCTCAATGGATTCCGAGACGCTTATCTTAAAGCTTGACCAAGCCGGTTATGAGGTTTCGGCGGGTTCTGCCTGTTCTTCAGGCTCTCTTGATGCAAGCCACGTTCTCTCGGCTATGGGCATCTCTAGAAACGAGGCTCTGGGAAGCTTACGTATAACCTTTGACGAGCGCGTTTCTGAGGCAGACCTTGATACATTCTGTGCAGCCTTGCTGCAGATTGTTGGATAAATTTTTCACATACTAATCTCTGCATTAGTTATGTTCTGCGCTCGATACGTCCTTATTTACGGTAGACTAGATGAGTAACCGTATATGAGGAGGCCCTATGAGTGAGTCTGTTAATCTGATGCAGCTCCAGGACATTGATTTGCAGCTGCTAAAACTCGCATCCAACTTGGCCTCAATGCCCCAGGTTCAAAAGATTAAAAACGCCCAACTTGCAGAGAAAAAGATTGCTTCTCAGCTTAAGCAGGTACTTGGCGTTAAAAAAGACGTAGAAATTGATATTTCTGACCTCAATGAGCAGCGCGCCCATTATGTTCTTAAGACAGAAGAGGTTTCTGCTGCTGTAGAAACTGCAACTAATCATCGTGCTCTTAGAGACTTTGATCAGCAGCTTTCTTCTTTGGCAAAGAATATCGAGAAGTGTGATTTCAAGCTTGCAGCAAAAGCTGAAGAACTTGAGAAGTGCAAAAAGGCGTACCAAACTGCACAAGACTTGCAGGTAAAGCTTATGAGAGAGCGAGAGAGCCTTTCTCAGTCCCTTGAGATTGATTCAGGGGCTCTTCGTGCAGAGATTGTTGAGCTTTCTAAGTCTCGAGAAGAGCTTGCAGCTCAGATTTCTTCTGACACGCTTGAGCGCTATGAAGCTGCACGTAAACGTTTTAAGGGCCTGGCAGTCGAGCACCTTGTAGGAAACGTTCCAAGTGTCTGTCGCGTTAAACTGCAACCAAGTTCATTCCACGATCTTCAGCACAGCTCCGAGATTGCTGAGTGCCCTTATTGCCACAGAATGCTTATTACTTCTACAGCATTTGAAGAATAAAGGAATTTATCGCTATGTTAGATAAAACCGCTCAGTCCTCTGTATGCCTTGTGGTGTGCGGAGGAATTGCTGCATATAAAGCCTGCGAAGTACTCAGAGGCCTTCAGAAAGCTGACTGTGACGTTCGTGTTGTTATGACAGAAGATGCAACTCAGTTTGTAGGAAAGACTACTTTTGAGGCTCTTACGCATCATGAGGTGGTGCTTTCGCTCTACAACAATGTGGAGTCTCCTGTTGCCCACGTTGATCTTGCTGACTGGGCAGATTGCATGGTAGTTGTACCAGCTACCGCCAATATTATGGCTAAAATGGCTCACGGTATTGCTGATAACGCTGCAAGCGCAACGCTTTTAGCTGCTCATACGCCAGTTCTGGTGGCTCCCGCTATGAATACGCACATGTGGGAAAATCCAGCCACTCAGGCAAATGTCGCACTGCTCCGTCAGCGTGGAATCCAGATGGTTATGCCTGAGTCAGGTCGTCTTGCCTGCGGCTATACCGGAGACGGAAAGCTCGCGCCGGTACAGCAAATTGTTACCGCTGCGCTGGAGGTTCTTTCTGGTAAAGACACCGCATCAGGTAAGCAAGATCTTGCAGGTAAAAAGCTTCTTATTACCGCAGGACCAACTCACGAGAAGATCGATCCAGTTCGCTTTATTGCCAACTGTTCAACAGGAAAACTTGGCTATACCGTGGCTAAAGTTTCAGCTAGTCGTGGAGCGGATGTCACCCTTATCTCTGGACCCACATATCTTGAGGCTCCTCAAGGAGTCAACGTGCAAAGAGTAGTATCTGCTGAAGATATGTATAAGGAGTGCGTTGACGCTTTTGACGACGTTGACGCCGCTATTTTGACGGCAGCTGTTGCCGATTACACACCGGCTCATCCAGCAGATCATAAGCTCAAGAAATCATTAGAGTATCTTGAATCTATTGAACTTAAAGAAACCATTGATATTCTCGCCAGCTTGTCTAAAGCAAAGAAAGACCAGGTTGTCGTAGGTTTTGCAGCCGAGACAAATAACGTCTTGGAGCATGCTCAAGCTAAACTTGAGCGTAAAGGTTGTTCCATGATTGTGGCAAATGATGTTTCTAGGCCAGACTCAACCTTTGGTTCAGATACAGACCGTGTGGCTTTTGTGACTCCTCAAGGTGTAGAACAGCTTGAGACTTTACCGCTGGCAGATGTAGCTTCAGAGCTTTTGGATCGTGTTTCCAAGATGCTTGAGGAGCGTGCATAGCGTGAAACCAGAAGAACTTTTTATTGGATGTCATCTCTCGGCAGGCAAGGGTTGGGAGGCAATGGGTAAAGATGCTCTTTCAATTGGAGCAACTACCTTTGCTTTCTTTACCAGAAATCCTCGTGGCGGCAACGCTAAGGCTTTAGATGAGGCTGATGTTGCAAAGCTGCGTGAGCTTCTGAAGACCCATCACTTTGGACCTTTGGTTGCACACGCTCCTTACACCATGAATTTGTGCTCGGCTAAAGAGGAGACTAGGGATTTTGCTCGTCGTGCGCTTACAGAAGATCTTGAGCGCATGGAGTATCTACCAGGCAATTATTACAACTTTCATCCCGGTAGCCATGTTGGCCAAGGGTCTGACGTAGCTATCGAGCAAATCTCGGACGCGCTGAACGATTGTCTTTTTGAAGGTCAGCATACAACCGTGCTTCTTGAAACTATGGCTGGTAAGGGTACTGAAGTTGGTAAAACGTTTGAAGAAATTGCTGCAATTCTAGATAAGGTAAACCATCCCGAGCTTATGGGCGTATGTCTTGATACCTGCCATGTTCATGATGGCGGCTATGAGATTGTAGAAAATCTTGATGAAGTTCTAGATACATTTGACCAGATAATTGGTTTAGAAAAGCTAAAAGCCTTGCACCTTAATGACTCAAAGAATCCTCTTGGAGCTCATAAAGATAGACACGAGCAGATTGGCAAAGGCTTCATTGGTCTAGAAACGTTCCGTGCTGTGGTGACTAATCCGCGTATCAATACGCTTCCTATGATTTTGGAAACTCCTCATTCTGAGCTTTCTGGTTGGGGAGAAGAAATTGCGTTACTTCGTTCTTTTTTAGGTGATAACTAGTGGGAATTCTGGTAGGTTGCGAACAAATCTCTATGGAATGGCCTGGTAAGAAGGTTCTTACCAACCAAACCATTGGTGTAAATGAGGGCGACCGTATTGGTGTTGTCGGCAAAAACGGCGATGGCAAATCAACTCTCTTAGATCTTATCGCCAAAAGAATTGAGCCCGATTCTGGCAACGTAATCTGGAGAAGTGGTATCCAAGTAGGCTATATGGGCCAAAGTGATTCACTTTCTGATACGCAAACCGTTTGTAGCGCCGTTGTAGGTGATACACCAGAGTACGAGTGGGCATCTGACGCGCGTATTCGCAAGATTATTGATGAGCTCATTGGAGACTTGGACTGGAATGGCCTGGTAGGAGAGCTCTCTGGAGGTCAACGTAGACGCTGCGATCTGGCTCGATTGCTGGTAGGTACCTGGGACTTAATGCTCATCGACGAGCCAACCAACCACTTGGACCTTCATGCCATTCAGTGGCTTGCCAATCACCTTAAAAATCGCTGGTCAGAAGGAAATGGCGCGCTCATTCTGGTCACCCACGATCGTTGGTTTTTGGACGAAGTCTGCGACCACATGTGGGAAGTCCATGACGGAGTAATTGACCCGTTTGACGGCGGCTATTCTGCCTACATTCAAGCTCGAGTTGAGCGTGATAGACAGGCGGCAGTGATGGAAGAACGCCGTCAGAATACGCTGAGAAAAGAGCTTAACTGGCTTGCTCATGGCGCAAAAGCTCGTACGTCAAAGCCTAAGTTTAGGATTGATGCCGCCATGGAGCTTCTCGCCGAAGATCCACCGCTCAGAAACACGCTTGAGCTTAAGCGTATGGCAGTTTCTAGGTTAGGCAAGCAAGTCATTGAGATGCATGATGTCTCATTTGCCTATAAGAATGTCGCGACAGCTGCAGACGCAGATCAAAGCACGCAAGCAGATGCAGCTAAGCCACAAACAGAGGTTATCAAGCATGTTGAGTGGCTCATTGGACCTGGTGATCGTTATGGCATTTTAGGTGAGAACGGAGCTGGTAAATCCACGCTTCTTGAGCTGATGACGCAGCAATTGCAGCCAACCTCTGGTCTGGTGAAGGTCGGAAAGTCTGTCAAATTTGGATGGCTTTCTCAGCAGATTGATACGTTTGCCACTAAAGAAACCTGGACGGTACTAG
>CALKRF010000028.1 GCA_937990665.1 uncultured Atopobium sp.
TTTGAAAGACGAGCTCTATCAGAAATCTCACTCATTTTGAAGTTGGTATTTCCACGAGCAAGCATGAGCTTAGTTGTCTCGTGCATAATACGCTTACGTGTAGCTGCACTTTTCTTAGTACGAGCCTCGGCACGAATATGAGAAATGGAAGGCGCTGGAGCTTCAGGTTCTTCTGCAGGCTGCTGTTCATAAGCATTATGGTGTATGACTTCTAACGTAATATAATCGCGCTTCTCGCCCATGAACTCCCCCATAAGACACTATCCGTCATATAAAATGACGCCTCTCTGATAATTTTTTATGCCTACTATACCGTTTTACCGAACCTATAAAAATACAAAGGCTTGACTTTTTTATTGATTAAAACTGGCACTCTTTATTATTTTTACCAATTACCCTTAGAAAGAATGGCGAGAAGATCTTCTTGCCTATTCTCCACTTGACCTGCTAAATAAAGCTCAAAGAGCTTACGTTGATACATGCCCACAGCAGGTCCTGGCTGAAGCGAGAGCACTTCCATAATTTCTGCACCCGAAACGCACATCTCTTGTGGACGCTGAGCAATTCCCCGTTTTGCCTCATGTAAGAGAAGAGCTCTCATAGCTTCAAGTGTTACCGCATAGCTACGATAAGGATTTGCCTTTGCCAGGGCATCTGCCTGCTTTAACGTCAAAAGGTCATATGCAAGAGCAATGCCGTCCGATTTACTTGCCTCGGCTAACAAGGCAACCATATGCCTAAGCGACGAGGTTGTAACGTCCACATCATAGTCATGCAATGCCACAAGAGCACAAACTTCATTACTCAAATGCTGTGATAGAGCTAAGCGCTTAAGCAAGGCTTTTGCTACGATTGCACCTTTTTCTGGATGGCCATAAAAATGACCTCTACCATCTGCGTCAACGCTAAACATTTCTGGCTTTGAAATATCATGCAGAAGCGCCGCCCACCTAAGAGCGGGAGTAGCACACCCTGCTGTAAGAGCCTCTGCTGCAGAGCATACCCGAGCAGTATGCTCCAGCACATCATAGGCGTGATACGGACTTCTTTGATCAAAATTTTGCAACGGTAAAAGCTCTGGAATTGCTACCGCTAAAACAGGAAAACCCAGCTTGATAGCATGGGCAATATGGCCAGCCTCAACAATTTGAGCCACTTCCGAGCCAATGCGCTCAGATGCAACCTGAGAGAGTAGCAGCGCACACTCAGTAAGTGCCTGATGTGTCTTCTCCTCAATTGAAAACGAGAGCCTGCACGCAAACCGCAAGGCACGCAGCATACGAAGAGCGTCCTCTGTAAAGCGAACCTTAGGCTCCCCAACAGCGCGAATTACACGTACAGATAAATCTTCTTGACCGCCATAAAGATCAAGCAATCCCCTCTTTGGGTGATATGCCATTGCATTAATAGTGAAGTCTCTACGAGCAAGATCTTCCTCTATACGAGAGACAAACTGCACAGAATCAGGACGACGACCATCAAGATATTCTCCGTCACAGCGATACGTTGTGACCTCAATAGGATGCTTCTCAACAACAGCAGTGACAGTTCCATATGCAATACCTGTTTCATGCACAGGAATGTCTGCAGCTACAAAAGCTGCTTTACTCTGCTGCCACGTAGCTGAAGTTGTGATGTCAATATCATGGGCAAATGAGCCGCGTAGGGCGTCTCGTACCCAGCCGCCTACAATCCACGCCTCAAATCCGGCATCTTCAAGAACTTCTAATGCACGCAACGCGTAGGTGGGAATCTGTAAATTCACAGGGCGAGAAAGGCATGGTGAAGAGCTGTTTTTCTGTATGCTCATAGCCATTCCTTCCGCAGTTGCTGATGAAAAAAGTATACATCCTTCACACGTCATTCACATCCTTTCTGCGGTTTTAAAATAACAAACATTTGTTCTAGATTTTTCTTTACTTCTTCCTCATTCGTGATAGTCTAAGTATACGAACAGACGTTCTATTTTCAAGTAGAAAGTTGCTGCCATGGATACTCTTGATAAACTCGCCATACTTGCAGATGCAGCCAAATTTGACGCGGCGTGCACTTCTTCTGGTGTAGACAGAGATCCGCAGGCAGGAAAGGTAGGAATGGCCTCAGCGGCCGGCTGTTGCCACTCATTTACCCCTGATGGTCGCTGTATTACGCTGCTAAAAGTTTTACTTTCTAATGCTTGTTGCTATGACTGCGCTTACTGCGTCAATAGGTCGTCCGCACAGACCAAGCGTGCCACCTTTACACCACAGGAATTAGCAGAGCTTACCGTAGATTTCTATAAAAGAAATTACATAGAGGGGCTCTTTCTTTCCTCAGGTGTTATAGGATCGCCAGACCACACCACAGAACTCATGATTGAATGCCTCTCCTACCTTAGGAATGAGTTGCTGTTTAACGGCTATGTTCATGCAAAAGTAATTCC
>CALKRF010000029.1 GCA_937990665.1 uncultured Atopobium sp.
TGCGCAAAACGGTCTGAAGCGCGCGGCGAAGGTCGCCTGCCACGGTGCGCTGGGTGGGTTGCTCGGCAAAGCCGCAGAATGCAGCGCCGCGATAACCTAGCTGGATAACAAGCGTGGCTTCAGGCTCAGAAGGAACTTCAGCGAGAGTCTCAGGAGCTGAAGGCTCAGCCGAAGACTCCTCGCATGCATCAAAACTGCAATTTGATGCAATATTTTGTGATGTTTCTGAGTTCATGAAGCTCCCTGAAATGACTTGTGCCCGCTAGAGTGATTGTATCGTAGGCTCAAAGTTGACGCACTCATTGCAGCTGCTGGACACAAGACCGCTACAGCAATGCAAGGTTGTTCAGCAATGCAAGATCACTACAGCGTTGTAAGACCAAGACACAGTGCAACCCACAGCAGCAACACTACCCAGTCAACAAGCTGCATTTTTGCGGAGATACGCGTACGTTTTGCTGCACCAAGACAGCGATCTGTCATTGTTTGCGCCATCTGATCTGCGCGCTGAAAGAGCGAGACGGTCAGCGGTACCAAAAGCGTAAACCACTTTTTAATGCGCTCAACAATACCGCCCGATTCAAAATTGAATCCACGTGCCCTCTGAGCAGCTCTAATTCTGTCGAGTTCTTCTAAGGTAAGCGGAATTGCCCTCAGAGCAATTGAGAGCACAATGCTCAAACCATCAACGTCAACACGAATAAGACGCAGAGGCAGTAACAGTACAGAAAAGCCATCAGCAAGCTGCGTAGGCGTAGTTGTTGACGCAACCGATAAAACCAGCGCCAAGGCAAGCAACACGCGGGCAATAGCCACGGTACTTCTGTAAAAACCCGCCACAGAAAGACCAACTGATCCGGAGAAAATGATATCGGGATGTCCAATAAACACCAGCGTATTGGCAACAAATGATATAAGCAGAATGAACGCTGCAGGCTTTGCTACGCGCAAAAACTCTGGCAAGCTTACACGAGCACTCCACAAAAGGCTCACGCAAATCAAGGCGAACACCGCAAAGGCAAGTGGCTGTTGAACTGAGAAGAGAGCAACAATACCCACAAAAGTGGCAACGATTTTTGCCTGCGCTGTCAATGAAGCAAGCGAGAAGTGCTTAAGCAGAGCACAGGGGCACTTAGACATAGCAGGCCTCCAAAAGCTCATGCAATACGCTTACAA
>CALKRF010000030.1 GCA_937990665.1 uncultured Atopobium sp.
GCCAGGCAAATAAAAGCTACTTCAAGGTTTTCTCGGCATATACCAAGACAGTTGAGCAAAGAAATAAGTTGCTTAAATCTGATTGGCCAGATGAAAACTTGCTTGATGCGTGGGATCTTTCTCTTGCAAGAGGAGGGGCTACGCTTCTTCATGCACGAATTCATTTGTTTGAGCGCCTGGCAAAGAAGACATGTGAGATCTATCAGGAACTCTCTGGTGGAGAACACCTAGAAATGAACTATATTTCTTCAATTGGAGAGGTATCTCTTGAAGCTTCTAGAGAAGAAATTGCTGATCAATTTTTGAAGGCTTTAAGTAAAGCTCGCACGGATGATATTCGTCGTCAGCAAAGTACAAAAGGACCTCATCGAGACGACGTTGAGTTTTTAATTGAGGGTAAAGACGCTAGAAATTTTGGTTCTCAAGGTCAGATCAGAACTGTCGTTTTAGCACTTAAGATGGCAGAAGTTCTCCTTTCAGAAGAAATACTTGGCGAGAAACCCTTGCTGCTTTTAGATGATGTTATGAGTGAGCTTGATGAAGACCGCAGAAAAGCCATCATGGAATTTGCATTCCATGACATTCAAACGGTAATTACCACTACAAACCTTGGGTATTTCTCTGAAGAGGTTTTAAAAAAAGCGCAGATAGTTAGGTTTAGCGATGAATAATCAACAAGAAATACCTGCGCGCGGTGGCAATGAAAATGCAAAAGATTTAATGAGTTCTCTGCTTGGAACCTTCAGAGATTCTAAGAGCATGTCAAAAAATCGTCGTGCCTATCTTGCGTGGGTTGAAGCAAATGGTGAAAGAGAGACAGAACATACAACCGGCGTATTTGTTAGAGAAGTTGCTGGTAGAGAGTACCCTGTACTTACAGTCTATGTAGATAATCGTATGTGTATGATTGATTTTCTTGCACAAAGAGAAATTTATAGAGCCAGGCTCTCAGAGCAAGGCCTGGAGTTCTCAGACCTTGAATTTAAGCTGGACAAATACAATAGACATGCTGATAAAGAAGCTACCTCTTCAGAAAAGCAAGCACAGGGCCAAAAAGAAGAGAAAAAAGATCTTCCAGAACTCACACCAGAAGAGAAATTACAAATTTCTGAGTTAGTTTCTGGTCTTTCTGAGCCACTTAAGTCAACGGCTTATAAAGCGATTGAAGCAAGTTTTAGACAAAAAAAGAGTCTTT
>CALKRF010000031.1 GCA_937990665.1 uncultured Atopobium sp.
ATGGAGCGTCGCTTACTCTTTTTACCTTGTAAATGAGACCTTCAACAGCAATAACGGCCAGCTCAACCGCTATGACGCACGCCCAATATTGAGCGTCGTTAGCAACCACATTAACAAGGACACTTGTGATAAAAACAGCGATTGGATTGGTAAGCACCTGTGCAGCCACAACAATCAGCAGCGCGTGATTGTCTTTAACGCCAAGCGATTTTGCGACAATAAGCTCAACAGTAATAGTCAGAATCAGACAAAACGCAAACATCGGAATAATGGTTATCAAATACGGCAATAAAAATATTTGGTCGTCCATGCTATTTACCTTCTGCTTGTTTGCCTTCAGCGTCAAGTTTGTCTTTAGCCGCAGGATAGTCTTCAACTGAGAGTTTAACTTCACCTGTAAGCCCATCTTCAGTTGCGAGTTCTTCGGCCGGTTCGGATAGCCCTACCGTTAGAGCATCTTCCCCTGCAGTCTCAGCAACCTGTGCTGCTTGGAGCATGCGCTCGTGACCAAATGGTCCCGTAGCCACAGTGTCTTTGACCAAAGTCAGACTTACACCCAAAGCAAGCGCCGAAATCAGACTCATGACAGTAAGCACCAAAGGATGCTCCAAGCGAAGTCCCAAAAGCGCAGGTAAAGCGCCTATCGCCAAAGAGAAGCTGGCCAAGCCAAATGCGGTTCCCTTTGCTTCGTGCAAAATATTAGCCAAAAAAGCCAGCGTGATCGCCATTGTAAAATTAAAGAAAAACACAGCTAGGAGGCCCATAAGAGGCATCTCCCATGAAGGAACAAATAAAGTAGCTGCGGCAATGAGCGAGAAAATAGCTGTAGTTCTAAAACCAATACGGTCGGCAACCATTCCGCCAAGGGCTTTACCTGCAAATACACCAAGAATGCTCAAAGCCAACAGGAGCATTTCGCTCTTCCAAGGAAACGCCATGACTATGCCGGTGTAGCTTCTGAGCGCAACCACAAAGCAGAGCAAGAAGATTGCAAGCAAAGTGCGAGAAGAAAACTCAGGAATGGCAAAGGGAACGTTATGTATATTCCAATACTTTTTATTAACTTTTTGCACCACTCGGGTAATGCTTGCGCATAAGAACAGCAAGACAAGCAGGGAAAACGCAATCTGAAGTCTTCCCATTTGAGCACTTTGTGTGCCTAAAAAGACTCCAATTGCACCAGTTGCAATAAAGATTCCCGAAGGTCCTGCATGTTTTTGCGAGATATTAAGGACGCTCAGTCCACCTGCACTATGAAAGAGCGCGTTTCCAATCGCAAGCAAAAGAATCGCAGGCCACTCGAGAAGGGCTATAGGGACCAGAGAAAGAATAACTCCAGCGCCCACTAAAGCATACGAAAGTAAGGCGGCATAGGAGTTCTTATCCAGCTGATCCAGTACAATGCCTATAGGGAGCTGCAGGGTAAAGGCAACTATGTCATACAGTAAAATACTTAACGCAACAACTTCCATCGAACCTTGGCCAGACTCTCCCAACACTCGGCTTACCGCGCAGAGCATGGTAGATACGCATGCAAAGTCAACTACAAAATGGCACAACGCAAATGCAAAAGTAGTGACTTCTTTTTTGGGAAGAATCTGCTGTGTTGTGGACAAGGTTTTACCTGCGACGCCTTATGATCATAATGAAGCCAATTACTGCCACAAGAGTAGAAACTGCAGCCATGGCTAAGAAGCTAGATGATCTACCGATTCTTGGCGTAGAAATAACATCAGCTAATGCGATAACGGGTAGCGCAATTGTCATGACAAAAGTGCTGGCAGCAAGCGCAATTTTTTGGGCTGAACCCAAACTAGAACGTAGATGACGATACAGTGACATAGTACCTCCTTCATCAACTTTTTAATATTTTACCAGCACACACGCCGCGTTCCAAATGTACTTCCGTAAACGGCATAAAAAAGCGCCCGACGAATGTGAACTGCCTCCCATTTTTGTGTCCAAGAAATGGGAGGCAGTTCATATGCGGGTGATTATGATTCTGTAGCGTGTTAGCGTTGGCTTTTAGGCCTGGCGCACAAAATAGCGCAGCTTTCTTGTGTTCTGCTGAAGAATCGACATGTTCTTAATCAAGATAGCAGGCAGCTAGGCGGTCGCACTACCCGATATGCATCTCTATGCATAAACTTCATCTAATATGCTTAAACATGAATAGATAAATATAAGGAATTTAACTATCGATAAATTCTGTATCTACGGAACACACCTAAGTCGGATAATCTGCTCAATTGCGGGCATTTTACACATCTAATGACGATAATCTGCATGATTGAGGTATTTTCTGCGTCATGTATACGTCTTTTTAACAGA
>CALKRF010000032.1 GCA_937990665.1 uncultured Atopobium sp.
AAGTCAACGGCTTATAAAGCGATTGAAGCAAGTTTTAGACAAAAAAAGAGTCTTTAGTCTAATCTGTCACTAATCTGTCCTTAAATCTCTTTACAGAGCCTCTCAGATACCAAATATTGCTGTTTAAACAATGAAATTTCTCTGTGCCGAGTTGATTTTGGCGATTTCATAGTAAAATATTTACATCATTCCGCTCACAATTGAAGAGAGGACTTACGTGGCAAAAGAAAATAAGTATGACGGTACAGAGATTAAGATCCTTGAAGGCCTTGAGGCTGTTCGTAAGCGTCCAGGTATGTATATTGGTACAACTTCAGCTTCTGGTCTGCATCACCTTGTTTGGGAGATTGTAGATAACTCAGTCGATGAGGCAATGGCTGGTTATTGCTCCAAAATTAAGGTCACCGTCCATCCTGATAACTCGATTTCTGTTGAAGATAATGGTCGTGGTATTCCTGTAGACCTTCATCCCCAGAAAAAAATTCCAACTCTTGAGGTTGTTCTTACTATCCTTCACGCAGGTGGTAAGTTTGATAACAATGCTTATAAAGTCTCCGGTGGTCTTCACGGCGTTGGTGTTTCTGTTGTAAACGCTCTTTCAAAGAAACTTGTTGCACAGGTTAAGCGCGATGGCAAAATCTACGAGATGGTCTTTGAGCGCGGTAAAACTGTTCAGAAGATGAAGGAAATTGGCACCTCAAAATCCAACGGTACTACCATTACCTTCTGGCCAGACGACATGATCTTTGAGACCACTACGTATAACTTTGACACACTTCGTGACCGTCTCCAGGAAACCGCATTCCTTAACAAGAACCTTAAAATTACTCTTGTTGATGAGCGTGAGCTCACTCCTCGTCAGGTTGATTTCCAGTATGCTGGCGGCATCATCGATTTTGTTAAGTACCTTAATGACGAGAAAACCGTTTTACCAGGACTTTCTCGCCCTATCTATATTGAAGGTAAGTCAGACGCTGACGCCCCAATGTCTCAGATGGGTGAGGTAGAGGTTGCTATTCAGTGGAATACTGACTTCAGTGACAGAACTCTTTCTTTTGCAAACGACATTTTCACTGAGGAAGGCGGAATGCACCTCGAGGGCTTCCGTACTGCTCTTACTAAAGTAGTAAATGATTACGGCGCCAGGCAGGGAATTCTTAAAGAGAAAGACCCTAAGCTTGAGGGCGGCGATATTCGTGAGGGCTTAACTGCTGTTATTTCAGTTAAGCTGCCGGATCCTCAGTTTGAAGGACAGACAAAGGCAAAGCTTGGTAGTTCTTACATGAGAACTCTTACCAACAAGATTGTTACTCAGGGTCTCTCAGAGTACCTGGAAGAGCACCCAAATCAGGCAAAAGAGATTCTCAAGAAAGCATCTCAGGCTGCAAAAGGCCGTCTTGCTGCTCGTAAAGCTCGTGAAGCAACACGCCGTAAGGGACTTCTTGAGTCAGCCGCTCTTCCTGGAAAGCTTGCAGACTGCTCCGTTCGCGATGCAGAGATGACTGAGCTCTTCATCGTCGAGGGTGACTCCGCAGGTGGTTCTGCAAAGATGGCACGCGACCGTTCTATCCAGGCAGTTCTTCCACTTCGCGGAAAGATTTTGAATGTTGAGCGCGTACAGGCTCACCGCGCACTTTCTTCTGACACTATTACTTCGCTGATTACCGCTATTGGTACTGGTGTTGGAGATGAATTTAATATTGAAAAGGCACGTTATCACAAGATTGTCATCATGACCGATGCTGATGTTGACGGCTCTCACATTAGAATTCTTCTGCTTACCTTCTTCTATCGTTACATGAAGCCAATGATTGACGCAGGTTATATCTACGTTGCTCAGCCTCCTCTGTATCAGATTAAGCCAAAGGGTAAAAAGAACGGTAAATACATCTATACCGATGAAGAACTTGCTCTTGAGACAAAGAAGTTCGAGGACAACACCAAGTTCACTATTCAGCGTTATAAGGGTCTTGGTGAGATGGACCCAGAGCAGCTTTGGGCAACCACTATGGAGCCAAAGAACCGCATTCTTCTTAAGGTAACCATCGATGATGCTCTTGCCGCTGATCGCGCGGTCTCTGACCTTATGGGCAACCAGGTTGAGAAGCGTAAAGACTTTATCCAAACACATGCAAAAGACGTCCGCTTCCTGGACATTTAATGGTTTCTCGCTAAATCATTAGACAGAAAATGAAAGGGTAACTTGTGGCAGACGATAAAAATATGAATGACGATCTTTTTGATGCAGATGAGGATCAAGATCTTGATGCACAAAACGATATGGATGAAGAATACGAAGATGACGAGGTAGAAGAAGACTCTGACGAGTTTGACCCAGAGACTGGGGAAAATCTCATAACGGGAGAAACTTCACACATCATCTCTGATGAGGCTGGTACTCGTCTTGATCTCTCTGACATTCACGGTGGCACTCTTAAGCCAACCGACTTGTCCTCAGAGATGAAGACTTCCTTCCTTGAGTATTCTATGTCCGTTATTGTTGCTCGTGCACTTCCAGATGTTCGAGACGGTCTTAAGCCTGTTCACCGCCGTATTTTGTACGCAATGAGCGAGGCTGGCATTACGCCAAACCGTCCACATAAGAAGTCTGCATGGGCAGTCGGTGAAGTCATGGGTAAGTACCACCCACACGGTGACTCCGCTATTTATGACTCCATGGTCCGTATGTCTCAGGATTTCTCGATGAGACTTCCTCTGATTGATGGTCACGGAAACTTTGGTTCTATCGACGGCGATCCACCAGCAGCAATGCGTTATACCGAGGCACGTCTTACCAGAAGTGCTATGGAGATGCTGGCAGAGCTTAACAAGAACACCGTTGATCTTCAGTCAAACTATGATGAGTCTCTGACAGAGCCTGCAGTTCTTCCTGCTCGTTTCCCAAATCTTTTGGTTAACGGTTCTTCAGGTATTGCAGTTGGTATGGCTACCAACATTCCTCCTCACAACCTTGGTGAGGTAACTAACGCTGTTTGCATGATGATTGAGAACCCTGACGTTACCACTGAGGAGCTCATGACCGTTCTACCTGGTCCTGACTTCCCAACAGGCGGCATCATCATGGGCACTCAGGGCATCAAGGATGCCTATGAGACTGGTCGCGGTTCTATTACCGTCCGCGCAAAGGTTCACGTTGAACAGGTCAAGAGCGGTCGCCAGCGCCTTGTTGTTACCGAGATTCCTTACCAGGTTAACAAGGGCCTTCTCCAGGAGAAGATTGCTCAGGCAGTCAACGAGAAGAAAATTGAAGGCATCTCTGACATGCGCGACGAGTCCAACCGTAAGGGCATGCGTATTGTTTTGGACCTCAAGCGCGATGCTGTTCCACAGGTTGTTCTGAATAACCTGTACAAGAAGACTCAGCTCCAATCCAACTTTGGCATCATTGACCTGGCCTTGGTTGATGGTGTTCCTCGTACCCTTTCTCTTCGCGAGATTCTTCGTCACTACATTGATCACCAGATTGATGTTGTACGCCGTCGTACTGAGTTTGACCTGGATAAGGCTCAGAAGCGCGTCCATATTTTGGAAGGCCTTCTGACCGCAGTTGATAACATCGATGAGATTGTCCACATCATCCGCAGCTCGCAGGATGATGCTGAGGCAAAGAAGCGCATGAACGAGCGTTTTGGCCTGGATGAGATTCAGGGCGAGGCAATCCTTCAGATGCGTCTGCGCCGCCTCACTGGTCTTGCTCGTCAGGATCTTGTTGACGAGATTTCCCAGCTCAGACTTGATATTGCCTACTACGAGGATCTTCTCGCTCATGAGGAAAAGATTCTGGCTGTTATTGCCGATGAGCTCCGAGAGATTTCCAACCGCTATGCTGACAAGCGTCGTACGCAAATCTCTGACCAGGACATTCAGAACCTGGACGTCGAGGATCTTATCGCTGAAGAGGATATGGTTGTTACCGTTACTCACGCAGGTTACGTAAAGCGCGTTCCTGTTGAAATTTATCGTTCTCAGAAGCGCGGAGGCAAGGGTGTTCAGGGTGTCTCACTCAAAGAGAACGATTTTGTTGAGAACCTCTTTGTTGCTTCTACCCACGATTACGTGCTGTTCTTTACCAAC
>CALKRF010000033.1 GCA_937990665.1 uncultured Atopobium sp.
TCATCAAACTCAATAAAAGTTCCCCTTAGACTTCGCTTATAAGTCTTTGGAAAGTGAAACACCATGTCTATGCGGTCGCCGTTTGGGCGCGTCGCAGACAAATCAGATGTCGCAACTGGAGCTGGTAAGACATTGTCAACAAGCTCATAAGACTCTACTCCAGAGGTCTCATTGCCATGATCGTCTAGGACAGTAGTTACTCTAACCACTTCTACCCGAACGCCCCTAATTGTTGCCATCATTCACCTCGTGGTCTTGCTTAAACATTGGCTGAATTGAGCCAATTCTGATACCACTCAAGCCGAGTCGAGTGCGCTCAGAGCGCGTTACATACAAATCAGCTGTTGGATTTGCAAAAGTCAATGTCGACTCATAAGGGCCGGCATGCTGACTGTACTGAGAAGCACCCTCAAAACCAGCAGGAACATTCACAGCACGAGCAACAATCGCACAAGTAACGGCGCAAGCATTTTCATCAAATCGAAGATTCAAGCCTTCTCTGTAAGCCGTTTGATGATATGCAATGAAATTAGAGCGCAAGAGGGCTGAGGCATCTTGCAAAAGTACCTCAACCCTCTCTGGAGCACCAGACCCATAACGTTTCTCATAGTCGGCCTTTGTGGCAAAGCTTCTTGTCTCTGCCATATAAGCCTCCTATTAAGCGGCAGTACCATTTGCAAGGCGGACAAACTGTGCCTTATCACGAGCAACAAAGCCGAACATAAAGGTGCACTTAAGAGCAAACATATCACGCTGGTAGAGGTTCATAGTAGTTCCGCCAGCGTTAATAGTTGCCTGATCAGCCATAGAAATGGCGATGTCCTTAACAAGACCAAATCGAGCGCCAGTCCAATCGCCACCAACGCCAACAAGCTCTGGTGTCTTAGAGGCAACCTTTGCCTGATAAGCTGCACGAGAGAAGAGAGATGGAATAGCAAGAACAGAAGAACCGCCGTCCTTACCCTCAACTGCTGGGTTGGTGATAAAGAGCGGACGCTGCTGGCTGTCCTTAGCCTTAAGAAGCAGGGTGCGAGCCTTTGGAGAGAGGACCCAACCGTTAAGGTCACCGTTAGCGTTGGAGACCTTCTCAAGTGCGTCAACAAAGCCGTCATAAGGCTTAACAGAAAGGTCTACAGACTCAGCATCTGCAAGGGTGTCAAAACCAGTGCCAGGAGCAGTGCCATACATAATGGTAGCGTCAACCTTGCGACCAATGGCGCCTGGAAGACGATTCTGAAGCTCTGCAAAGATAGCCTCATAGTTATCCTTGAACTCATTGGAGAAGAGCTCAATAACGGTGAGCTTATAAGGCTTCATTTCCTTAACACCAAGAGAGGTGTTAGACACCTTTGCCTCTTCACCTTCAGCGGTAAAAGAAGCCTCTGGGTCACCCGTTACAACTGGGATGGTCATACCGCGACCAGGAAGCTCGATTGGAGTTGCGAGCTGCATAATTGCAGACTGGTCCTGGACGTTTGCAAAGATCTCATCGGAGAGGTCTTTTGGAAGTGTTGCAGAAGTTGTCAAAATACCGGTTGCCATACTTAAATCCTTTCAATTAGTTGAATGTTTCGGCCATAAATTGACCAAATTTTTGTGCTGGAGTCTCTCCAGCCTGTGTAGAAATACCTGATTCTGGAATGATTGGTGCAGAAGGCTTTTTGGCGAACGCCGCTACGGCTTCTGCAAACGTCTTCATGCTCTCTTCATCTGCGCCCTGAATGAGGTCCTCTGGTACCCCTGTGTCTTTAGCGACTTGCTTGCGCATCTGCTGCAATTTAGCGTTCTCATCACGTGTCTGCAGTTCACCTTTAAGGTTGTCAACCTCAGCGAGTGCCTTTTTCAGCTCCTCGAGCTTCTGAAGACCTCTCTTATTCACTCCAATCATAAAGCACTTGGTAATTCCCTT
>CALKRF010000034.1 GCA_937990665.1 uncultured Atopobium sp.
TCAGACTGATCGCGGTACAGGCGGTTTTGGTTCAAGCGGCGTTCAATAATTTTTTATTTTGGTGATAAGCGCTTCAGCGCTTGCATATAGGAAAAGCCTCTTTAGGAAGGAAGAGCTTAATGGAGAAGTTCTTTAAGGTAGCTGAGCGTGGCAGTAATCCCGCTCAAGAGTTTAGGGCTGGAATTACTACATTCCTCGCAATGGCATACATTATTGCAGTAAACCCAGCTCTTCTCGCTGCTGCAGGAGTTCCAGTTTCGGCAGCTATTACTGCTACCTGTCTTGGTGGCGGCATTATGACCATTTTGATGGGTCTTTTCTCTAACCGACCACTTGCTTGCGCATCTGGTATGGGTGTAAACGCTGTTGTAGCCTTCTCTCTTACTCCAATTACTGGTGGAGATTGGCACGCATCAATGGCAGTTATCTTCATTGAAGGAATTGCTATTCTTCTTTTAGTTCTCTGCGGCCTTCGTGAAGCAATCATGGATGCAATCCCTGTAAACCTACGCCACGCAATCTCAGTTGGCCTAGGTCTTTTTATTGCCATGATTGGTCTCAAGAACAGCGGTATTATCGTTGCAAATGAGTCCACACTTGTTGCTCTTGGCGATATTTTCTCTCCAACCTTTATCGTTGGTGTAATTTCCATTGTTGCAACAGTTGTTCTTTACTCTGCTCGTGTTAAGGGTTCCCTGCTTATCGGCATTATTCTTGCCGTACTTGCTGGTATTCCTCTTGGTGTTACCGCAAGCCCTACTGGCATTGTTTCTGGTCTTGATTTCTCCACTTTTGGTGCACCATTCTTGACCGATAGCGCTGGAGTCATGGGTATTGTTAAGGCACTGACAACTCCAGTTCTTCTTGTATTTGCATTCTCTTTGATGATGTCCGACTTCTTCGATACCATGGGTTCTGCTATGGCTATTGCTAAGCAGGGAGACTTCCTCACTGAGGACGGCAACGTTAAGGACATCAAGCAGATCCTCATTGTTGACTCTGCTGCTGCAGCTGCAGGTGGTTTCTTTGGTGCTTCTTCCATTACCACATTCATCGAGTCCGCATCCGGCGCTGCTGACGGCGGTCGTACTGGTCTTTCTTCTATTTTTACCGGTCTGCTCTTTATTGCAGCAGCATTCATTGCACCTCTCATTTCTATCGTCAGCTCTGCAGCAACTTGTGGTGCACTGGTCCTTGTTGGCTTCCTGATGATGTCTGAGGTTACCGAGATTGATTGGAACGATCTTCTTGAGGGCTTCCCAGCATTCATGGTTATCGCTGGTATTCCAATGACTTACTCAATCTCTGACGGCATTGGCTTTGGCTTCATCTTCTATGTTGTTGTTGCTCTTGTTACTGGTAACGTTAAGAAGGTTAAGCCTCTGATGTGGGTTGCAACTCTTGCGTTTGTTGCTTACTTCATCATTGCTAACTAGTTTTTAGTATTAGGGGAGCGCGTTCAAGATGGGGGTCTTGACGCGCTTCTTTTTTATTTGTGAATAGATTGTGTGCAATCTATTTTTTAGAGATAACTGATAATGATTGTCACCAGTAGGGTATAACAAAGCCAGTTACGATTTATACGATTGGAGCCAATCATGGCAGACGTTATTACTAAAGACCTTGTTATTGTTGGCGGTGGTCCTGCAGGACTTTCAGCAGCAATTTATGCAAAACGCGCCCTTCTCGATACTGTTGTTTTAGAGAAACAGGCTGTAGGTGGCCAGGT
>CALKRF010000035.1 GCA_937990665.1 uncultured Atopobium sp.
CCATAATAGCTTCAGCAAAATCAGCCCATGAACATGTTCCTTCATTGGTTGCGTGGTAGATGCCATAGTTCTCAGTGGCTGCAATGCACAAGATTGTGTGAGCTAGGTCATTTGCGCTGGTAGGATTACCTACTTGATCATCAACAACACTAATTTCTGGATACTTTGCGCCAAGAGCGCGCATAGTTGCCACAAAGTTCTTGCCAACATAGCCGTAAAGCCATGCCGTTCTCACTACAAACGTTTGAGGATTTGCCGCAAGCGCAAGTCCCTCTCCCGCCAATTTAGAGCGCCCATACGCAGAAACAGGATAAGGAGCATCTTGTTCTGTACGAGGCGAGCTTTCTTTTCCACTAAAGACATAATCGGTAGATACTTGAACAAGCTTTGTCTGCGTAGCACTGCAAGCTCGTGCAAGATTCATAGGACCAAGGGCATTTACCGCAAAGGCCATCTCAAAATTGCTTTCGCAGCCGTCTACATTTGTTGCGGCCGCACAGTTAATAACAAGGTCATAACGATCATGCTGGTCAAACCATGTATTTACCGCTTCTGAACTAGTAATATCAAGCTCGTCTGCATCGGTATAGTCAACATCTGGATCAACAAACAACTTTGGAATAGGACCAATTTCAGAGATACCAGTCTCAAAAAGACGCTTGAGTTCATTGCCCAACTGACCATGAGAGCCAGTAATAAGAATACGCATGTTATTCCCCTTTTTCAGAAGGAAGAATACGTCCCTCTGCAACGCTCTTGAGGTGCTCACCATACGTTGATTTACCGTAGCGTTCTGTACACTCGATAAGTTTAGAGCTGTCAATCCAACCGTTCTCAAAAGCAATTTCTTCTGGAACACTTACAGGTAGACCTTGCGCAGTCTCAACAGTACGAACAAAGGTAGATGCCTCAAAAAGAGACTCCATAGTTCCTGTATCCAGCCACGCAAAGCCACGACCAAGAGTAACAACATCAAGCGTGCCATCGTCAAGATAGAGTCGATTAAGGTCAGTAATCTCGTACTCACCACGAGCGCTTGGCTGAACCTGCTTTACCAGCTCAGTAACACGTTGATCGTAGAAAGAAAATCCGGTTACTGCGTAGTTAGATTTTGGATGAGCTGGCTTCTCCTCAATTGAAATAGCGTTGTAGTTCTTATCAAACTCAACAACGCCAAAACGCTCTGGATCATCAACGTGATAGCCAAAAACTGTGGCACGACCAGCAGTTTGTGCCTGCTGAGCAGCTTTTCTCACAAGTCCTGAAAGACCGTTTCCATAGAAGATATTATCTCCAAGAATCAGAGCAGCAGCGTCATCACCAATAAACTCTTTACCAATAACAAATGCCTGAGCAAGTCCATCGGGAGAAGGCTGCTCGGCATAACTGATGGTGATACCGAAGTCAGAGCCGTCACCCAAGAGTTTCTTAAAATTTGGCAGATCGCGTGGCGTGGAGATAACCAAAATATCTCTAATACCTGCAAGCATAAGCGTTGACAGCGGATAGTAAATCATTGGCTTGTCATAAACAGGTAAAAGC
>CALKRF010000036.1 GCA_937990665.1 uncultured Atopobium sp.
CTCGCATTGTGCCAGGCATTTCTCCCCCTCCTCGTTCACTTTATGCACGTCTGGGCAACGTATCTGCACAAAATGAATGAATGTTGTTGGCTTAAAGTATGAACTATAAGTCCTTCTCAAGAACGCCAAAATAAGAAAATCGCTCTGGAATGTCCGTTTTAATCACAATTTTTACGCCTGTGACTGGATGAATAAATTCAACACGATATGCATGCAGCATTAACGGCTGCTGTTTATGCTTCTTTTTTGCTCCACGCTGCAAAGAAGACACGCCTCCATAGAGCATATCTCCTATCAGGGGAAACCCAAGTGACGAGAGATGCACTCTAATTTGATGCTTTCTTCCCGTCAGCAAATTGACCAGTAACAAGCTGTGAGTTTGACCTTGTGCAGACGATGCAACCTTAATGAGGCGCACCTCTGTTTGAGATGATTTGCCTGTTGCTGAGACCCTCATCTTTTGAGCATTATGCCGATCTTTTCCAATTGCTTTATCTATCAGCAGTTTATTTGGCTCAAATGCTCCCTTAACGGCTGCTAAATATTCCTTGGAAAGCTCTTTGGAAGCAATAAGCTGATCAAACTGTGGTTGCGTTTCTTTCTTGAGCGAGAAAAGCACTATGCCCGTAGTCTCCCTATCAAGGCGATTCAATGCTTGAACCTGGGAAAGATCTACCTCTGTTGGACTCTCATGTGCACAGAGTTTCTCGCAAACTAAATCGGTTAACGAGGGCTCGTTGGTTCCGTCCGTATGAACAATAATTCCCGCAGGTTTATTCACGGCAAGCAGATACTCATCCTGATACAAAAACTCAAGGCTGACGTCAGTCTGAAGAGCATCCACACTACTCACCACGCTTAACCACGTAGCGCTGCTCAGAAAGCACCTGGGCAAATGACTCGATTGTGCTCCACACATGATCGGTGCGGCGCCAGGCAACGCTGACCGAGTACGACATCTCTTTTCCTAGCTCAATAATGTGGAGACCAGACGTTTCAGAGTCGTAGTAAGAAGAAGCCACCAGCTCTGATGGCAAGAAGCACGCGCCAACGCCTCTCATGGCAAGCGCCAAAAGCGTCTCGGAGTTTCTGGACATGACCT
>CALKRF010000037.1 GCA_937990665.1 uncultured Atopobium sp.
TGACGTGGCTTTTGGACCTTCGCGAAGGGTTGGGAATGGTTTTCTTCAGGTACGCGCCATAGTCGAGAAGGGCGTAGTACCAGCTACGTGGTGTGAGCTCCGTCTCGTCGGCATTCGCGGCGGTGTCCACTGCAGTGTCCGCAGCGTTCGTAACGCTTGCAGGACACGTAAGCTCTACCAGCGGAACAAGCTCGGAATCTGGCACGCCTTCTGCCTGGGGATACAGCTCGTGAAGAAAGACCGTGCGCACATTGGTCTCCAGGTAAACACCGTGCAGGTTAAACGCAAACGCACGAATACCCGCTGCAGTAGCAGGACCAATGCCTGGGAGCTTTACCAGCTCCTTTGGATCTTGCGGAAAGACGCCGCCCGCCTCAGAAATTGCCTGAGCAGCTCGGTGCACGGACAAAGCTCGACGGTTGTAGCCAAGACCCTGCCACTCCTCAAGCACGTCAGAAGGGGCTGCGGCAGCCAACGCGTCAACCGTTGGGAATCGCTCCAGCCACCTCTGCCAGCGACCATCCACGCGGCTGACCTGCGTCTGCTGAAGCATGACCTCAGAAATCCAAATGGCATACGGGTCGTACGTACGACGCCAAGGCAAGTCGCGATATAGCTCGCGGCCTTTCTTTGCCACAAACTCGACAAATGCACGCAGCTCAGGCGTGAGCTCTGCTCCGCCGGATGCACCAGCGTACTCGTCGGCCAAAACTTCCAGGCCTTCGTTCATCTTTGTATGTGAGATTTTCTTATCGACCAATATTGAACTCGTACGGTTTTTTCTCGGCAGAAATAACCTCGCCATCAAGCAGGTTATCAAACGTACCAGCGGTAACCTCAGCCTCAATAGCGGCAGCAGCATTCTGGATAATCTGCTCGTTACGCTGAGCGTTCTCGTTCTTTACCAGTTGGAACTCGCCCACCATCTCTGGCATAAGACCCTCTACAACAACTTGATGCAAGGTTACGGACGCAAAGAAATTACGCAAGGTTTTCTCGGCACTGCACCAAAGCGGACCAAAATAGCAAGAATTGCGACGAGGGCATGGCTCGTTATTAGGACCAGCCCACTCGCAGCTAGAAATGAAAACAGGCCCCTGAACTGCCTCAACAATGTCAAGAACACTCACTTCATTAGGATCAATAGCCAGCATCATGCCGCCGTGAGCGCCGCGCGTGCTGACAATTACTCCGGCAAGGACCAGGTCGTGCTGGATTGAACGAGCAAAGGAGTATGGAATATCGTTTTCATCTGCGGCATCGCGAACAGAAAGAAGCTTCTTTGGGCTTCTCACCAGCGAAGAAAGCATGCGGATTGCATAATCAGTTTTGCGTGAAATTTCCAT
>CALKRF010000038.1 GCA_937990665.1 uncultured Atopobium sp.
GGCTTGCCCCACATCAGAGTGTTGTTGGTGTATCCGAGCAGGTAGACGGCTCTATTGGGCCTCTGGACATCTCTTCTGTTCGCCAGTCAGAGCGCGTGGAGGCATCGCTGGCTTCTGCAGAATTAGACTCTGACCTGCGCACGCAGCTTGAGTTTGATCTGCGTCACGAAGCGCTAGGGATGCGTCGAGGTATCATCGAGCTGGCACATCGCTACAGCTCAACGCCATTCCATATTGGCGGCGCATGTTCTGTGGCAGACATTGTTTCCGTGCTTTTGAGCAAGGTTATGCAGGTGGGCCACAGGGATTGCGAGTGGGAGCTCAGGGACCGCTTGATTCTCTCCAAAGCTCACACATCGCTGGCGCTGTTCCCAGCTCTTCTACGTGCAGGAATGATCTCTCAAGAAGACATCGACCGCGGAGTTTTTGGGCCCGATGCTGTTCTCTTTAAGCATCCACTGCGAGATCCTCAGCGTGGCTTTGAAATCTCTGGTGGCAGCCTTGGCATGGGTTTGGGCTACGCCGCTGGCCTGGGGTTAAGCCTTCGCAGAAAAGATCTTCCTTCTCGCGTTTTTTGTATTTTGGGCGACGGCGAGTGCGACGAGGGCTCCATTTGGGAGAGCGCCGCGTTTATCGGCCACAACCAGCTCTCCAACGTGACGGTCATTGTTGACCAGAACCGCATGCAGCTGGATGGCCCTTGCGCGTCCATTTTGGACACCGGGTCAATTGCAAGAAAGTTTGATGCGTTTGGCTTTGAGTCCGTCGAGGTAGATGGCCATGATGTGCTCGCGTTGTACGACGCACTAAAGCAGCAAACTTCCAGGCCTCGTGCGATTATTGCACACACCATCAAAGGCAAGGGACTTTCATTTGCCGAGAATAACGTCTCGTTCCACGACGCATGCGTGACGGACAACCTCTATGAGCAGGCATTGCTTGATCTGAAAGTCGCAGAGGAGGCATGTTCATGCTAGATAGATCGTTGCAGCCAGCGCAAATTTCTACTGAAGAGTCGCAGTTGCTCGAGGGTATGAATACAAAAGAAGTGTTCGGTTGGGTCATGGGGCAGCTTGCCGAGGACGATGAGCTGCTAACCGTTGCCGTTGCCGACTATGGTCGTCGTTTGAATCTGGATTGCTTCCGTGAGCTTAGACCAGACGGCTACATCCAGTGTGGAATTGCAGAGCAGAACCTTATTGAAGTGGCGTCTGCCTGCACAAATGAAGGCTTTCATGTTTTTGCGCCGTGCTATGCCACGTTTGTGACCTCTCGAACGCTCGACCAGATTCGCGTCAACCTTGGCATGATGAAGTCGCCCGTGGTGCTTGTAGGTGTTGCTGCTGGCTGCGAATCCGCAGCTACAGGCCCATCTCACATGGCTGTGGAGGACATTGCGATTACCAGGACCATCCCGGGGCTTTCCGTGCTCAATCCGATCGATAATGCCCAGCTTGCGGCCACGCTCATGGACCTCGCAAAGCATCCCCGACCAGCTTACGTGCGTATGACCTCGTGCGATGGCGTCAATCTGCATCCAGATGGT
>CALKRF010000039.1 GCA_937990665.1 uncultured Atopobium sp.
AAGGTTACCGACAACTCGTTTACCTTTGGCGGCAAGCTTGAGTCTTTTGTGGGTCCCGTTATCTTTGCCGTCGGCGGCTCTGTTGAGGGCGACACCATTCAAGGAATTGCTCACATCGCTAACCGAGACTTTGTGTTTACGGGCACAAGGGAGAGTTAAGGTAGCTGCAAAACTAGCCGATTTACCGTCTGATTGAATAGCTTACTTATCCTTAACGTAATATAATTTTTATTTGGTTTAAAAATTATTCTAATAATAAAATTACTTGAGGAAGAGCGGCTATGAGGGTGCAATCGTGTGAGTATTCAAACGGAGTATTCTTCAATGAAGACGGTTTTGAGCATGCAATCATTGAGCATCTTCAGGAGCAGCAGGGTTACGAGTATCTTTATGGTCCAGATGTTGCAAGAACATCTGACAGATTTGATGATGCGTTTCTTCCTGACATCATAGAATCTTCTATCGAGCATATTAATCCAGGTAAATCTAATAGAGCTGTAGCTGAAGCAATAAAAAAGATTTCTTGTATCGAAGGCAGTAACCTTGTTGCCAAAAATAAGAGCTTTATGGATATGCTTCAGTGTGGGGTTGAGGTTTCTTATTTTGATGGAAAAGAAAATAGGAACGAACTAATTAAACTTGTTGATTTTGATAATCCTCAGAACAATACATTCCACGTTGTTAACCAGTGGACTTACGTTGAAAGAGGGACCAATAAGCGTCCTGACATCATAGTTTTTGTTAATGGTTTGCCTTTGGTTGTTTTTGAATTAAAAAGTCCAGCAAATATCAATGCAGACATTGAAGATGCATATCAGCAGATCCAGAACTATATAAAGCAGATTCCTAGCTTATTTGTCTTTAATGCGTTTTGCGTAATAACCGATATGCTTACGACAAAGTGCGGAACTATTACTTCAAACGAAAGTCGCTTTATGGAGTGGAAAAGCGTTGATGGAAGTTATGAGTCAACGCAAGTTGCAGATTATTGCACTCTCTTAGATGGAATGTTCGACAAAGATAGACTCTGCAATATATTAAAAAACTTTATTTGTTTCTCTGATGAGACACCAAAGGATGTAAAGATTCTTGCCGGATATCACCAATTCTTTGCAGTGAATAAAGCTTTGACCTGCGTTGAAAAAGCCATGAAAGAAAAAAATGGTAAAGGTGGCGTTTTCTGGCATACCCAAGGTAGCGGTAAATCACTTTCAATGGTGTTTTTAGCACATCTGTTACAACAAAATCTAGATAGTCCAACTCTTGTAGTAATTACGGATAGAAATGATCTGGATAATCAGTTATTTGGTCAGTTCAGCAGATGTCGAGAGTTTTTAAGACAGGATCCTTTACAGGCAAAACACTGTGAAAAGGGCGAAGGTAATCTTGCTGATTTGCTTAAGACTCGTGTAGCAAACGGCATCATTTTTACCACAATGCAGAAATTCACAGAAAGCATGGGTGTTCTTTCTGACCGCGATGACATCATTGTCATGTGCGATGAGGCGCATCGTGGACAGTATGGTTTCGAAGAAAAGTTTGATGAAGACGGAACTCGTCATACAGGCTCTGCTCTTCTTATTCGAAGAGCATTTCCTAATGCGACATATATTGGATTCACTGGTACACCGGTCAGCATGGAAGATCGTTCAACCCGAGAAGTCTTCGGTGACTATATCGATGTATACGATATGACTCAGGCAGTTGAGGACAAAGCAACGTTACCTGTTTACTATGAGAATAGGGTAGTAAAGCTGAAACTAAATGAGGATGTTCTCACAAAGATTGACAAGGAATATGAGCTCCTAACAAGAGAAGCAAATATTGAAACCATAGAAAAATCTAAGAAAAACCTTGCAAATATCGACGATGTTCTCGGTGCTCCAGAAGTTATCGACGAGCTTGTTAAAGATATCATTGAACATTATGAGATGAATAGACAATTTGAGTCTGCTAACAAAGCAATGATTGTTGCCTATTCAAGAACAATTGCAATGCGGATTTACGAGAAAATCCTTGAGCTCAGGCCTGAATGGAAAGAGCAGGAAAAAGTCGGAGTCGTTATGACTCAGGGAAATCAGGATCCTGTTGAGTGGTTTGATGTAGTAGGAAACAACGCTCATCGCAAAGAGATGGCAAAAAAGTTTAAGGATACATCTGATCCGCTAAAGATTGTCATTGTTGTTGACATGTGGTTGACAGGTTTTGACGTTCCATCACTAGGAACTATGTACATCTACAAGTACATGAAGGACTTCAATTTAATGCAAGCAATTGCACGAGTTAACCGTGTCTATAAGGGCAAAGATGGCGGTTTGATTGTTGATTATGTCGGCATAGCAAATGCTCTAAAACAGGCAATGAAAGATTATACGAGCCGTGACCAAAAGAACTATGGTGATCCTGACATCGGCTCAACCGTCTGGCCCAAGTTTCTTGAGAAACTTGAAGTTTGTCGCGATATTATGCACGGATATGATTATTCAGAGTTTATAAGTACTACTTCTGATAGTAAGCGTGGAAGCTTGATTACTGGAGGAGTGGATTACTTAGTAGATGTTTCAAATAAAGCTCAAGAGCAAGATGGCGAGAAGACCCTGGCAATGGAATTTATTGAACAGGTTGGAATTCTTCTAAAGGCATTTGGCCTTGCAAAGAGTAAAGCTAATGATAAACAACGAATAGAGGTTGGATATTTCCAAGTAATGCGCGCACTTCTAATTCAGTTGACCACAGAAGGGACTCCAAACGTTAATGGAGGAGATTCAAAGCTAACCTTAAAGGAAGTAAACAAACACATTGCAGAATTGCTTCAGCAAAACTTTGTTCACTCTGATGGTGTTATAAAGTTATTCAAAATAGAAGATGAAACAATTTCAGTGTTTGATGAAGAGTTCATCCATAGTCTTAAAAAGATGAAAGAAAAGAACCTTGCGGTTGAAATGCTGCGTAGGCTTCTTAATGAACAAATTAAAGGCTATAGGAAAAGAAGCGTTGTACAATCTAAAAAATTCTCAGAAATAATGTCGGGAATTGTAAATGGTTATATCAATGGCCAGATTACAAACAGTGAAGTATTTGAAGAAATGCTAAAAATGGCCAAGGAAATGATGGCTGAAAATAATAAAGCTAAAGACCTTGGCTTAAACGATGAGGAGTTTGCTTTTTATGCAGCTCTAACTCAACCCGAAGCAGTACAAGATTACTATAAAGATAAGAATGAAGAGCTTGTTGCAATTACGCACAGTCTAGCCGATGAGCTTCGTGCAAAAAGAACCATGGATTGGCAGCGAAAAAATAGTGCTCGAAGCGCCATGAGAGCTTCTATTAAGAGACTTTTAAAAAAGCACAAGTATCCACCTGAGGGTATGGATTATGCTCTTGATGTAGTAATGGAACAATGTGAGCATTGGGCAGACGCTGATATTTAGAAAGGTTTAGCATGGCTAAAGACACAAATAACGGAGCTGAGCTAGGCTTTGAGAAAGAAATATGGAATGCAGCATGCTTGCTAAGAGGTAATCTCGATGCTGCAGATTATAAAAATGTTGTTCTGGGATTAATCTTCTTGAAGTATCTTTCTGATCGATTTGATCAGCGCTATCAAGAGCTTGTTGCTGATGGAGATGGCTTTGAGGAAGATCGCGACTTTTACGAAGAAAAGCGTGTTTTCTATGTACCTGAAGAGGCTCGTTGGAATTCTGTAGCAAAGGTTGCCCATGATCCTGAGATAGGCATTGCAATTGATACTGCAATGCAGGCTATCGAGAGAGAAAACGGTTCCCTTAAAGATGTTCTTCCTAAAAATTTTGCAAGGCCAGAACTTGATAAACGTCGCTTAGGTGAAGTCGTAGATTTATTCACAAACATTCAGCTTGCAGAAAATGAAAACGGTATAGATGTCCTTGGCCGTACTTATGAGTACTGTCTTGCTAAATTTGCTGAACAAGAAGGAAAGCTTGCTGGTGAATTCTATACCCCTAGCTGTATCGTAAGAACTCTTGTTGAGGTTATTCAACCTTTCCACGGACGTGTTTATGACCCCTGTTGTGGTTCGGGCGGCATGTTTGTCCAAAGTGCAGATTTTGTAAAAGAGCACGGAGGAAGTGTAAGGGACGATATTACAGTTTTTGGTCAAGAGAGCAATCCTTCTACATGGAAACTTGCAACCATGAACCTTGCTATTAGAGGTATAGAGGCTGATCTTGGCAGCTATGCTGACACTTTCTTTAATGATCAACATAAACGCGAAAAGTTTGACTTTATTCTTGCGAATCCTCCATTCAATTTGAAGGACTGGGGAGGAGATAAGTTAGCAGAGGACGTTCGCTGGCAATATGGAATTCCACCTGTTGGAAATGCTAACTTCGCATGGTTGCAACATATGATTTGGCATTTGAACGCTCAAGGTCGAATGGCAATGGTATTAGCAAATGGCTCTCTTTCAAGCCAGACAGGTACTGAAGGAGATATTCGCAAGGCAATAGTTGACGCTGATCTTGTGGATGGAATTGTTGCTCTTCCAGGCAAACTTTTCTATACAACGCAAATTCCAGTATCCTTATGGTTCATTGATAAGAATAAAAAACAGCCAGGAAAAACGTTGTTTATAGATGCTCGTGAGATGGGCACTATGGTCAGCAGAAAGCTTTGTGAGCTTAAACAAGATACAGATATTAAAAAAATTGCGGATACCTTCCAACAGTTCCATGATGGAACATTAAAAGACGAGAAGGGATTCTGTTCGGTCGCATCGATAGAGGATATTTCGAAACAAGATTATATTTTGACTCCAGGTCGTTATGTAGGAATTTCTGAACAAGAAGATGATGGAGAGCCATTTGAAGAGAAAATGGCTCGCCTTACAAATGAAATTTCAAAATGTTTTGAAGAGTCAAATCGTCTTCAAGAAGAAATCAAAAAGAATCTGGAGGCGCTTGGTTATGGCTTCTGAGAGAATTAAAGTAAAAATAAAAGAGCTAGGAAAGGTTGTTGGAGGGGCAACTCCTTCTACAAGGAATCCCGAGAATTGGGGAGGTAGTATTCCTTGGTTAACCCCTAAAGATTTAGCAAATCATAGGGAAAGATTTATTAAAAAGGGAGAAAAGTGTATCTCTCAAAAAGGTTATGAATCTTGTTCAACAAAGATGCTGCCAAAAGGAACTGTGTTGTTTAGTTCGAGGGCCCCAATTGGATATTGTGCTATTGCAGAAAATGATATTTGCACTAATCAAGGTTTCAAATCCATCATTCCAAACGAAAATACTGATTCACTATTTTTGTATTACCTTTTAAAAAGTAATGTAGATGCTATTGCTAATCATGCATCTGGAACAACTTTTCCTGAAATTTCAGGAAAAACTATGGAAGAAATAGAAGTATTGATTCCTGAGGACAAAAATGAACAAAAACAGATTGCAAGAGTTCTTAATGTTTTTGATAGGAAGATAGAAAATAATCTGAAGTTAAATGATTATTTATCTGCGTAGGCAGCTAAATTCGAGAGACATCTATTTCACCTGACATGAGCTTGGGAAGCAGAGCGTCTCTATACTCAGCTAGCTTGCGTGATTCGACCTTCAGATTTATTAGCTCATTTACCAAAGGCTGCATTCGTGTTGTAAGTATCTGCATCTCGTCATGACGAGGTATGAAAACTTCAGAGTCCTGTAATGCGCTGCGCTTGATATGACCCATAGTGGTTGCACGGTCCTTCGCCATTGAAACAAAGCGCCTCATGTGACGCTTAATCCATAAGTAGTAAAACCAACTCGGATATCGATCTGATGTGACCTTAAAAAGATGCTGATTGAGCCCAGCATCCCCGTCTGCCCAGAAATCTAAGAGTAAAGTCCCTGACCAAGAAAAGACCAAGTCGCCATCATGGATGCTCACAGATTTATCTATGTCACTACGACATCTCTCGGCATCGGAGCCACAGTAGCCTTGTCCGAGTTCGCGAATCTTTACAACCGGCAACCCTGGATCATTTCCCATTGGACGGAACTTCTGCATTGCTAAGCCATTCTTATAGTTAGCGATATCTAGAAGAGATGCTGATGTCCAGTCAGACGACTTATGTAATATAAAATTGTTGAATTCTGTGTCTAAAAGCTCAGATAAATAATCATTTAGCTGATTACACGATGAGTGATTGTGTATCGTTTCGCCCTTCTCCACCCACCGATAAAACGACACCGTTCATGTGAACCCCATCTGTTTGGACAGTTGGGATTTCTCGTCAGCCGTATAGTCAAAGTGGCGTAATTTTGACGTACGGGATTGTTTGACAAGCGTGATTGTTCGATTGCAGCTTCATTGGACGCGCAGTATCGGCAGAATCGGGGCGAGAAATGCAAAAGTTACAGAAACGTCTTACAACGGCTTTGAGCGTGTTTATGGCGCTGGTGCTTTCGTTTGCGCTGGTTGGGTGCAACGCGTTTCCGTTCCTACAGAACAACCCTGCCCAGCAGACAGCGCAGTCGTCAATCACAACGGGGGAAATCGAGGCAATACACGAGCCCAAGTTTGGCGGCAGCTACCTGGATATCGCCATCGACGATTTTAATAACCTGGGCTTTGAGTATGGCGACAGCGTGGACGTTACGTTTAGTAACGGATACAAGCTCTCCGATATTCCGTACTACAACGGCAATTACACCAAAACCAACGAGCCACTGGTTGTTGCATATCCAGGCTACCCTTACGTCTATGTGAGCGTAAATAATGGCGAGCCTCTATGGGAAAGCGCTGGTCTTAAGGCGGGAGATACGGCTACGGTGACGCTCCACGAGAAGCAGAAGTATGCAACGGTTCAGAAGGCCCTGGATGCAACGTATACTAATAATCGCTCCGACTACGCAAGTGACGAGGTCTTTGCCAACTTCCGCCCCATGAAGGGTGGAAATCTTGCCGAGGGCGTGATATATCGCTCGGCGTCGCCTATTGATAACCAGAACAATCGCGCACCTTACGCGGCAGATCTTGCTCAGAAGTGTGGCGTGCAGTTTATCCTGGACCTCGCGGACACCAATGAAGAGATTCAGGGCTATTACCAGAATGCGGACTACGACATTACGTGGCACAAAAGTCTGTATGACGCAGGGAATGTTGCGGCTCTTAACCTCAACGCCAATTATCGGGGCGGTCAATATGCTTATCGCCTGGTAGCGGGTCTGCGCGAGATAATTCTGCATAAGGGGCCCTACCTTATTCACTGCACCGAGGGTAAGGATCGTACGGGCTTTGTCTGCGCTCTTCTCGAGGCACTTTGTGGCGCATCCTACGACGAGATGCGCGACGACTATATGATCACCTACGGCAACTATTACGGCATTAACGAGAAGGACGATAAGGCTCGTTATGATGCCGTTGTTGATGTGAAGTTCGACGACATCGCTCGCTGTATTGCTGGGGTGCCTACGTACGGTTCGCTCGACGGAGCAGATTACGCAGCAGGAGCTCGCAAATATCTGACTGATGTTGGCATGACCGAGTGGGAAATCAACAAGCTTGTCGAAAGGCTGACGAACAAGTAGCGGGTTGCGGTCGCAAGCGGTCGCGGGTTGCGGCTGCGCTACGCGTGCGGGTCGCGGCTGCGCACCAGCGGCGGTCGGAGCTGCGGCAAGAACTGACAGGTTAGTCGCCTGGCGAGAAGATTGATCTTCTCGCCAGGTTTTAGATTAGGTTTAAATTAATGAAGGGAGATTTAAAATGACGAGTGCTTTTGTTACCAACATCGCTTTTCCAAAATTTCTAGAGGAGGTAATGTTCTATCTCGATGAAGTTGGATGTTTTGATGTTGAAAAAGTTTTGGTTGAAAAACATACAGAGTGGACAGCCCCAAAAGATTGTTGTATTGGTGAAGACGTTTACTTCATGTTTTCAAAAACTTCAATCGATACAATCAGACGTTTAAAGTGTGAGCTGAAAAATATTTCAGAAGATGATGAATTATACGAGGCTAAAGAGTTGTTGGCTGTGGGACTCAATAGAGGAGAAATGCTTTATAAAGAATACGGCGGATGTATCTTTGCCAAAGGCGTTGTATCTGGGGATGTGATTGTAGATTCATACGCCGTAGAAAATGATCTTCATTGGAGAAGCAGATATTTTGCTCCGATTGATGACATGATAGTTTTTGATAAACCAATTCATATCAGTGATTTTAGAGACTTTATTACTATCTCTAGAACTGGTGCGATTACGAAACTGACCCCAGAACAGAATCAACAGTTAAAAAATAAATTGAACCTTTAATTGCAATTGAAACTGCTCCTCAAATTTTATATGGAGCAGTTTCGATTAGATTTTGTATTTGTAAATTTTGACTTACATCTCTAACCACATATTTCTTGTTAATTTACACAGCGATAGGGCTCTGTTACAGACGACGATAATTGCTTTTGATATATGATTTGATTTCTCTTTTTACGTCGTTAATTCAAGTGACATACTGGGGACTGTATGAATGTAGCGAAAGGCCTAGAGAAGAAGCTTATGCCAATGGCAGAGTTGGTGAGTAAGAATAAATATCTTCTTACTATGCGCGACTCTTTTGCCATGCTCATGCCAATCCTTATTATTGGATCAATGTTTACGTTGGTAGGCAACTTGCCAATTCCTGCGTGGGTTGATTTCTTGAAGTCCACTACGATTCAGGGCAAGTCGCTTTTCTCGCTGTTGGCCATTCCATCTGCCTGCACTGTTGCGCTCATGGCGATATTTTTGTCGTTTGAAATTGGCTACAACTTTGCTGATCAGCTTGGTCTTGAGGACCGAGTTTCTGCCGGAATGGTATCGCTCATCAGCTGGTTTATTTTGATGCCCCAGGTGACCGAATTTTTGCCTCAGGGAGCTACTCAACCATTTTTGGTGGAGAGCATTCCTCTTGCGTGGACCGGCGCAAAGGGTGTGTTTGTAGCGATTATCGTGGGCTTTTTGTCGGTGCATATTTTTGGTTTTGTTATCAAGAAGAACTGGGTCATTAGGATGCCGGAGGGCGTTCCTACGTCGGTTTCTCTTGCATTTAGCGCGCTGATTCCCATGTCGCTTACGTTTCTTGCGATATGGGCGGTTGGCGTTTTGTTTGCGCTTACCCCTTGGAAAGATGCGTTCACCTGCATTTATTCGATGCTGCAGACTCCGCTGACCATGCTTGGAGGAACCGTTTGGGCTCTGGCAATTGCTTACGTCATCCAGGGCATTTTCTGGTTCTTTGGGATCAACGGTTCAAACATTACCAGCCCTATTTTTACGCCGATTTTGACCGCGCTTACGCTGGAAAATCAGGCCGCTTTTGCTGCTGGAACTGCGCTTCCCAACATTATTAACCGAGAGTTTGATGCGTTCTTTGCGCTGTTTGGCGGCGGTGGATCAACGCTCTCGCTGTTGATTGTGATATTTTTGTTCTGCAATTCTCGCCGTGCAAAGGACATTGCAAAGATCTCCATTGTGCCTGGTATTTTTGGTATTAACGAGCCCGTTATGTACGGACTGCCGATAGTACTGAACCCCATTATGGCAATTCCTCTGATTTTTACCCCTGCAATCAATATTGCGATTTCCTGGTTTGCCATGAGTACGGGGCTGGTGCCTCTGTGCAACGGTATTATGTTGCCTGGAAGTACCCCTCCATTGATTTCGGGATTTCTTCTGTGTGGATGGCAGGGCGCTTTACTTCAGCTCGTATTGATTTTGATTGATATGGCAATCTACCTGCCGTTTATTAAGGCTCTGGATATGCAGTTTCTCAAGGAGGAAAAGGGAGCTGAGACAGAGCACGCAGTCTAGGTGCTGTGGAGACATAGCGCGCGTTGAAGGCAGCTCTGAGTGGGCTGCCTTTTTCTGTTTTCCATGAGAATCTCAATATTATGAAAATGGCCCACCGCATTTCAGGACGCATTGCGTAGCCTTGGGTGGGCGCTGATGGATTAACTATAAACTAAATAGCAAGATTGCCTAGAGTAATGAATCGGAAACTGTAAATTTTCTATAGCAATCTTTTCTAGCCATTTTTGCAGGTTTACGTATATGGTGTGGGCATCAGAGCGTTTCTCGCTAGCCAAGATTTAATTAAATTGCGACGTATAAACGCGCCGGTAGATTAGTCGCTGCGTAAAAGTTTTGCGGGGTTGGGACTTGCGCTGTTTGCAGGCGTGGCTTGGCGTATAGTTATAGAGTTACAAGAAGAAATATTGGCGTGATACAAGGCGTTTTTTCGCCGAGAAGAGTGTTTATGCTTGCTATAAAAAATGAAACAAACGTGGTGCTTGCAGTTGATACGTCAACGGACATGCTAGCGTGCACGGTCGCGCGTCTGACCAGGCGCGATGCCGCTGCGGCGGATTCGGCTGCGGCAGATGGTGCTAGCGCAGCAGACGGTGGGTTTGACGTTGAGGTACTAGCGTCAACGGACCATCTGTGTCGTCGCCAGGCAAACGTAGAGCTTGTAGGCTCGGTCCAGGAGGCGCTTAAAGCTGCTGGTTTGACCATGGCCGACGTCGACGCTGTTATCGCAGGTAGAGGACCTGGATCGTTCACTGGTGTCCGAATTGGCGTGGCTACCGCAAAGGGTATTGCGTGTGGTTCTGGCCTGCCACTTTATGGTGCAAGTGCGCTTGATGCCATGGCATTTAGTGCGTGGAAGGTGGGCGTTCGCGGCACGGTTGGCGTTATTGCAGACGCTATGCGCGGCGAGGTTTATCCAGGTATCTACCTGCTGGATAGCGCCGGAGCACATAGAATGTTTCCGGTAGAGACCGTCCTCAAGGCAGACGCCTGTGTGGAGGAGTGGTCGAGCAGGACTGATAAGGACCAGCTCACGCTTACAGGCAATGGTTTAGTGAAGTACCGTGAGCGTTTTGAGTGCGCGGGTTTCTCGACATACACCGACGAAGCAACGTGGTTCCCAACAGGAGAAGGCCTGGTACGTGCGGTGTGTATGCCCGAGTATCAGCAGGCGGGCGAGGGTGATCCGGCGCTGGTGCTGCCCATCTACACGCGCCTTTCTGATGCGGAGGAGTCGGAGCGTAAGCGTTTGGGCCTCAAGGAGCCGGCAACGGTGGCTTTGACCGGCGTGGATGATGCGCTGGCTGATATTCACCTGCAGCTTCGTCCGATGACGATGAACGATCTGGACCAGGTGGCGAAGCTTGAGGCGGCAACATATGCTGACGCTGCGCATTCTGCCTGGTCAAAGCAGACGTTCTATGACGAGCTCTCGGGTGTTGGGCGCAGCTGGTGGCTGGCTCACGACCGCGGAACGGTTATTGGATTTGCGGGCGGTCGTCTGGCAGGTGCCCAGTTTGAGGTGGAAGAAGTGGTGGTCGCGCCCGAGCGTCGCCGCCAAGGAATTGCATCCAAGCTGGTAGAACGCGTGGCATACGACGCTCAGATGCTGGGCGCATCCGCGATTACCCTTGAGGTGGAGGAGGATAACGCTCCAGCTCAGGGTGCCTATAGCAAGCTGGGATTTGCTGAGGTTGGTCATCGCCCGGGATATTACGGTCCAGATTGCGCGGCGCTTTTGATGACAGCGCAGTTGCCTCTAGCAGTTGGTGTTGGCTTTGAGGCCAGAAATCCCGAGCCCCATGCGTCAGTGCGTCCGTGGCCTATTGTTGCAGGTGAGCGCTCTGAAGAGACGCTTGCGGCACTGCGCGAGGCGGGGGATTTGATCCTCAGCTTGGAGTCCTCGTGCGACGAGACTGCCATGTGCATCATGGATTCACACGGTGTGGTCTGCGCAAACGTTGTTGCAACTCAAATTGACTTCCACGCTCGCTTTGGCGGCGTCGTTCCCGAGATTGCTTCTCGCAAGCATACCGAGGCTATTGTGGGTCTTTTCGAGGAGACTATGGCCCGCGCAGGTGCGCACTTTGGTTGCGATACGCTGGTGCCGTCTGACCTGGCCGCCGTTGGTGTTACCGCAGGTCCTGGTCTTGTTGGCGCGCTCGTTGTGGGCGTGGCGTTTGCTAAGGGCTTCTGCGTGGCCACTGACCTGCCGCTTATTCCCGTGCATCACCTGGAAGGCCATCTGCTGGCCAACCTGTTTGAGACTCCCGACCTGAAGCCGCCGTTTGTGGCTAGCTTGGTCTCGGGCGGCAATACTATGCTGGTACACGTGCGTGCCTGGGGAGATTACGTGGTCTTGGGCTCCACCATTGACGACGCCGTGGGCGAGGCTTTTGACAAGGTTGCCAAGGCGCTGGGCCTAGGCTATCCAGGTGGCCCCGTAATCAGCAAACTTGCAGCTCAGGGTAACCCTAAAGCCATTTATTTCCCGCGCGCGATGATGCACAGCGGCGACTATTCCTTTAGTCTTTCTGGCCTGAAGACCGCCGTTATCACCTACATTGAGGGCGAGAACCGCGCAGGTAGAGCAATTAATCTGCCCGACTTAGCCGCTTCGTTTGAGCAGGCCGTCATTGACGTGCAGGTTGCAAAGGCTAAAACCGCTGTTGAGGAGACGGGCGTCTCCGATTTTTGCGTGGGTGGCGGCGTTGCTGCAAATCCTGCGCTCAGAGCTGCATATAAGGAAACCTTTGGTCGTATGGGCGTTCGAGTGACGGTACCTCCGATGTCGGTTTGCGGCGACAACGCCGCGATGATTGCCGTGGGCGCACTTCGTAGCTATCGTACACAGGGTTTCTCGCCATTGACCTTGGATGCAAACCCCAACGCGCAGCTGGGATCGTGGTCGTCGGATGCGGCGCCCGTTGTCCCAAGCGGCATGTAAGGAGGCCATTGTGCAAGACGGATTCATCAAAGTTGCAAGTATCACGCCGCGCGTCCGCGTGGCCGACGTGGCGTTTAACGTGGAGAGCTGCCTGGCCGCCATTGAAGAAGCCGCAGGTAATCGCGGTGCCAAGGTAGTCGTGCTGCCCGAGCTCTGCATCACGGGCTACACCTGCGAGGACCTGTTCTGGCAGGATGCGCTCCTGGACGCAGCTGAGCGCGGCTTGGTTTCCATTGCCGCCCGCACGGCTGACGTCGACGCGTTGCTGCTGCTAGGACTGCCTGTTCGGGTAGCTGGCAAGCTCTACAACTGCGCCGCTGTTCTCTTTAGAGGAGAGCTTTTGGGCCTGGTACCCAAGCGTTACGTGCCCATGTACAACGAGTTTTACGAGGGTCGTCACTTTGTTTCTGGTCCCAAGACGGTCACCAGTGTGGACTTTGGCCTGCTTGGCGAGGTGCCGTTTGGTACCAACCAACTGTTTGCGTGCGACACCATCCCTGAGCTGATCGTGGGCGCAGAGATCTGCGAGGACCTCTGGGTGCCCATGCCACCTTCAAACGCGCACGCCGTTGCTGGCGCAACGCTAATCTGCAACTTGTCCGCGTCGCCCGCGCTGGCCGGCAAGTCCGTATACCGTCGTCAGCTGGTTGCACAGCAGAGCGCACGCCTGATCTGCGGCTACGTTTATGCAAGTGCTGGTGAGGGCGAGTCTACGACCGATTTGGTTTTCTCGGGCCATGATCTTGTTGTCGAGAATGGCCGTGTGCTCGCCGACTCCGGCGTGTTTGGCGAGGGTATCGCCGTGTCCGAGATTGACGTGCTGTCGCTGGCGGCCGACCGCAGGCGCATGTCGACGTTTGAGGTTGCTCCGACACCGGAGGATTACAAGCACCTGACCACGTATTTCTCACTGGAGTTTGACGGTGAGGGTGAAGGCGCGCACGACGCCGCAGGTCACGGCCACGAGCACGCCGCCGCAGGTCACGGCCACGACAGCGAGGGCGAGGGCGTCGAGCTTGCAATCCGCACGCCCCTGACCAGGTACGTTGACCCACATCCGTTTGTGCCCGCGATGGATGACGCTCGCGCAACACGCTGCGAGGAGATTCTGTCGATTCAGGCTCACGGTTTGGCTTCAAGGCTGGCACACACCGGCTCTGACCACGCGGTTATTGGCATTTCGGGTGGACTTGACTCTACGCTGGCCCTTCTCGTCACGGTGCGAGCGTTTGACCAGCTAGGATACGACCGCTCGGGCATTGTAGCTGTGACGATGCCGGGATTTGGCACCACGGACCGCACGTACACCAACGCTATTGAGCTGGTGCAGTCGCTTGGCGCCGACCTGCGCGAGATTTCCATTGTGGATTCCGTGCTGCAGCACTTCGCAGATATCGGCCACAACCAGGACGTTCACGACGTTGTGTACGAAAACGCCCAGGCTCGCGAACGCACGCAGATTCTGATGGACGTTGCCAACCAGGTGGGCGGCATGGTCATTGGCACGGGCGACCTTTCCGAGCTGGCGCTTGGTTGGGCAACGTACAACGGCGACCAGATGTCCATGTACGGCGTGAATGCTTCGGTGCCAAAGACGCTGGTCAGATACCTTGTTGATTACTGCGCAGACGCTTATGAGGAGCAGGGCGAGGACGAAATTGCTCACGTTTTGCGCGACGTTCTGGACACACCGGTTTCTCCTGAGCTGCTGCCATCCGCGGCAGACGGCTCCATTGAGCAGAAGACGGAGGACCTGGTTGGCCCATACGAGTTGCATGATTTCTTCTTGTTCCATGTGCTTCGTCACGGAAGCGGTCCACTCAAGGTTCTACGTCTTACCGAGTGCGCGTTTGGTACAGGCACTGACCAGGAGATTTACGACCACGAGACTATCGTGCGTTGGCTGAAGGTATTCTACCGCCGCTTCTTCTCGCAGCAGTTCAAGCGCTCGGCGATGCCCGACGGACCAAAGGTTGGTTCGGTTTCGCTGTCTCCGCGCGGCGACCTGCGCATGCCATCCGACGCTTCTAGCTCGCTTTGGCTCTCTGAGTTGGAGAGCCTGGAGGCCTAGCTGGCGTTGCTCGATGGTGCGAGGTACCGTGATGACGTTGACGCAAATTCTGCCGTGCAGCAAATGATGACGTTCAGTACCCAGCTATTCATGTATATGAATAGCTGGGTACTTTTATGCAGGTGGATTTTTACTACGAGTAAGGAAGAGGCGGTTTTGGCCCAAAAATGACTCCCAAGTGGTAAAAAATGCGTTTAGTTGGGGTTTACAGAAATTGTGTGATTCTATGCATCAAATCTACCTGGTGTTTTGCTTTGGACAAATAATCAAAAATCTGGATAGAATTTGCCACCTGGTAAAATGTAGATGCAATTTTTCTGAATACTCCATTTCATCCCCAACTAAACGCATTTTTTACCCAAATTGGACCCTCCCAAAGAGGTGTTCATTTTTCCTATGCAAAATCACGAATATCACTAGCAGAATATGCACGAAGCAAAGTTTTGCACCAAAATTTATGCTAATGGCAAGAAATTGCAGGTGGACACAGCCTGGACATTGCGTTAGCTGCGGTTAGTCGCATGTCACCCGCACGTAGCACACGCGTGTCACGAGCGCCCATCTGTTCGCGCATAACCGTTGACGGCTTATACTGCACGCCTACAGAAAATCTAAGTCGGTTTTGTAAGATTTTCACAATATTTCGTATAAATTGTTTTCCCGTGTGGAATAACTAATAGCGTTGGAAAAGGGCGCTTGGCGCCAATATCGGGCTTGGCCCAAAAGGGAGGTTTTCATTATGAATTTGAAGCCACTTGGAGATCGTGTTCTGGTAAAGCCTGCTCCAAAAGAGGAGAAGACATCCTCTGGTCTCTACATTGCATCCGCAGCTCAGGAGCTTCCTCAGCGCGGTGAGGTTCTCGCAGTTGGAACTGGCAAGCTTGATCAGAATGGCAATCGCATCGCTCTTGATGTTAAAGTCGGCGACCAGGTATTTTATGGCAAGTTCGGTGGCACCGAGGTCAAGGTAGACGGCCAGGAGCTTCTGCTTCTTCGTGCTGACGACATCCTTGCTGTCCTCGAGGACTAGTCGCTCGCAGCTCGTTTGCTCGCGGCTCGTCCGTTCGCAGCTTGTTCGTCCGCTTTTTACTTGTAAGTTCAGCTATTTTGGAGGAATACCATGGCTAAAGATATCGATTTTGGCACCGACGCTCGTGCCAAGCTTGCTAAGGGCGTAAATACCCTGGCAGATGCCGTAACCACCACCCTTGGACCTAAGGGTCGCTACGTCGCATTGCAGCGTTCTTACGGCGCACCAACCATCACCAACGATGGCGTCTCCGTTGCACGCGAGATTGAGCTCAAGGACCCAGTAGAGAACATGGGCGCTCAGCTGGTCAAAGAGGTTGCAACCAAGACTAACGACACCGTCGGTGACGGTACCACCACCGCAACCCTGCTTGCACAGGTCATCGTTAACGAGGGTCTCCGCAACGTTGCTGCTGGTGCAAACCCAATCGCAATCCGTCGCGGTATCGACAAGGCTGTTGAGGCTGTTGTCGCTCAGATGAAGGGCATCGCAAAGGATGTCTCCACCAAGCAGCAGATTGCTTCTGTCGGTACCATTTCCGCAGGTGATCCAGTCATCGGTGGCAAGATTTCCGACGCTATGGACGTTGTCGGCAAAGATGGCGTCATTACCGTTGAGGAGTCCCAGACCTTCGGCATCGACATCGACACCGTTGAGGGCATGCAGTTTGACAAGGGCTACGTTTCCCCTTACTTCGCAACCAACAACGAGACTCTCACCGCTGAGCTGGACAATCCTTACATCCTGATGACCGACAACAAGATTTCCTCCATCCAGGATATCCTGCCTATCCTTGAGGCAGTCCAGAAGCAGGGCGCACCTCTGCTCATCATGGCTGAGGACGTCGACGGCGAGGCTCTGACTACTCTCATCCTCAACAAGCTCCGCGGCGTTCTGAACGTCTGCGCAATCAAGGCTCCTGCATACGGCGACCGTCGTAAGCGCATGCTCGAGGACATCGCTGTTCTCACCGGCGGCCAGGCAGTCATCAAGGAGCTCGGCGTTAACCTCAACGAGATCAGCGCAGAGATGCTCGGTCGTGCTAAGTCCGTCAAGGTCACCAAGGAGACCACTACCATCGTTGGTGGCGCTGGTTCCAAGGAAGCAATCGACGAGCGCATCGCCCAGATCAAGGCTGAGATTGAGAACACCACCTCTGACTTTGACCGCGAGAAGCTCCAGGAGCGTCTTGCTAAGCTTGCTGGCGGCGTTGCAGTCATCAAGGTTGGCGCAGCTACCGAGGTTGAGCTCAAGGAGATCAAGCACCGCATCGAGGACGCACTTCAGGCAACTCGCGCAGCTGTCGAGGAGGGCATTGTCGCAGGTGGCGGCGTTTCCTTCCTGGCTGCTTCCTCTGTCCTGGACAGCGTTCAGACCTCTGACGCAGACGAGAAGATCGGCGTCGAGATCATCCGTAAGGCACTTGAGGCTCCAGTCCGCACCATCGCTAACAACGCTGGCTTCGAGGGCAGCGTAGTTGTCGAGAAGATCAAGGCACTCCCAACCGGCCAAGGTCTTGACTCCGCTTCTGGCCAGTATGGCGACATGATTGAGATGGGCGTTCTTGACCCAGTTAAGGTCACCCGCACCACACTCCAGAATGCAGCTTCTGTTGCATCGCTCATCCTCATCACCGAGGCAACTGTTTCCGAGATGCCAAAGGACACCACCATCGAGGAGTCCATTTCTCGCGCAGCTGCTCAGGGCGGCCAGGGCGGCATGTACTAATCCGCACCTTCGAGTACTTCAATCGGGTCCAGCCTCTCGCTGGGCCCGATTTTTTCTACCGTCACGACAACTTGGCGAGAAACCCGACTTGTCGCAGGCGAAAAACTGCCTTGCAGCAGGGGAGCAACCCGTCTTGCCGAAACTGTAATGTTTACTCGATCATCGTCCATTAATCGAAATCGTATGAATGTGGCGTCATTTGAGCGGAATTATTGCTTGCTACAGGTTAAAATGTTTATTTGCGACTGCGGTCACGCCGCAATCGCACCGCGGTCACGCCGTCGTTGCGACCGCACCGTTAACCCGCCACGCGCCAAAGGAGAGGAGGCACCATGGCTCAGAACCAGAATGGTAACGAGGAGCGAGATTTTCTCGACGACCTCATTGATATCCAGGACTCGCTGCAGGTGCTTTCCAACCCGCTTGACGCGCTGATGGGAAGCCTATCGATTGACCCAAATACGGACAAGCCGTTTGAGCCAATGGACTACAAGGAAATCCCCTGGTCAAACGCCAATCGCTGCTTGAGGTGCGCCTCCGGAAAGGCCGAGGCATGCTCTCGTTGCTTGGACGTTTGTCCAGCTAATTGCATTGATATCCATAATCAGTCCGTGCGCATCGACGACGAGACCTGCCTTCAGTGCGGTCTTTGCGTTGCCGCGTGCCCAACCGAGACGTTCAACACGCGCCGCCACACGTCCCGCATGCTGTATGACCAGGTAGCTCGCGCGGCCTCCGCGTACGAGCAGTGCTACATTACCTGCACGCGCGCTCTGGCGAGAAAACCTGAGGGCAACGAGATCTGCCTGCCCTGCGTGGGTATGCTCTCCGCCGACATTTGGTTCTCGATCCTTACGGATTTTGACAACGTGAGCGTTTACCTGCCGCTGGGCGTTTGCGACCGTTGTCGTACCACCACCGGCGAGGAGGCATATACCCAGGCCATTGCTACCGCTGAGGAGTGGACGGGCGCCACGGTTGGCCTTGAGGTAGACGGCAACAACCTCAACCACAATTTCACGCGCGCCTACATCCGTTCGCAGTTCATCTCCAACGCGATGAACGGCGCAGAACGCCTGGTATCTGCATCGACACCTGTCCTTGCGGGCGCTAAGGCAATTGCTGACCGCATCAACAATCACGCTCGTTCTCTGGACAAACTCCAGACGCAGCTTGATGACGTGATGGGCCTGCGCACCACCGACATGAGGCAGTCCATGCTTACGCAGGATCGCCGTCTGGTCATGGGCGCTCTCCAGCACGATCCAGACCTGGCTCCTTACGTGAAGCTCGAAGCTCCTATCTGGGATTCCAGCAAGTGTACGGTTTGCGGAGACTGTAAAAACACCTGCACAACGCATGCAATTGACATCGACGAGCGCGGTAAGTTAACCATTAAGATGCCGTTCTGCGTCAACTGCGGTGCCTGCGAAATTGTCTGCCCAGAGCCTGGCGCGCTTACGATGGTGCCTATGAACACCTCTGAGCTGGTCGTTCGTGACCGCAAGGCCGAGGAGACCGAGCGTCTTGAGGCTTTGGCTCGTCGCAAGGCTCGCTTCATTTTTGACACCGGCAAGGAGCAGCTTAAACACCTGGCGGATTCGATCACCGAGGACTCGGATGAGAGTTCTACCGCCACTGCACAACAACCTCCAAAAGAGGATAATGGGGAGTAGCAAGGAGCTGCGTATACAGCACAACGCTTCTAGCTGCTTGTTCTTCTCGCCAGAAACGCAAGTAACCGTAACCGTCCACCGACAACAAGAGGACTCACATGTCGCTTTCAATTGGTATCGTTGGCCTGCCAAACGTTGGTAAATCCACGCTGTTCACCGCGCTGACTCGCAAGGGTGGTCTGGCCGCAAACTATCCGTTTGCCACCATCGACCCTAACGTGGGCATTGTCGACGTGCCCGACGCAAGGCTCCAGAAGCTGGCCGAGATTGTCAATCCTGGTCGTATCATGCCTGCAACCGTTGAGTTTGTGGACATCGCTGGCCTGGTCAAGGGCGCAAACGAGGGCGAGGGTCTGGGCAACCAGTTCCTGGCAAACATCCGCAACACTGACGCTATCTGCGAGGTTGTTCGCTACTTCAAGGACCCTGACGTCATTCACGTTGAGGGCCGCGTCAATCCTGACGAGGACGTGGACATCATCCAGACGGAGCTCATCCTCGCTGACCTGGGCACCATTGACCGCGCTCTGCCTAAGCTGGAGAAAGAGGCCAAGCGCGATAAGGACTTCCAGCCCAAGCTCAACGTTGCAAAGCGCCTTCAGGAGTGGCTGAACGAGGGCAATCGCGCCGCTGACATGGAGATGACTGATGAGGAGCGCTTGGCTGCTCGTGATCTCTTCCTGCTTACCATGAAGCCAATCCTGTACGTCGCGAACGTCGACGAGGACATGCTCACCGAGCCTGCTCCTGTCATCAACGGAGTTCAGTCCATCCCTGTTTGCGCAGGTGTCGAGGCTGAGCTGGCTGATCTTGATCCAGAGGAGGCCGCTGAATACTTGGAGTCTCTGGGACTTGAGCACTCTGGTCTGGAGACGCTCGCTCAGGCGGCATACAAGCTGCTTGGCCTGCAGAGTTACTTTACCGCTGGCCCTATGGAGGTCAGGGCATGGACCGTCCGCATTGGCGCTAAGGCTCCCGAGGCTGCCGGCGTCATTCACTCCGACTTTGAGCGCGGCTTCATCAAGGCCGAGGTTGCCAGCTACAACGACTACGTGGAGCTGGGTGGCGAGGCTGGCTGCAAGACCGCTGGCAAGCTGCGCATCGAGGGTAAGGAGTACGTGGTCGAGGATGGCGATGTCATGCACTTCCGCTTTAACGTCTAAGCCACAAAACCGCTGACAGTAAACGTAAAACGGGCGAGAAGATCGGTCTTCTCGCCCGTTTTTGTGTGGGGTGGGGTGGTGCCGCAGGTCGCAGGTCGCGTGCTGCCGTGTGTTGCGCTGCGGGCCGCTAGCGCTTTGGGGCCTGATCGGTGCCCAGGACCACGGTAATGTCCACGTCGGTGGGGTAGTTTCCGTCGTTTGCCTTGATGTTGGCGGTAGGGATGTCCAGCGCTTTTGCAACGCCAACAGCCTTTGCCAGGCCCGTGCGCGTGCCGTCGTAGATAATAATCGAGTCGGTTGGATGCTCCAGCGAGCTGTCGGCGTAGGCGGTGTAACCCTTTGTCTTTAGGATGCCAGCCTTCTGAGCTGCAAGTCCTTGAACATCGGTGCCATTGAGCACGGCAATCTCACCGGTGTAGTCAGGCTTGATGCTGTCGATAGCTGAAGGGTCTCCTCCAACGGTACCCACAACGCCTGTGGTTTCGTCAGCACTTGCATCCTCCAGAGGAGGCAGCGCCTGGTTTACGCGGTCCATCATAGTCTTCCACGCGCTCTTATCGACAATCTCATACCACACGTCATCGATGAGCTCGGACGTTGTAGGCGTACGCGCGGAATACATATCCTTGGATGTATCCATGCCCCTGAATGACATGGCCAGTCCCACAATATCGGTAACGTTGAAGTCGGTAGTTACGCTCTCAGCCATGGTAGACACGGCACCGGACATAGAAACGGGGTCCAGCTGCAGGACTTTCTTGGCAATGGCCGTCAAAATCATGCGCTGGTTAGCCGCGCGGTAGAAGTCGCCTGCGCCGTAGTTGTCGTATGCGTGGCGACTACGAGAAAGGCCGAGCGCCTGCTGGCCGTTGAGCTGCTGCTCTCCTGCAGGAAGGTCGATGCCCGAGTATTGCATATCAGAAACAGCAACGGGCAGGTTGACCGTAATGCCGCCGATGGAGTCCACAATCTTGGTGAACGACTCAAAGTCTACCTCGGCATAGTGCGAGATGTTGACGTTTGCCAGCTTGGAAACAGCCTCGACCATTCCAGACGCGCCGCCATAGCTGTATGCGGAGTTAATCTTCTGCTTTCCGTGTTCTCCCAGGTCAACCATAGTGTCTCGGGGGATGGAAATCAGGGTAATCTTCTTGTTCTTGGGGTCTACGCGAGCCAGAATGATAGTGTCGGCGCGGAAGTTTGCGTCGGAATCACCCCAGTTCTCTGCACGCCCCTCGTCCTTATCCACGCCTAGAAGCAGCATGTAGAACGGGTCAGACGGAGCAACCTGTACCAGTGTGGCCTGCAGGTTTGCGTCCAAGCCCTGGCGAAGTTTTGAGTTGGTATCCAGCATCCACCACGCAAACGCTACGCCTGCTACCAGCAGCAACGTGCCCAGAATGCCGGCAAAGATCTTAAGACCACGACCACGAGAAGAACCTTGGCGCCTCTTGGAGTATGCCCCAACGCCTTCGGCGCGCGAAGGCGCATGGCTGACCGCACCAGCTCGATGTGCAGCAAAGTGGGTATGTTTTTGCTGCTGAGCTGGGGCTTCTTCGGGCCACTCATCACCAACGTTGGTCTGGCCAATCAAAGGCTCGCGCGTAAACCTGGAGCCGTGGGATTCGTGATTGTTGCGTGCTGAGCTTGCACCTGCACTTTTAACGCTTCCGAGCGTACGAGGCTGATAGCTACGCTGATCATAAGCGTCATAATCGTCCTGTGCGAAGTCCTCTGTATCGTACTCAGGAGTGTCTTCGTATCTATCTTGGCTGTTACGACCGCGATTCTTAGATGAATGTGATCTTTTGGCCATTGGGGCTCCTTTGTGTTTAATTTGCGTTTTGCCCAATGCGTTTTGTCAAACATCTACTATACGCAATTTTGTGTTTTTGTGCTGTATGGAAATAAACCTGCCACAAAAAATCCCCGCTTCAGGACATGAAGCGGGGATTCATTACGCGAGAAATTCGTACAGCTTGTACTACTTACGACGATCCTTCAGAGCATAGCCAAGCGTCGTAATAACACTACCAACAGTAGCTACCGCAACGAGGGCAATCTCAGAGGCCTCGCCAGTCTCAGGAAGCTTTGGCTGCTTCTTCTTAGGTTTCTTTGGAGTCTCTGAAGGAGGAGTGGTTGGAGGGGTGGTTGGTGGAGTGGATGGCGGAGTGGTAGGAGGAGTAGTTGGTGGAATCTCAGTGTTGGTAACCGTGAATCCATCAGTTACATTTCCTGTAACCACGCTGGCATATCCTTCGGGGACGTTTTCCTCAGCTACCGTGTAGGCAATCTCATGGCCATCAGTGGCATCGTTTTTGAGAAGCCCAGTAAATGTAGCAGTCCAACCGTTTGTCTCATCAAGGGTTACGGTTTCAGTGCTTGCAACGCCGTCTTTATAAAGCCTGACGGTAACAGGGCCGCCAACGGCGCCAACCCAGGTCTTCTTGACCTTGATATCAACAGTTGGGGTCTTTTTGTTCTCAATAGTCTTGATAACACCGCTTGTTGCAGAGACGGTTAAGTTATAAGTGTCAGTAGTAAGTTCGTAACCGTTAGGAGCGGTAATCTCCTGAACAGTGTAGGTGCCTGCAGGGAGTTTCTCGGTAGTAGCAGTACCGTCCTCGCCTGTGGTAATGGTCCAAGTCTTGGTTGGATCAGTGGTGCTGGTTACTTTAAAGACAGCGCCCGCAAGCTTGATGCTGTGATCGTCTTTATCAACTTTAATAATGCGAATACGAGCTACCAAGGTAGAGGTTCCTTCTCCGCCGGAAGTTGCGTTGCGATATACCCAATCGGAGCTGTACTCAGGGTTATCGGAGTACATCTTGATGAGGTTACGCAGAGCAACACCTGGAACGTACGTGGTGCGATACTTGAACTTAAAGCTCTGACCGTTGCTGAGGTCTATGCCAGAAAGGTCAAGATCAAACGACTGTCCATCAGGAGAAATAGTGAGCATACCTGGGGTAATAGGGATACGCGTATCGGTTCCTGGGATGGTTGAGCCGTACTCGTCAAAGCGAGCGCTCCAGAGCTCAAAGGTTCCTGGAACATACCTAATCTCTGCAGGAAGATCTCCGCCGCCCCAGTCAAGAAGCTGATCGTGCAGATGAACGTTGTGGAAGTTACCACCAGAGTAGTTGATACGACCGGTCCACTGAATCTCGTTGGCATTACCCTCGATAATCTTGCCCCACTTGGAGAGGTACTCAGTGCCAATAGTACCTGGCTCTGTAAGATCAAAAGTTACAGGAACAATGCGACCTGAAACAGTGAAGTTAACTGTCTTATTATTACCGGACTGAATTCTGTTATTGCTAATGGTAAAACCAAGTCGAGCGGTACCGCGCAGGTCAGTGTGGTTGTTGACGTAGTTGGTAAAGACAACGCGCATGTTTCCGCCAAAACCATCGGTACCAGGGGTGACGTGAGCTACTGCCATGACCTCGCCGGTTGCTGCATCGGTGATGTTAAAGGTAGACGCAGGATGAGCTGCGGTAAACCTCATCTCGTTAGGGAGGGTGACGTCAAAGTAATCGCCCGGCTCTACGTTAGCGTTTGCAGAGGCGTCCCACGTCATAGCAATGGCATACACATTTGCCTTGTTAACAACGGTAGTTGGATTGCCAAAACGATCTTCAACTCTAAAGTCTGTAATGGTTGCGACAACCGCTTTAGGGGTGCCTGTAGCAGCTTCAGTGCTTGCAGTCTCAGCAAAAGCTGATTTTGCAGCAAGCGGAAGCGCCAGGACCAGCATGAAGACAAAACTTAACAGCTTAAACAGTCGTTTGTTCATCAGGACTCCTTTGCAATAGATGCGTCTATTTTCACCTATTACAAAGAGAATTTATTTGAGATTCTGTATATATTTATATCGCTTTTTTAAAGTTCAAATATTTATGCAGGTACAAGGAATTTATCGGTTCTTTTTCTAATACCTTTTAAATAAAAGTACAGGTAAATTCACAGGTTCTTCACAATTGTTCACAACAAACATTTCACACTATGTGCAGCTTAACGTAATAAAAATGGATAAATATTATCTCTAATAAATTCAAATGCTGGACATTAGTCACTTTTTATACGTGATTCCGAATAGGTCATTTTTCTGTATGCAATTAAGGAGGCGAGAAGTTCTGTGGAGCCTTGCAAATAGACGGTTTTCTCGCCAAAAAAGAACGCCCTGCCACGAGGACAAGACGTTCTTGTAACGTTGCGTGGAGCTGCGCGTCTGTGCTGCTACGATTGCGTATCAGGCTTACTTGCGACGCTTAAGTGCAACTGCGCTGCCCAGTGCTGCCAAAGATCCAAAGAGCACTCCTGCAACGGAAGAAGCATCTCCAGTGTAGGGAAGGTTAGACTTCTTGCGAGGCTTTGCAGGTTTCTCTGGAGTTGGAGGAATCTGGGTGTTAGTGACTACAAAACCCTGAGCTGCGTCGCCCGTAATCTGGCTGGTGTAGCCGGCTACCTCGTCCTCAGAGATGGTGTAGGTAATCTCGGAGCCGTCAGCAGCATAAGCCTCAAGACCCGTGAAGGAATCCTGCCAGTTGTTGTCAGAACTCAAGGTAAGGGTCTTACCGGTGTCAACACCATTTGCTAACAGGTGAACAGTGACTGCTCCGCCTTCTGCGCCATTCCAAACCTTTTGTACAGGAATGTCTGCATGAGCGTTCTTCTTGTTCTCAATAATCTTGATAGTGCCGGACTGATTATCAACGTTTACGGTGTAGACAGTAGTGTCACGCACATAGCCATCTGGAGCAGTAAGCTCTTCGATGGTGTAGGAGCCGGTAGTGAGCCTCTCGGAGGTTGCAGTTCCGTCGGCACCGGTAGTAAGAGTCCAAGAATCAGCTGGGTTAGCAATGCTTGTTACCTTAAAAGTTGCGCCTGGAAGCTGGGTAGTTGTGTTGTCAGCGTCAACCTTGATGATGCGGATGCGGCCGACAAGATTGCCGATTGCGCCGCCGGAGTTGCTTGGAGAGTAGTAGGTAAAGCCAATCTCGCTTCTTGGAGCACCGCCAGCATTGGTAAGTACGCCATAGTTATGCAGAGCCATACCTGGGATAAAGGTGGTGCGGTACTGCAGGAGGTAACGCTGACCCTGGGAGAAGTCAACGCCGCTCAGGTTAAGGTGGTAGGAGTGGCCGTCAGCTGCAATAGAAAGTGCACCATTAGGAATTGTGACCTCCTGAAGGTTGCTGTAGTTACCCGTTCCATCGAAGTCTGCACGATAGAGGTGGAAAGAGTTGGCAATGTAGGTTACCGATGCTGGTAGGTCGCCACCGTTTCTATCAGAGAGGGAGTCAGAGAACTCAACGCCAGTCATGTTAGAAGCGGAGTAGTTAAGACGAACATACCAAAGTACCTCGGACTCGGTACCGGTAACAGGACCGCCCCACTTGTTGAGCCACTCTTCGCCAATGGTGTTCTTTGGACGAACAATCATGTTGAGAGGAACAGCGGTTCCGTTTACGCCAAAGTCAACATGGGTATTGTCACCTGCGTTGATGGCGTCGCGGTCGTAGAGAGCGGACAGCGAGAAAGTACCCTTAATCTGGGTGTGGGTGTTTGCATAGTCTGTATAAACAACATGCAGGGTACCGCCGTAAATGCTACCTGCAGCTGGAGTTGGATAAGCCCAAGCTACGGTTGCACCGTTAGGATCTTTAACTTCAATTGGAGTTGTGTTTTGTGTGGCAGTGAACTGGACTTTATCGGGCAGAGTAATATCAAAATAGTCACCTTCTGCCACGGTAGATGCGGTAGATTCCCAGTTAATTGTAATATGGTACAGATTATCAGTGGTAATCTCATTTACTGGTGTATAGGTATCATCAGCCACAGACATGCTGGTAATTTGAACTGGTGAAACAGTTGCAGCAGAAGCGAATGTTGTCACAAAAGTAACAACAATCATAAATGGCACAAGAAATGCACCTAGTCTGACCAGTACTTTTTTCATAAACTAAACTCCAATTCATCTTGCGAGCGTGAGAAAATTATTGCATATAGGCACTTAAAAACTGTTACTAGTTTTTGTCGTCACAAAACAATTACATTTCAAATTACCGTACTTTTGACCTGCTCTTCTCGCCATATTCTGTGTTTTATAATTGTTAGAAATTAGTAGCATTTCTCGTCAGATTATAGAACTTTGCCGTCTTTTGTTTGCGCAGATTAAGAAGACTTTTTGGCGCATGCAATCTCTCGTGGTGTTATCGGCTGGTTGAAGGTATTATTAAAAGCAATAAATTCGTGGTAGAGATATGTGCTCATACGTGCGGCATTGCGCGACGGCACAGAATCCAAGAGTGACCGGGAAACCGGAGAAGCGGAGTCATGCATGAGCGAGTCCAGGCCCAAGCAGTTTGTTGCAGTTCTAGACTTTGGTGCCCAGTACGGCCAGTTGATTGCACGTCGCGTGCGTGATCTTAACGTCTACTCCGAGATTGTTCCTTGTGATATTTCCGCAGATGAGCTTCGTGAGCTTAATCCATCTGCGCTTATTTTGTCTGGTGGCCCTGCTTCCGTTTACGCTGAGGATGCGCCAAAGATTGATCCAGAGATTCTGGAGCTTGGGCTTCCTGTCTTTGGTTTCTGTTATGGACAGCAGATTATGGCGGTTACTTTGGGCGGCACCGTTGGACACACCGAGAAGGGCGAGTATGGTCCAGCTCATCTGACCCGCGCAGGGGAGAGCCGCATTTTTGATGGTACCGCTGAGCAGCAGACCGTTTGGATGAGCCACCGTGATGCTGTGTCTGAAGTTCCAGAGGGCTTCACCGTTACCGCTTCAACTGATGTGTGCCCAATTGCAGCTATGGAAAATGCTGCTAAGAACTTGTATTCAACTCAGTTCCATCCAGAGGTTAACCACACTGAGTGCGGTTCTCAAATGCTTTCTAACTTCCTGTTCAATATCTGTGGTTTTGAGAAGACTTGGACCATGGACAACATCATTGAGCAGAAAGTGGAGGAGATTCGCCAGAAGGTTGGTAATGGACGTGTCATTTTGGCACTTTCCGGCGGCGTTGACTCTTCCGTTGTTGCAGCTCTTGTTCACCGCGCTATCGGCGATCAGCTAACCTGCGTGTTTGTCAATCATGGCATGCTTCGTAAGGGCGAGCCAGAGATGGTTGAGCAGGTCTTCCGCAAGCAGTTTAACGTGCCTCTGATTCATGTTCACGCAGAGGAGCGCTACGCTAAGCTTCTGGCTGGCGTTACCGAACCAGAGATGAAGCGCCGCCTTATTGGTACTGAGTTCTGGAAGGTCTTCTTTGACGAGGCTCAGAAGCTGGACGGCGTTCAGTTCCTGGCACAGGGCACCATTTACCCTGACATTATTGAGTCTGGCGCTCGCAAGACGGGCGGCAAGGCTGCGACCATCAAGAGCCACCACAACCTGATTCCATTCCCAGAGGGCGTTCACTTTGACTTGATTGAGCCTCTGGATCACTTCTTCAAGGACGAGGTCCGTGCGCTGGGCGTTTCTCTTGGTCTGCCAGAAAACCTTGTCTACAGACAGCCTTTCCCAGGTCCTGGCCTTGCTATCCGCATCATTGGCGACGTTACCCCAGAAAAACTGGAGATTCTTCGCAACGCAGATGCTATTGTCCGCGAAGAGATTGACGCCTACAATGCTCAGCTCTTTGACGAGACAGGCGATCGTAACTCCGAGCA
>CALKRF010000040.1 GCA_937990665.1 uncultured Atopobium sp.
CTTTGGTTGCACACGCTCCTTACACCATGAATTTGTGCTCGGCTAAAGAGGAGACCAGGGATTTTGCTCGTCGTGCGCTTACAGAAGATCTTGAGCGCATGGAGTATCTGCCAGGCAATTATTACAACTTTCATCCTGGTAGCCATGTGGGCCAAGGCTCTGAAGTGGCGATTGAGCAAATCTCAGAAGCTCTTAATGACTGTCTTTTTGAGGGCCAACACACTACGGTTCTTCTTGAAACGATGGCTGGTAAGGGTACAGAAGTTGGTAAAACGTTTGAAGAGATTGCTGAAATTCTAGATAAGGTAAACCACCCTGAGCTTATGGGCGTATGTCTTGATACCTGCCATGTTCACGATGGCGGCTATGAGATTGTAGAAAATCTTGATGCGGTTTTAGATACATTTGACCAGATAATTGGTTTAGAAAAGCTTAAAGCCTTGCATCTTAATGATTCTAAGAATCCCCTTGGAGCACATAAAGATAGACATGAGCAGATTGGAAAAGGCTTTATTGGTCTTGATACGTTCCGCGCTGTGGTGACTAATCCGCGCGTCAACACGCTTCCTATGATTTTGGAGACTCCTCATTCTGAGCTTTCTGGTTGGGGAGAAGAAATTGCGTTACTTCGTTCTTTTTTAGGTGATAACTAGTGGGAATTCTGGTAGGTTGCGAACAAATTTCTATGGAATGGCCTGGTAAGAAAGTTCTTACCAACCAGACTATTGGCGTTAATGAGGGTGACCGTATTGGTGTTGTGGGAAAAAACGGCGATGGAAAATCAACCCTCTTAGATCTTATCGCCAAAAGAATTGAGCCTGATTCTGGTAACGTAATTTGGAGAAGTGGCATCCAAGTAGGCTATATGGGCCAAAGTGATTCACTTTCTGATACACAGACGGTTTGTAGTGCTGTTGTGGGAGACACGCCAGAGTATGAGTGGGCATCTGACGCTCGCATCCGTAAGATTATTGATGAGCTCATTGGAGACTTGGACTGGAATGGTCTGGTAGGAGAGCTTTCCGGAGGTCAGCGTAGACGCTGCGATTTGGCTCGACTGCTTGTGGGCACCTGGGACTTAATGCTTATTGACGAGCCAACCAACCACCTTGATCTTCACGCTATTCAGTGGCTTGCAAATCACCTTAAAAACCGCTGGTCAGAAGGAAGCGGCGCTCTCATATTGGTCACTCACGACCGATGGTTTCTGGATGAAGTCTGTGATCACATGTGGGAAGTCCATGACGGTGTAATTGACCCCTTTGATGGCGGTTATTCTGCCTACATTCAAGCTCGAGTTGAACGTGATAGACAGGCAGCGGTGATGGAAGAGCGCCGTCAGAATACGCTCAGAAAAGAGCTTAACTGGCTTGCTCATGGTGCAAAGGCACGCACGTCAAAGCCTAAGTTTAGGATTGATGCTGCCATGGAGCTTCTGGCCGAAGATCCACCACTGAGAAACACGCTTGAGCTCAAACGCATGGCAGTCTCTAGGTTGGGTAAGCAGGTGATTGAGATGCATGACGTCTCGTTTGCCTACAAAAATGCCGCGCAGACAGCTGACACAAATCAAAATACGCAGGCAGATGCTTCACACTCCCATGTAGACGTCATTAAGCACGTCGAATGGCTTATTGGCCCTGGAGACCGCTATGGCATTTTGGGCGAGAATGGCGCTGGTAAATCTACGCTTCTTGAGCTGATGACACAGCAGTTGCAGCCAACATCTGGTCTCGTGAAGGTAGGAAAATCTGTCAAATTTGGCTGGCTTTCTCAGCAGATTGATACGTTTGCCACTAAAGAAACCTGGACGGTACTAG